>CAZBQV010000001.1:0-39272 GCA_964494235.1 uncultured Candidatus Saccharibacteria bacterium
CCCGTTGCACTTGAGCCAGCGACCGTCAGCTTACTTGTCGGAGTGGTCGTACCAATACCAAGAAGGCCCGTTGCCGTCAGACGCATCCACTCCGTGCCCGTGCGACTCGTTGAGCGCCATGAGTGGAATCCTCCGCTCCAAGTCGCAAGATCACCCGATGAGATACCGACGCCATAGTTGGTGTTGTAGTAATAAATCTTATCCGCAATTTCGTCAGTAAAGTCGAGCTGCACACCTGTTGCTGCGGTAATATCTCCGCCCGCAACATCTATACCCGCATCTGCATTAAGATTTCCACCGACAGTGAGTGCGCCCGTAGTGCTGTCATCAGCATCATTGCGGAGGAACTTGTCAGGAATGAGTGAAAGTGCCAACGTCGAAGTTGATGAAAGCTCACCCGAGCTATTTGCGTAGAGCAAACCATCAGTCAGACTACTGAACGTAATGGTCGACGTTGCGGTAAGTCCTGCAACCGAAAGATTGCCGGTAATGCGTGAGTCGCCTTGTACCGAGAGCTTCGTGAGTGGTGATGAGGTGCCGATGCCGACGTTGCCATCACTCAAGATTCTCATTCGTTCAGTGCTGTTTGTACCAAAAACAATTGGCGTTGCATTTGCTCCCGTACCGATTAAGAGACCACTACCAGTGAGCGCGAGCATTTCTGCATACCCACCGATGGCAAATCCATATCGACTCGTCACGCGGCCGGAGCCGTGAGCGATCGCAAGATAACTCGCGGTGTCAGTTCGGCCATATACACCCGCTTGTGCTGTTGTGCCGGATGAGAAGTTGGTGAGATTGAGGTACGTACCTTTGTCCTGCGTTTTATCGACATGCAGCTCCCATGCAGGGCTCGTTGTACCAAAGCCAACATTGCCACTTTCCTTGAAGGTAGCCAGCGGTGTGCTGTTGTATGCCTGAACCTCGAATACTGCGGAAGTTGAGTCATTTATATTGTACTGAGGTTTAACAATCAGGCCTCCTAACGTATACGGAGCGAGAATGGCATTACCGACACTTTCATGGGTGCCAATTTTTATATTTCCAGCAACCTGAAGCTTTTCCGATGGACTCGAGGTACCAACGCCAACATTTCCATTGCTTGCAACATACAACCCCTCATCACCCCCATCTCCTGAGATCCAGTTTGATCCAAGTACTATATTTGCCGAAGTACCACTGAACGTGAGGTTACCAGAAATTGAATCTCCTGTATTACGAACATACGCATCTTCGATAATTGACGACGAGATTGAAGATGATGCTGAAAGAACACCCGAGCTATTTGCGTAGAGTAAGCCGCTCGTAAGTCCGCTGAATGTGATGGTGCCGCTTGAGGTGATGCCGGTTGCGGCTGCAATCGCGCCGGATGAATTTACTTGGAAAGCATCATTTGCACCAACGGTCAGTAACGCCGTCGGCGACGTATCACCGATGCCGACATTTCCACTTTCAAGTACCGTAAAGACTTCCGTACCTCCCGTCTCAAGCAGATTGAGAATGTCAGTCGTACCAGACGTCTGCACGGTAAGGCGTGCGCCGCTTGTTGTTGTTGTACCGATACCGATGTGTCCCCCATCCTTTGCGGTAAAGATTGTCGTTGCACCGTCTTTAAGATCAAGGATATTTCCCGTTCCTGACTGCGTCACCGTCAGGAGCGTCGTCGCAGATGATGAGGCCATCGTGTCAGCATCATCGCTGCGCAAAAACTGTGATGCGGTAAAGCCATCGAGCTCCTGCGCTTGGAAGGCTGCCGGCACTGCACCAAGCACTTTTCGTGGCGCCATCTCACTATCTGCCTCAACAGTCACACCAAGGTAAAGTGTCTGATTGAAATCGACGCCCGAAAGTGACGAGACATCACCGAGCATGACGCTGAAGAGTCCGCTCGTTGCGTGGACCGTCTGTGTCTCTGTCCAGATGGCAACTCCTCCCGTGGCAACCGTATACAAATTAAATTCGATATCATAGTTACCGTCTGCAACCGCCGCATTGCTGCTATTCGTGAGTTTTCCTTGGTAATTAATCTCTGCATTAAATGCAGCCTCGGCTTTTGTTGTATTGAAAATTGCCCCACCACACAGCGCTGCAATGAGCGCACAAACGACAAGTACGCGTGCAAGCGCACTCATATATATGTATGTGGTTGTAAAGCGAACGTTATGCATACCTATACTGGTCTCTCCGTATCAGCCAATAACCCACCGCGAGAAGTGCGATGAGCAAGAGGAGAAAGAGAACATTAACTCGACCATATATTCCTGAAGCAACCGATTCCTTTTCTGCGGGGCGCGTAACGACAATTGTCGCCCGCACATCTGCCATCTCTTTTAGCGCATAGTCGATCACGGTAATTCCTGTCGGGTAGTAGCCCTCGTCAACAAGCGGGGCGATCTGCGCTTCGTACGCAGTCTTTTCTTTGTTAATGCGCAACAAAAATGAGAACAGCTGCGACTTATCCTGCGGATGCGCAAGCGTCACCATGACCGTCTTGAGGTTTTCAAGTAGCGCATCGTATGGGATAAGAATGGTGAATGGTCGAGTGCTGTCGAGCGTAAAGTAGACATCCTCCTCAACGGTGGCAGGAGAAACAACACGTCCATCTTGGATGAATTGAATATCCATGAGCGAGAGCTCGATCGTGGTTGATGCAGTCCCGCGATCTTCTTCAAGCGGCACACCTGCGCGACGCGCAATTGCAAGTGCGCCAGACGAGATGTTCCCCTTATCATCGACCGTGAATACGGTGTAGTAGGCACGATCGTTTTTCCGCAATGCATCTGCATCGAAGAATTCCGTACCGTCTCCTTCATATATAAGAGCGCCATCATGAGGATCGCTCGGATAGAAGAGGGGCGAACGAAGAATGCGAACATGCGAGAAGTCTGCTTCACGTGGGTTTTGCCATGAGAGACGCACATCATCGACCGTTTCAACCTGCGTACGAAGATTGAAGACGTTAGATGGTGGGGTGAGGTCCGGTCCCGCAAGTGTTCTAAATGAATCTTGCACAAGTGTTCGTTCATTACCGTACTGGTCAACAGTAATGATCGTGAACTCATAGCGCGTGTCAGGAGAAAGTCCCGTGAGTTTCGTTGTGTGGACCTTCGAGAATAATTCAGTCGAAAGGAATCCTGATTCGTATGATGCAGTGCGCCCCCATCTGACGTGATAGCGAACTGGTGTGAGCGTCTCCCAATTCAGATCCGCCGTGTAGAGGCCAGGCGTAATGTAGAGCGATACCAATCCTCCGACCATGCCGCCGCCCGATGAACTCGGAGCTTCTTCAGCTGCTGGTGTCAGCGTCGTCGCACTCGACGATGCAGATTGTGCTGACACATTCCCTGCCGCATCAAATGCTGCAACGGTGTACGAATACGTCGTACTGTGTGTGAGCCCCGTGTCGCTATACGTTGTCAGTGTTGACGTGGCAATCTGAACCGAATCGCGAAAGACTCTGTATCCCGTCACGGCAACATTGTCTGTTGAAGCGGTCCACGAAAGATTGATTTGCGAAACGCTGATCGCCGTTGCAGTGAGTCCCGCTGGTACGCTTGGAGCTGTACCGTCAGGAACACCAGTCACCGTCTGACTAACCGTGAAGCTATCGTAGTACGCAGCATGAAGCATCGGGGACCACACCATGCTCATGCATGCGAGGGTCATCAGTGTTATGTGCGTAATAAATAATTTCATGGTTCTAGAGCGGGAGGAGCGTCAAGGTCGTTGTCGCTACGTACTGCCCTGCTGCTTGGTTTGCCGTTGAGCCTATCTCTACACGAAATCGAATCGTCGTCGCTGTGCCGTTCGGATGATTTGCACTCGTCCTACGGGCAATCGTCTGCGCGCTCGTCGAGAGGCCGTCCCAACATGCACTTGCCGTGTTACCACTGCCGGTATTGCACGATGCACCGTTATCTTTGAATCGTGCAGGGATATCGGTACCCTCTGGCGAAAATCCAAACTGTGATTCATTCGCTGAATTTGTGAATGAATAATCTGGATCTGATCCAACGGGCGTGTAATCGGGAATACTATTGCTTCCTGACTGCATCGCCGGGCTTCCGCTTGCGGTAATGGTCAATTCGTACCCTGCAAGATTATCGGTTGTTGCTGTCGCGAAGGTTGATCCATTACTCGTGCCGCCCGTCACACCGCCGAGCGATGGCGAAAGCGTTACGTTTGC
The DNA here is from genome assembly GCA_964494235.1 of uncultured Candidatus Saccharibacteria bacterium. Classification (GTDB taxonomy): domain Bacteria; phylum Patescibacteriota; class Minisyncoccia; order Phycocordibacterales; family UBA918; genus JACQKD01. The sequence continues at coordinate 4,187 of CAZBQV010000001.1, forward strand.
CGCATTGGTGAGCGCAAGATAAATCTCTTGCATTTGCTGATAACCAGCTTTGAGAGCATATGTCTCGCTTTCTGATTCCCCCGTTGCGATTTCTCCTGTTGTATCTTGCAACTGATAGTTTGAAGAAGAACTGTATCCTCCGCCGACGTTGATACTATCGCTTTCAATGCGATAGTTGGTGCTCTGCATCACTTGCGCGTCAACGAGCGGTATAAGTGAACCAGTACACACAAATATGATTGTGAGCAGCGCGGCGGTATACGTATCTCTAAGGAACATGTGCATGACCTACTTTGTCTTTACGCGTATCTCGAAGCGACGTGCAATGAATCGAATTGCAAATATCAGCGCAAAGAGCGCACCAAATACAATTGCGATCAGCTTCCACGGAATAACCACAAACGAGATTGTTGCGGTATCAAGGATATCCTGATAGCCGCGATTCAATGTGAGCTCCGCAGTGTAATACCCTCCCAGATATCCTCGATTCCATGCAAGTTCACGGAATCGAAGCGAACCCGGAAGCGCAAACCACGGATCTGCACGCACCACACCGACTTCCTGACCGAAGATATTCCGGATCCGTATTTCACCGTACGGATTGAGATGGATCGATCCGGTATTCCCAAACAGTACCTGGAATCGAATCGGTCCATCGGTAAAGAACATCTTGTCTGGTATCGTGCTGAAATCTTCGAGCGCACCCTCAGTGCGCACGTCTCCTGGCACGGTTACAAAGAACAAAGTTCCAACACGCGACACAATGACGGATCCCGTGCGCGCCATACCTGGCTCGACTGCGGTCCCATCTTCTGCCGACGTCGTCGTTACAAGAACTGTGCCGTATCGACCTCCCGGCTCAGCATCTGCTGGTACCGATATTGTCACCGGAACTCGCGCTCGCTCTGCGTGCTGCAGAACGAAGCTCATCTCCGAAATCTGAAGATAATCATGGAGCGAGTACGGTCCTCGATCATCACCGAGGAGCACAACCGTTGTATTTGGATCCTGTGATCCAGTCACGTCTTCAATCGCAAGATTGAATGTTCGTGCAGTTCCCATGCGATTTGTTACCAGAAGTTCAACCGTCTTCGTCTCTCCGGGCTGGACAGAAAGTTCAACTTTTCCCGGTCCAACCACAAAGTCTCCGACAACAGTGTCTTCAGGCAACTTTTCTATCTCATACGCAGCGTTCGTGTGCGTCGGCACAAAAAGCAGCCACGCGAATGCAACAAGAAGACCTACGATACTCAATCGGATCTGTCTGGCTGTGTAGGTATTTCGAGTTGTCATATATCAGTTTGTTACGGCAGTAAGTGTTGTTGTCGCTACATACGTATCTGCAGGAACTGCTGGCGATGGGTTTGCAGTAATCTGCGCACGGAAGAAGATCGTGGTCGTCGCACCAGATGCTGGTGTTTCGGTCGCACGATTGATGATCGTTTCCGGTGATGTTGAGAGGTTATACCAACACGCACCTGCGGTATTACTTGATCCTGTCGCACAGGTATCTACGCCGTTGTCACGAAATGTCGGATCAACATCCGATGTTGTCGTTGCTTTTACGCTATACGCAAATTCAGCGGTATTTGATCCAACCGAAAATGTGAAATCGGGCGTACCAGCAGATGCTTCAGTGTAATCCTGAAATTCACCACCCTGTGAGTTTCCCTGAAGCGCAGGGCTCGAGCTCGCTGTAATGCTCATCGAATAACCTGCAGCGTTGTTTGTCATGACGCGCACCTGTGTGGAGCCGTTTGACGTACCTCCCGTAATACCGGCAAGTGATGGACTCATTGTCACATTGTTTGCTGTTGCAAGAAATGAAATTTCTGCGGTAACAGTCTGTGAGATGGTGAACTGATCGTAGATTGCCTGTCCTACGCGCGGTTCTGCCACCAAGTACGCACTCAGAAGCGCGACCATAGCAATGAGCGTGAGAACAAGCGATTGCTTGAGCGTGTGTACTATTTCAATGCTTTTCATAATCTTTTATTTTTTAACGTTATTAACTCTTTGTAATATCGACCTGCTATCCTCGCAGACAGCGCAGAGTGTGCATACGCACACTCTGCGCTACCGACCAGGATCAATAGGTACAAGTACGTACCGGTATTGATCGCCTGCACGCGATCTGAAAACCGGCTGTACCATACCTGTCCCCCCATCACCTTCGGGCGTGACGACAACCTCGTCCGAAAACGAAGTCTTTACCGATTCAATCTCAGCGCGTGAAGCATCGCCCGGAAGCACAACCATTCCTTCACTTACCGGCGCCGCGCCTCCACGCAAATCAACCGCAGGTGTTCCCTCGTAGGTCAATGAAGCTGACTCGCGCGATGACATATGCGCAAACATGTAGACGCCGATCGCAAGACTTCGAAGTGCGTCATGCGTATGCGAAAAAAATGAATCAATCGTCGTTGCAACTGCTGCGACATGTTCAGCTGCGTCCGTCGCGCTCTCAAGAACAACCGCAGAATCAATTGCTCCAAGTGCTACCACTGCATCTGCTGTGCGCTCCAATGGAGTTGTATATAAAAATATTCCAAGAAACCCTCCCGCAAAGAGAGCAAAAAAAGACATGAGGAGCGCCTGGACACGAAGCTCAATTGAATCAGAAACAAAGACTGGAACATACGGTGACGGCAATGCTTTCGCACGAATGACTTTTTTCTGAAACTGCACGCGCTCAAGCTGACGCTCGCGTCGAATTCGATCACTTCGAAGTTCTTTATTCTTTGAACTTGACGCAACAAATGATGCGAGCGAATCTGCGTTGACCAACCACTGCTTTCCGAGCCGCTGCGCCGCAACTTTTCCTTCTCGAGCAAGACGTGTGACATAGTCGGCAGTATATCCAAACATACGTCCCGCCTCTCCGGCTGGAATGTAATCACTATTTTGAATTTTTACTGCAATTGCCATGTTGTTCGAAAAACCAAACTATCTGGTAATTGTATAGCTTTTTCGGACGTTTATCTGCAAAAATTGATGCAAAATATGGGGACAAAAAAAATATATGTTTCGATAACATTTTTATTATTCCTCATCGATTAATTAACAAAATTTGACGAGAAAAAAATCTTAGGTGTCCACCGCTTTTCTGTAAAGAATCAGTGGTATTTAAAATAAATAAAAAATCCCTCGGCTATGAGAGACTTTTTATATTAATCCTTTTTTAATTTTAAACCTCTCCAAGTACAGTCACTAGAAATAATCGAGAATCATTGTGATTTAAAAAATCTCGGGTAAAAGAGATATGGCTAAAAATAAAGATATACGATCAATTATTTATCTATATCACTCATGATACTCGAGAGGGACGCAACGTTATAGCGTGCATCCATCTGTTTGTCTACCTGTGATCCGCCTGATGTGTAGACCCACTGTATCTCTGCAAAAATATTCAAGAGTAGGACTATAAACATAGTAGTCGCGAGTATCATTGGTGCAAGCGAACGTCGAACTACAATTTCTCGCACTTCAGGAAGAGACTGGATCTCCATGTTTTTTTCATTCACCTGTCGTATTTCGCGCAAAACGCGGTCGTGGCTTTGTTTTTGCTTAACACTCGTGTCTGACACGTCTCTTCGAATTGCAACTGAAATTTCGGCATTTTGAGGCGTTTCTTCTTTTTCTGGCACGATTGGTTCAGAAAATTCAACACCTTTATCACTTTCTTTTTCAGGCGCTTGATTTGAAGTGCGGATCGGACTTGGTATTAAATTATCTGATTCACTACTATAACTTATTGGAGTTTCAAGAAGACGACGCCAGTGCGCTGACTCAGATGTTGTCTTTATGGGAGCGTCTTGTCGCACATCTATTTCTGCTCGTTGTCTCTGCACATCCTTGCGCGTTACTTCAGCATTTGATCGGTCAGCATTCTGCTGCTTATGCGATGCAAGTGAATCTTCGTGAACATACCAGGTCTTACCCAAAAGCACCGCATCAATTTTCCCCTTTCTACAGAGTTGTCCAACATAATCAGCTGTATAACCAGCTGCAGTCGCCGCTTTCGAAGCCTTGATATATTTTTTATCTGCAAACACAACAGTATCCATGTCAGACAGTATACGTCATGAGATACGAAAAAAGGATATGCGCGCGCTGTGCATATCCTTTCTGTTTTTCCGAAATAACTAGGAAATAGGCTATATAATCTTTTTCAGAATGATTGCTTTAACCTCGCTCGGATCAGCAGAACCTCGTGTCTTCTTCATCAGTTGTCCCACAAGAAATTGCAGCGCCGCCTCCTTGCCCTTTCTATAATCTTCAACAACATTCTGATTCTCACGAAGTACCTCATCCGTTAGAGTCGCAAGATCAGTACCTGACGCCCCCTGCAAGAGCCCTCTCTCCTCTACAATAATTCGAGGAGAAACAGTTCCAAAAGAGATTTCGTAGAGCAGGTCTTTTACAACACGCGTCGTAATAACCCCCTCAAGGAAAAGCGCAATGAGTTCAGCAAAGTTGCGTGGCGAGGCCTGCTCAATTGAAGTACCCTCCTTTGCGATAGCCCCCAACAAGTCAGTCGTGAGGAAATTTACGAGCTTCTTTTTATCGTCAGTAGTTGTAGAGGCGCGCACTGCTTCAAGCTCAGTTATTGCTTGTTCATAGAACTTACTTGATGACCTGTCAGCAACGAGTATTTCTATAATATTGTTCGGCAAGCCGAGATCAAGAAATTTTGCCCTTATTTTACTTGGTGTTTCTGGCATTATCTCGTCTAGCCGAGATAATGCCAGAGTAGGTACTTCCTGTGTACTAAATTTTGGAATATCAGGATCAGGAAAATATCGATAGTCATGTGACGACTCCTTCTTTCGCTGCGATACTGTTTTCAAACCTATTTCGTCCCATCCTCGAGTTTCCTGAATAATAGTCTCCCCCTTTTCGAGCAGATTGATTTGACGATCGATCTCGTACGCTATGGCAGATTCAACTGAGCGGAAGGAATTGAGGTTTTTAATTTCAACCTTTGTTCCGTATGAATCAGACGCGCTGACAGAAATATTGACCTCAACTCTCATTTCACCGCGCTCCATATTTGCATCCGAGACTCCGAGCGTCCGAAGCAAGAGCTGAAGCTCGCGCGCAAAATTTCCTGCTGTCTTTGCGTCATGAATGACCGGTTCCGTGACCAACTCCATGAGCGGCACTCCTGCGCGATTATAGTCGATCAAACTTCCGGCAGCTTTGTCATGGACCGAGCGAGCAGTGTCTTCCTCAAGATGAACCCGAGTAATTGCGACACCTGCAAGGCTTCCCTTCGAGACAAGCGGATATGCAAACTGACTGATCTGATATCCTTTCGGTATATCGGGGTAGAAATAATTTTTTCTATCGAATTCAGTGAACGTAGCAAGATTCGCTTCAAGCGCCCGACCGACGAGAAGTACGTGCTGAACTGCTTGTTCGTTAACCATCGGCAGTGTACCCGGATGGCCCACACAAATGGGACATACGTGGATATTCGGCTCCGAGTCATGTGGGGCATTTTTACACCCACAGAACATCTTGGTTTCTGTCCTGAGCTCCGCATGAATCTCAAGACCTATGGTCGGAGTATATGCTTCTTTTTTCATGATCCCATACTACCAGAGGTGGTACCCCCTATCAAAGCAGCCAGACCACTACCTATGACCGACCGTTCTCGAGATACTGCGTCAATGAGTCTGCGAGATTTTTGAGCGCTTTGACATCTGTATGAGAAATAATGAATGTCGGGATCCCCTTCCTTTTGAAAATATCCGCAGCCACCTGCGCCTCCTCTCCTGAAACACAATCTGACTTTGTTAAAATAACCCACTCGGGACGTTCTGCAAGCGTTGCATCGAACGCTGTAAGCTCTTTCCGAACCGTCTCATATGTATCTTCGACTGATGCTTCAGTCAGCGCAATGCAGTGGAGGAGCATCTTGGTCTTCTGTACATGGCGCAAGAATGTATGTCCGAGCCCCTTGCCTGTTGACGCACCCTCAATAAGTCCCGGAATATCAGCGAGAATAAAGCCATACAAATCTCCAAGATGCGGCACGAGTGTCGTAAACGGATAATCACCCACGCGTGAACGCGCGTTTGTGAGCGCATTCAGGAGTGTCGATTTACCTGCGTTTGGAAGACCGATGATACCAACATCGACGACGAGTGAGAGCTCGATTTTAAGCTCTGACTCTTCACCAGGTTTTCCGGGGGTCGTCTCTGTGGGAGAGCGGTTGACTGAGGACTTAAACATCTCGTTTCCCAGTCCTCCATTTCCACCTTTAAGAATCAAGATAGTCTCTCCCTCATGCTCAAGCTCATAGGTACGCCCCAGATCAGTAAGCTCGACTTGAGACCCGATAGGCAAATCAATAACGAGATCTTCCCCATTTCTGCCGAAGCGACTGCGCCCTTTTCCATGCTCGCCATTCTGTGCTTTGAATTCTTTCGTACCGGTATATTTGGACAGCTGATTAATATTTCGCACCGCACGAATATAGACATCTCCCCCCTTGCCGCCATTGCCGCCTGCAGGCCCTCCAAGCGGTCGATGCTGTTCACGAAGCCAGCGTTCGACACCATTGCCGCCGTTGCCTGCTTTCGCATGTATGGTTATTTCATCTACAAACATAAGCTCTATTGTATGCGCATCCGTGACGCATGAGTATACCCTAGCGTGCGGCAAAAAGCACGGCACGATTCCCCTCGCATAAAAACTGTGGAGCGAACACTATGAGATAAAGTGATTCCCGAGAGTACTGACGAGCGACACGACAAGTGAACCAACGAGCGCCGGTACGAATCCAGCAACCTCAAAACCATCAATAAATGACGCGGTAAACCAAAAGATCGCTGCATTGATCACGAAGATAAAGAGTCCGAGCGTAAGAATAGTAATCGGAAATGTAAGAATGACGAGAATCGGTCGCGCTATGAGATTGAGGAGACCGAGCACGACAGCCGCAAAAATTGCTACATAGATATTATCAACAAAAATACCAGGAATGAGATACGCAGCAAGCATGAGCGCAAGTGCTGTAATAAGTACACGGTAGATAGTAGTCATGGAACAATTATGGCGCCGCACCGAGTGCTTGTCTACTAAGAGACAATCTTCCAGCCTCCCGATGCAATGAGTTCTTCGGCCTTTTTGAATTTCATCTCTTTTGTTTCGGTTCCATTTGAAATTGTAACCATGTCGTTGCGGCCAATCTTTGGGGTAGCCTGAACCGGCTTTTGACTACGTTGTGCTTCAGTACCTTCTCCAGAAGAGGCGCTGCCTCCGATGAGCTGCGCGTTCTTTTGAACCTGACGAAGTTCGCGCTCCTCGCGCTCGAGCGCTTGCTCGGCAACATTTGGTATAAGCTCGGCAATGCGCATCAAAAGCGCATCATTCATTTCCTTGAAGAGTCGGTTCGCCTCTTTTCGATACTCAATGAGCGGATCGCGCTGGCCGTACGCACGAAGGTTGACGCTTGAACGCGTGTAATTCATGAGTTCAAGATGTTCAATCCAAAGTATGTCCGTCACCTGCAAAATAAGACGGCGCATGAGTGGGTGCCATTTCTCTGCCCCGACTTGCGCACGCTTTTCCGTAATCATTGCTTCGCTCTCAGGCATAAACGCAACAACCTCGGCAAGCACAAGATCAACCTCGTCGTCAGCTCCCAATAGGAGCTTACGGCGACGCGCATAAATAGCTTGGCGCTGGCGATTGAGTACATCATCGTACGCAAGTACGTGCTTACGCGCATCAAAATTGAAGCCCTCAATCTTACGCTGTGCAGATTCGAGCGAGCGCGTAATCACGCCACTTTCAATCGGCTGATCTTCCGGAATGCCAAAACGACCCATCATATTCTTCACCACATCAGACGCGAATACGCGCATGAGCGTATCTTCCATTGAGACAAGAAACTGCGTCTCGCCCGGATCACCCTGTCGTCCTGCGCGACCGCGAAGCTGATCGTCAGTACGGCGCGCTTCATGACGCTCTGTACCGAGCACGAAGAGACCACCGAGCGCACGGACTTCGTCAGCCTTTTCCTTCGATACGCCGACGCCGCCAAGCTTGATATCAACACCGCGACCAGCCATGTTGGTCGCAAGGGTCACTTTCCCCTTTTCGCCCGCGGCTGCGATGATCTCACCTTCTCGCTCGTGATTCTTTGCGTTCAACATCTCGTGCGGAATGCCTGCCTTCACGAGCTCTGCGCTCAACATTTCATTTCGCTCAATCGATGCAGTACCGATGAGAATCGGTTGTCCCTTCTCATGAATCTCTTTCACTTTGCGAATGACCGCCTGAAATTTCCCACGCTCCGTCTGAAACACCAGATCGTTATGATCGATACGCTGTGTTTTGCGATGCGTTGGCACCGGAACGACCTCAAGCTTATATACCGAATAGAATTCTTCCTGCGAGGTGAGGCCCGTTCCGGTCATACCCGCAAGCTTCTCGTACATGCGGAAATAGTTTTGGAATGTGATTGATGCATAGGTGCGTGACTCGCGTTGAATCGCAACACCTTCCTTCGCCTCGATCGCCTGATGAAGACCTTCTGACCAGCGACGGCCCGGCTGCAAACGTCCTGTATGCTCATCGACAATGACAACCTCGTTGTCGCGTACCACATATTCCTTGTCGCGCGTATAGAGCGCTTTCGCGCGCACGGCCGTCTCAAGATGATGGACATACTTGATGCCGCGATCAGTATAAATATTATCTATACCAAGCAACTCCTGTGCACGCTCAATGCCAGCATCCGTCAAAGTCGCACTCTTGAGCTTCTCATCAATTGTAAAATGCTCCTCATTATTGAGTTTCGCCGCAATGCGTGCGAACACTTCGTAGAGGTTCTCAGATTCTTGTGCAGGAGCAGAAATAATAAGCGGCGTGCGTGCCTCATCAATAAGAATAGAGTCTATTTCGTCGATAATGGCGAAGTGAGGTGCCCGCTGGCGAAGATTCTCAACATCATACTCGATATTGTCACGCAAATAATCAAACCCAAATTCATTATTCGTTCCGTAAGTGATATCTGCACGATACGCTTCTGCACGCGTCACTGGTCGCAAAAAATCATAAACGACTCGAAACGAGCCCTCCGCATCGCGTTCTGCGTCTGCTTCGCGGTGCCCCGCATCATATATATATGAAGCATCATGGTTAATAACACCGACCGTAAGACCAAGAGCAGCGTAAATCTGCCCCATCCATACGGCATCACGCCGAGCGAGGTAATCATTGACCGTCACTACATGAACCCCTTTCTCAGTAAGAGCATTTAAGTAGGTCGGGAGCGTACCGACGAGCGTCTTACCTTCTCCTGTGCGCATCTCGGTGATCTTTCCGCGATGCAAAAGCACGCCACCAACGATCTGTACATCGTAGTGCCGCTCATTGAGTGTACGACGCGCGGCTTCACGGACGGTCGCATACGCTTCAGGGAGGAGTTCATCGAGTGATGCGCCATTGAAGATACGCTCTTTAAACGCAGCTGTCTTATTTAAAAGCTCGCTATCGGAAAGCATTGCGAGGCCCTCCTCAAAAGAAGCGACGACGGGGACAAGCGCCTGGGCAGCCATGAGCTCGCGCTCGTACGACTTGCCAAAGAAACGGTCGAGAAATGACATGGGCCACAGTATACCACACGGAAAAGAGAGCTTCACCAGGATTCATAACAAACAAAACAGCCTCTGTGACCAGAGGCTGTTTTGCTTTTGAAGCAGATTAACGCTTCTTGCGCTTTGCTGCCTTCTTCTTTGTTGCCTTCTTCTTTGTAGCTTTGCGCTTGGTTGTCTTCTTAGCTGTCTTCTTAGCTGCCTTTCGCTTTTTTGCTGCCATAGTATTTTGTGTAAATTTTTTATTACTTCTTTCGACCGCATTGTTTTCTTTTTGTAATATGCAAAGAAAGAAAACAATTGCTCTTTCATAATTATCATGCACATGTCATGTGCATACAACGAAATAAAATTTTTTTATGTGGATAACAAAAAAAATTATTTTTAAATATTTTTTAAAAAAATAAATTTGCACTGAGTAAAATTTATTCAGTGCAAATTTATTTTTGTCATTACGACACCATCGTCACCTCCCATTCAATAGGAATTCCCGTTGCATCAAAAACTTTTTTTTGTATAGCGCGCGCAAATACTTCAACATCATGCGCTGTCGCACCACCATGGTTTACAAGAACAAGTGCCTGATTCTCGTACGTTCCAACATTTCCAATTTGATACCCACGAAGTGCGAGCACACGATCGAGTATCCACCCGAGAGACACCTTAACTCCGCCCTGTGCTTGCGCGTGCCCTGGCAATTCCGGGTACCGGACACATAGTCTTTTGTATTGCTCTAATGAAATAACTGGATTCTTAAAAAACGATCCCGCCGTGCCTGTCGTATGCCAATCAGGAAACTTTCGAGCGCGTATTTCTTGAACAGCCTGTCGGATATCATAAATCCCGACTTCTCCATCACGCGCACTCTTCCACACTTCAAGATCGCGGTATTGTAATTGTGGACGCGCATACTTTGAGAGCTTGTATGTCACTCGCGTAATCACAAATCGCTTTCCTTCCGTACTCTTAAAGAAAGAGTCGCGATACTCAAACAAACACTCTTCGTTTGAGAAAGACCGCATGACGCCCCGATCAACATCGTATGCCTCGACCGACACAATGAGCTGACTCATCTCCACGCCATACGCGCCAACATTTTGCACCGGTGTCGCACCGACGTATCCCGGAATGCTCGAGAGATTCTCGAGACCCCACCATCCATGTGAGACTGCATACGCAACGACATCGTCAAACACTTCACCTGCTCCCGCATGCACAAATACCGCCTCGCCTTGCTCATCGTATTCAAATCCTTTAATGAGAAGGTGTACGACAAGTCCTTTTACGCCCCGATCAGACACCAATACATTTGATCCCCCTCCAAGCACAGTTACAGGAAAAGCACCTGCATTCGCCCACTCGATCGCTGCCACCAGCTGCTCCTCATTCTCTACAGTAACAAAATATTCTGCAGGTCCACCGATATGAAATGTCGTGTATGAAGAAAGCGGCACGTTCGTTCGCATTTCATGCTCTATGTATTCTCGTGGTGTCTGCATACACGACACACTATACCGCGCATTTTCTGTTATATAAAAACCAGAACGCTCCTCTTGATGTATGGCCAGCGGGCGCGAGCTCCAAAATAAGTGAAAGTCTATATTGTGAGTGCTGCCGCTAGCCGTACATAAAGATGAACGACAACTCAAGTATACCATTCATTAAAAACGCAAAAGCCCCCACCCCGGGGACCTTCACGTAGACTTTCATGTTGGTGCTGCTTCCAGCACTCACATCTGCATTATACCAACTGCATATATCAGCACAAGATGTTACGCTTCGATTTCTATATTTCCAGTTTGAATTGCTTCAATAAACTGCTCGCCTTGCGCCTTAAAACTTGGAATATCTTCTATCGCCTCGCGAAGTGTCCGAATAGCTGCTGCCGCATCACCCGCCTGATATTCAGAGGCTGCTTTTGAAACCCGCAATTGAGGGTCATTCGGATTCTTTTGGATACGCTTCCCTAAGAGCTCAGCCACCTTTGCATATTCACTGAGTTCGTAATACACCTGAACAATTGCGTCATGATTCCAATAGATTTCATCGTACGGAGCCGCTGAGAGTTCTTGGAGAAGCTTTTCATCTCCCGTATAAATGGCCGCCGCCATGTAGTATGCCCGCGCATCTCTATACGCCGGATCAAGGTCAAATGCTTCTTTAAAGATCGCGCGTGCTTTCTCGTAATCTTCTTGTGCAAGGTATACTGACCCGATATCAAACATGATTCGCTGCTTCTTTGGAGACAGCGTCTGAGCCTGCTCAAGTTGCTCAAGTGCTTTTTCATGTTGACCGAGTGTTCGATAGAACGTGCCAAAAAATGTGTACGTACGCGCAACATTTGGTTCTTCAACTATCTGTTTTGCAAGTTCCATTTCAGCGAGATCTGCAAATGATTGTTTTGTCTCAACTGAAACCTGAGCATCAGACAAGATGCGCTGCATACTGAGAGCGAGGTGCTCGCGTATTTCTTGATTTGCAAACGAGTTTCTATCAAGCGCTTGCTTAAACTCCGCAAGACCGCTTCTAAGGAATACTTCTCTTTGCTGAGGACTTATTGTCGGATTATCTTTTGCTGTGTTGATAAAGGAAAGTCCCTGGATCATGTCCTTCGCCGCTGCTATATGAGGAATATTGAGGTAGTACACGCCGACACAGAGGATAACTGCTGCTACAGGCGCAGCGATACGATTGATCATCATTCCATCTATACGAATCCGCGACAGCGCGGGGATCGGACTCCCCACTCGCGTATGTATGAATACGAGCATCGTCCCAAAGAAGAAGTAGCTGATGAGATTATCAAACACAAATATATTGTGGATCGCATAACCTGCAAGCAGACCGAGCAAGATTCCGCGCTCCAGTACAGAAAACGTCTCATCTTTTTTAAGGAGTGGGCGGACAAAGAGATAGTAGAGTGCCGCAAGCCAAATCGAAAGATATGCAGCAAGGCCGAGTACACCGCCGGCAACCATCCAGTCGAGAATAATATTATGCACGCGATCAAACCACGGCTCCTGCGCGTAGAGCGACGGGCGGTAATATTTGTTGAATACATAGTCGAAATTCCCCTGTCCCCATCCGAGAATCGGTCGCTCCGCAACACCTTCCAGCGCAATACTCCAGATAGTGAAGCGTGTCGCACCAGCCTCAAGTGAAATCGAAGCAACGCGACTCAAGATCGGGCTCTCACGCACAAACGCTGTATCGCGAGCCATGTAAAATGCTGCGCTGATTGCCACAACAAGCACGAGTCCCAGGAGCGCAGCTTTGCGTAACAATACGTTTCCCTTTGAAAAAAGGGCGATGTAGAGCCCGGTGACTGCAAGACCACCAACCAGACCGAGGATGGTACCACGTGTCGCAGTCTGCACAAGGAGGAACATAAAGACGAGCGCAAGTCCGCCGTAGAGGATACGGAGCTGCATGATGTTCGTACGCGTCATCATGAAGAGCGCGATGAATGCATGAAAGAGCATATACACCGCCATATAGATCGCATTACCGAGCGTCGCGTCAATACGTAAGCCTCCCTGCATAATATCGACACGGCCCAAGAGCTGAAATCCCGCGTAGAGCGAAACAACAGAGGCAGCTGCGAGCGATGCATTGAAAAACCAGTCCCAAAGCTTTTCTGTCGTCAAAACCGCAGCCGCCACAACAAAATACGCGAGGAGATGTACGAGCGTAATCCACCCTTCCATGCGTTCGAAGTTACTCCAGAAGCTCCGCACTGGTGATTCACCAAAGACATTTGCAACAAGCATGATACTCACAAAACCGCCGAACGCCGCGAGTATCCATGAGAATTGTGGACGATATCGCGCATCATAGAGCGCGAGCAGTACCCACGCTGCGAAGATGATTTCAACAATGATTCTGAATGCAAAATTCTTTCCCGTGATGTATGGAAAGAACAAGCTTCCGGTCACCAATAAAGGTAAAAATGGAAGGATAAACACTCCACCCAACACCACGTATCGTAATGTGTCTCGCATAATGCCAAAACTATAGCACGGAGCGCGACGCCCCGAAAAACGCCCCTTGTCCTGGTATACTACGCCTATATGAACACCCCTACGAATGACCTCTTTGCACGCGTAAGGAAGTCTCGCGTATTCTCCAACATCATTGACGCCTTCTCACTCGATAATAAGAGCGTGCTCGACATCGGGTGCTCTGAAGGCCACCACCTCGCGTGCTTCGGCGCAGGAAGCATTGGCATTACCATAATCCCCGCACATGTCGAAGAAGGAAAAAAACGGGGTCTTACTATTCTCGAAAAAAATGTAGAGGATGAGCGCTTCGAGCTCGCTGAAACATTCAATGCAATTTGGGCCAATAATATTTTTGAGCACCTCAATCAACCACACCCTTTCCTTATGAAAATGCGAAACGTACTCAAAGACGACGGCATACTCATCCTTGGTGTACCGGTCATTCCTTTTTTCTCATTTCTCACCTATTTTAAGAAATTTCGAGGAGCATACGCAGTCTCCCATGTAAACTTCTTTACACGAAAAACACTTATTGAAACCGTGCGAGCAGCTGGATGGCACGTGCATGAAGCGCGACTCTTTTATATGAGGAACGCCTTTCTCGACTCATTCTTTAATCTCATCGCGCCCCACATCTACGTCGTGGCGAGCGCGCAGCCAGATTTCAAATACGCGCGCAAACGCCTCCGATCACTTGAGGGCTATGGCAAAAGCACGCAGCAACCTTTGCAATAACTATGTAGTTATATAGGCAATCGCCCATGCTACAACGACTCAAACATCACGCCGCCCGCGGCCTTCGCTGGAGCGAACAGTACACCAAGACCGACATGATCTACCTTACCAAGGGCGGCTTTTGGCTTGCATTTGGTCACGGCATACAAGTCGCGAGCGGCCTCATTCTCGCGGTCGCTTTTGCAAACCTTCTCCCTAAAGAATCATATGGAACCTACCAGTTCATCATGTCGGTTGCAGCGGTCATGAGCGCACTCACACTTTCTGGCATGAGCACGGCGATCAAACGTGCTGTCGCAAACGGAAACGAGGGCGCGCTTCCATACGGATTCAGAACACAGCTTGTATGGAGTACAAGCATTGTCTTCATTGGTGGCGCGCTTGCTCTGTACTACTTCGTAAATGGAAATAATACGCTCGCAATCTCATTTCTCATTGTCGGCGCACTCTCTCCATTTGTGGAAGGCTTCAGTCTCTATAAGGCATACCTCATCGGTTCAAAGCGGTTCAAGGAAAGTGCATTCCTCGGCTTTTGGCGCCGCCCTATATTTATCATAACTCTACTCATCACCCTTCTCTTTACCGATGATCCTGCCATTCTGGTAAGCGTATATTTCGTATCGAGTGTCATTTCAGCAGGCCTCCTCTATCTTCTCGTCGTACAAAAATATAAGCTACGCGAAACACAAGACACAGAACTCACGTCATACAGCAAACATCTAAGTATTATCGGATTATTCGCAACGCTCGGGAATAATTTCGACAAAATACTAATGTTCCATTATTTGGGAGCTGCAGCGGTCGCAACGTACATGCTCGCACTCCTCCCCTTCACGCATTTATATAAGTCATTCGGACTTATTAGTGATCTTGTGTTTCCAAAATTTGCAAAACAAGAATTCGGAATCTTAAAGGATACATTGTTTCGAAAAGTAGCAATCTTCTTCCTTGCAGCCTGTGTTACCACATCACTGTACCTCATAGTCGCACCATATGTTTTCCCTATCTTATTCCCAGCCTATCCTGAAGCGATTCTTCTCTCACAAGTCGCAGTACTTGCCCTCCTCACAAAGCCAAATACCCTGTATGGACAAGTATTTGCGGCACACGGTGAGAAATATATACAACATTTTATCCAAATAAGTACTACTGTTGTAAAAATTCTGTCACTCATAATACTCCTTCCTATTTTCGGTATATGGGGCGCAATTTATGCTCTCCTCATCGCGCACGTATATTGGAGCGTTGTCGTCATGTTGCTTTTCTATATGCACAAAGAATAAAAAGAGGGCCGACATCGGATGATGCCGGCCCAAACCTTCGACTGTGTGCATATTTATGCAGGAACGTCGCGCCACAAACCGCGAATCTTGAGGAATGCACTGAAGATCTCATAGAGAACTCCTTCGCCTCCCTTGGCAGCTGTGACACAACACGAAGCAGCAATCGCTTCTTCACACGAGTCAGCGGGTGCAATAGCGATACCACCCGCTTCGCGCACAGCACTGAGTGTCTCAGCGTCCTGAATGCCGTCGCCGACAAACAGAATCTCTCCGAGTGCACACCGAGCCGTCTGCTTTATCCTCGTGAGCTTATCCTTTTCCCCAAGGATGGGTACGGCGCCGAGCGCGAGCGCTCGGTCGTGTACAACGGGAGAATTTCTCCCGCTGATAAAATACACGGAGAGACCATTTTCCCTCAGGTATTCCACCACCTTCCCATCGCGAGTATCGAATCCATACCCTTCAGCGATAGGCCTTCCAACCTTCGCCGAGAAAAGTTCGACCCTATTCACGACAGGATTCCCCAGTGCGTCGAGTGGCACCAACGGAGTCCGCAGAAATCCGTCATGCCGCTCGAAACCGATAACGCCGCCGCCCGCTCCCAGAAGCTCAAAAATGACAACGGGTTTTTGATGGGTCATAACGCCGTCGACATCGAGCCATACTTCCTTGATATTGGAAGCTCGCTCGAGCAGAAGTTCATGCAGATTCATGTCAGCTCCCCTTTCTCAATTCGCTCCGCGACGATCACACGCACCTGCTCAAGCTCCTCTGGGGTGTTTACCCCAAGATTTTGATAGGTGCCTTTTACGATACGCATCCGATATCCATGCTCGAGTATTCGCATCTGTTCAACACCTTCCCGCAGCTCCAATGGCCCCTGCGGAAGCGTTAAAAACATATACAAAAAATCTCGACGGAGTGCCATCGCACCGGTGATGTGATACACATCAACAGCTGCGTGCGAGTTATACGGATGCGGGACAAACGCTCTGGAAAAGCATAGTACATTGTTTTTAAGATCGGTCAAAACCTTCACGAGACTCGGTTCAGCAATCATCTTTTCATCCTCGATTAAATCCCCAACTCCCGCGACTTGCAGATCGGGATCTTCGAGCAAAAGCTCAACACACGCATCAATTGCAGTTGCCGAGTAGAGCGGCTCATCTCCCCAAACATTTACCACGATGTCAGGGACGAAATCAGAAAACTGCTTGACTGCTGCCGCTGTTCGATCAGTCCCCGTCGGCAATTCAGACGGTGTCATAATCGCACGGACACCAAGATTTGTTGCAATCTCTGCAATACGTTCAGAATCAGTAGCCACGACAAGCGCATCGAGATTTTTTGCGCGCTGTGTTCGTTCAATAGTTCTCTGTATCAGAGGTTTCCCACAAATATCCAAAATCATTTTCTCTGGCACGCGCGTCGAGCCAATTCGAGCAGGAATAACGCCGAGCACCTTTGGTTTTCTAGATGTAGACATAGACCCGCAGCGTAATATTTTGAAAAGTGTACATTAAACCTCATTGCCTGTACACCGAGCGAAACGCGCACGTATCATTTCCATGCCGGAACAATGTATACCCCTTTGACTCCAGCAACCCTTCACACGCACGCCGCTCCTCGTCTGACTGAAACTTGCTTTCATAGTTAATTATTTTTGGAGAAAATCGTCCAAAATCAAACATTTTCAGGATCTCAAAATCATATCCTTCGCAATCGAGGAAAAGAAAATCAATCTTTTGGACGTCATACGACCGTACAAAGGATTTGAGTGTGAGTGTATCAACGACAATCTCGTCCGTATAGTCCGCAAGATTTGGCGAAACATTCTCTATAATACGACCAATTCTCTTTGTGAGCGTCTTATCAAATACGTCCTTGTTAAACGAAGCAATTGCTGTTACTTCGAAAAAATTCGCCTCTGTTATAAAAGTGTCCTTAACTTTATAGAAAGATTTTCTTCCATCCTCGTTTGAAATTGCGACATTTGCGAAGGTTACAGAATCTACGCCTTTGTAATTATCTTTTAATCTCTCAAAAATATCGACTTGAGGCTCAACGAGTATGCCGCGAAGATTATGCCGAGTCACATAGGGATACAGTATGTCCCTTGTCTTGCCATCATTTGCGCCGATCTGGACGAAAAAGAAATCATCCGGATTAACATTTGAAAAGAACATATCGAAGAAGTGTCTCGGTTCCAACTGCTTCTGTTTCTGAGGATTATTGTCAGGAACAGCTCGATTCAGCTGGTATCCAAAATATGCAAAGATTTTTTTAAGGAGGGCTTTCATGAATCTATTTAGGTCATGTTTTTAAACTGACGGTAATCAATGCTGCTGACGGCGTCAGCCTGCTCCCGATACGCAAGTATCTTATCGACAAGTGCGCGGCTCGAAAGATCCATTAACCCCTTCGTGTGTTCTATTGATGCGGCAAGATGGGATGTTAGGAATACATTCGGTAATGTTCGCAGCGTATCATCCTTCGAAAGCGGTTCGCTATCAAATACATCGATACAGGCAAAAATATCCCCTCTCTTAAGCCGTTTAATAAGCGCTTCTGTATCGACGAGTCCTGCCCGACCAGAGTTTATAAACACAGTCCCCGAACGAAGAGCTCCAATTTCCTGAGCTCCAAACGATCGCTCAGTACGCGGCGAAAGACCTCGCTGTATCGATACAACGTCGCATCGCAGTACTTCATCAAGAGTACTTGATACGACGCCGAGCGTCTGCGCAGTCTCGGTATCCATATACTCTGAGTGTACATATACCGTGCAGCCAAACGCTCGAAAAAGCGGGATAGTCTTTTTGGTAATTTCTCCAAAACCAAGTATCCCGACTGATCGACCAGCAAGCATTCGAGCAGTAGCCCTATTTGGTCGAGAAACTGGAGCGATGATCGGTCGTATGGACGAAATATACGGTTTCAGGAATCTGAGAAGAGAATTTTTGGCAAAAGAACGTATCTTCTCTCTTACCATATCTTGAAATCGCGGCACCGAAAATTCCCAACCACCTTTCCGAAGCACCTCGTGTGACACACTTGCGCGCCGTAAACCAACGAGCGCTTGCATGACAATAAACTCAGCAACAGCGTCAGCATACACATCAGCAGTATTGATAATCGCCAAGCCTCGGTCAATCGCTGCTTCACCGCCCCACTTCTTGATGGACGCCCCTAATACACCGAGAATGGCCACCCCTGGTAGCAAATCGAGTAGCTCGTGGTCAAGTGGAATTGCGCTCGGCCCACCTGTCAAAACTGCGCCAATTGTACGTCGCTCAGTTTCAGACATCTTTTCTAGATCTTCGCGATATACAATACGGACATGTTCCCCAAGACGAGGAAGCTCTGCATGAAGAGCACGCGGATTGAGTACGAGCACGGATGAAAAGCGACCCTCAACAATCTGTTGACGTATAGGAATCTCTGAATCAATCTGCCCCACTGGATTTTTTGTTTCAATTGACGACCAATCGATGGTGCCCATGTGCCCGCGCTCAATAAGTTCAACAAGGTGCAGTGCGGATATTGTTCTATCAAGTGAGTGCAGTGGTTCGTCACCTTCATGTATTGCATTCAGAAAAGCAGCGAATTCAGCGTAAATGCCACCAGTGACGTCGTCGTCAGTTTTTACTTCATCTTTATCCTCAGCATCTCGGCTTATATGAAGCGACTGTCCCTCTACAGCGTACGAGACCCCATATCCATGAAACGCATATCGTTCCAGACGAGAGCCGGCAGAGTTATTTGCAGAAAATACAGCATGCCGATCGCCCCATACTATCAGTGCGGAAAAATTCTCGCGCGGATCATTTGATGTTCCATTGTAAGCAGTATAGAGCGCTGTTGGGCGTTCACCCATAATAAAACAAAGGGTATCAAGTGCATGAATTGCACTGACGCCGAGCCACGTCTCCATGCCAAAGGGGACTAACGTACCTGCGTTTGGTTTATTGAAGATCGCCTCAGCTGATTGTATTGAAGATTCACGAAGATTCTTCTTTATTTCCAGGATATGTTTTTGAAATCTTCGATTATATCCTGCCGCCGCAATACGTCCCTGATGTTTTGCAAGAGCTGAAAGCTCCTTTACCTGCTCCGTATTCTTTGCGGGCGGCTTTTCGACAAATAGATGTTTGCCCGAACGCAGTGTATTGAGACCCTCTCGATAATGAACATCTGCAGGAGCAAAAATGCATACTGCATCAATATCAGTACGCCCAATCAAGTCTTCGGCACGATGGGTCACATACGGAATGTCAAATGTAGACGCTGCAGCGTGAGCCGCATCGATATTGATATCGCAAATTCCTATAATGATGCACTGTCCCTCTTCTCGAAGACGGGCAAGCGCAGGAAGATGACGCTTCACTGTCATTTTTCCCGCACCAATTATGCCAATTCTTACAGAATTCATATTCCTTACGGTGAAAATAATTTGCTATCCCACTTGGGAATGTTTCCAATCTCGCTCAGATTATCATCAGTTGTAACGACATTCTTCCGCAAAAAAGGCGGCCAGTGCTTCATTGTCCCACGATCTGCAATGGCTGTCTTCTGCATAAACTCTCCAACATTATTAAAATGTGCGCCCCCCTGGAGACCAATTCCTGCAGCAATGATGTACTCCGCGCGCGGAAAACGCTTCACCGCGTACATGATTGCATCAAGACCTGTTGAGTGGGAAAGCCAATCCATATCTCCATGAAACAGAATGTCCGGAATAACCTTCGTAACAAAATGACGCAAACCACGAACTCGAATACGTTCATACATAACCAGAAGAACTCTCCATCCAAGAACGTGCTTCATGAATTGATGACGTTCACGAATTGTATAAACGGTGATCTGTGCGTCTGCAAGCTTGAGGGTCTCTCGTATAAACGCAACGATATCAACGCCGCCATCTCCAAAGACAATGATCTCGTCAGGGGCTCCCTTTTTGAACGACTCTTGGATATGGGGGTGCTTCAAAAGTTCTACTCCGGGCACTAGCCCTACGGTACGTGACCCATACCTACGCCGATACTCAAGCGCCAATTCCACCGCACCATTTGCAGCAAGTACTACCGGTGCTTCGATCTCAGGAAACTGCGCTTCGGGTTTTGAACCGAGCACGACGACCGTCTGAGTTTCTACACCACGCGAGGAGTCCATACACAGCCACTATAAAATGGCATATAGGGTACGTCCAGCATCAGCTTTCGTAAAGCGACGAGGATTATTGCCTGCGCGTTCAATGGACATGGCCTCGACAAGACCTTCAATATGTTCCTTCTCTACGCCAAAGTCGCTCAATCTGAGAGAAAGATCGATGTCTTTTATAAGCTTTTCATAAACGCACACCGCTTCGTCGATACTCTGTGACCCCAAAAAAGTTTTAATGTTAGCGAGCACACTTTGTACATACGCAACACCACGAGTATCCATCACGTCATCAGAAGACACACTGTCATTAAACCTCAACAGTTGTGGCAATGTCAGTGACACCGCCTGACCATGAGGGATACCAAACTGAACGGTGAGAGCATATGACATGGCATGACATGCCGTTGTCTTCGAAATATTGATGGCTCTCCCCGCAAGATGTGCGGCGCGCGCAAGTGCGCTCCGAGAGGAACGATCTGGATCGAGAACCGCTTTCCTAAGATTACTCAAAATCAGCTCAAGAGCTTCTGCAGCATATTCTTTTGACTCGTCCGTCGAGTGAATAGACCACATACTTTCAATAGCCTGACAGAGCGCATCAACTCCCGAAAGGGCAGTCTGCCGCGGGGAGAGAGAGTGCGTAAGCGCAGAATCAACAATCGCATAGTCTGGCATCATATGCGCCTGCGCAAGTGAATATTTTTTCGGACCAATATACACCGCAGCAAAATGAGTTGCCTCTGCGCCTGTTCCTGCAGTTGTCGGTACCGCAACGACCATTACTCCTTTCTCTGTGAGCGGTGCTTCTCCTTGTATGTACACAGCAGGATTCTCATCATGAACCGCAAGAATGGCAATTGATTTTGCAATGTCGATCGCGCTTCCACCACCGATCGCAAGGACCAGATCCGGACTTGTTTCTCGCATCATTGCAATTCCTTTTTCAATATCTTCGAGCTTTGGATTTGGTGAAAAATTATCAAATATACACACCTCGTGTGCGTGCAAAAGTTGATCACATATTTCCTTCGCGCCTGAGTGGACGAAAGACTCTTTCCCCGTTACAAGCAACACCCGCTTTGGGTTATGTTTAGAAATTATTTCAGAAAGACTTTCTGAAAATGGTTTATCAAGATATGCAATCTGCTCCATATGTCACGCGTACGATACCACACTACTGTCTACGATTTCAAAAACTTTTCAAAATCCTGCTTATTTTCGACAGGAGAACGTGTTGGCCTTCCGAGATCGTCTCGAGACCCACCAGAAATACGTACTTCAATGAACACCGGTCCTTCTTCATGTTCACTACCTTTAAAAATGGACTGGATCCCGTCTCGATTGTCCACGCGCAGTACTTTTTTATACCCACAGGCGTGCGCAACTTCACACAAATCTGTTTTGAACGCAACGGTAGCCTGTCCTCCGACCGATTCGTGCATGCCATTATTGAACACAACATGTATGAAATTCTTTGGCGCACGCGCGCCGATTGTCGCCATACCACCAAGATGCATGAGCGCCGCGCCATCTCCATCAAAACAGTACACGCGCTTTGATGTAGCCTGTGCGGCACCAAGCGCAATTTGCGAAGCATGGCCCATTGATCCAACAGTAAGAAAATCACGCATATGGCCTTCATTCCGCTGCTTTCGTAGTTCAAATAACTCACGAGAAAGTTTCCCTGTCGTTGATACCACCACTGAATCTACACCCACCAAAGGCAAAATCTCTGCAACCGCTTGTTCACGAGTGAGCCTGTATGTTTCTTTTTTCGCGTGCACAGATGCGTACGCACTAAACGTATCCTTCCGGACAACTAGTGCATACGGCATATTTTTTTCTCGCGCAGTTTTAATTGCCGTAGAGACTTCTGCCGATACCTCCTCGAGAGAATTTGAGAGAACGACATATGGAATCTCAAGCGCCTCCAGAAGTCTTGGGGTAATCTTCCCCATCTTGATGTGCTGCGGTTCATCCTTTACGTCTGGCTCCCCGCGCCACCCAACAAGCAGGAGCATCGGAATCTGGTACACTTCAGCATCTGCAAGCGAGACGAGTGGATTTACCGCATTCCCCAATCCCGAATTCTGCATATACACAAGCGGTACGCCTCCAGTCGCAAGATGATGCCCTGCAGCGATTGCGACTGCAGCCCCCTCATTGACTGCAATGAGATGGTCCTGCTCCCCTCCATGGTCGTCAACATACGCACAAAAATCCTTGAGCAAAGAATCGGGCACCCCCGTAAAAAAACCAACACTTTGCGTTTTCAGGAGGTTAAAAAAATCTGCTGGATTAACCATACGATTACTTTCCACCCTCAATAAGGGTCAGGATGTCTTTGATCGGCATACAGTATTCGTCGTCCACTTCCTGGGCGCGACTGTTTTTTAGAATTGACTCTGCAGTTCGCATCATTGCAGGATATGCACTTCGAAGGAGCTGATTGGCATAAATCACCATGTTTACACCTGCCTTCTCGAGTTCTTTTTCTGTTACAGACGCATACGTTGAAGGGACGGCAACAAGCGGCGTATCGCCGCGAAACTTCTTGAATTCTTTACAGAAATCAAAAATCTCCTTCGGACTCTTCTCTTTGCTGTGAATCATAATCGCTCCCGCCCCTGCCTCAATATACGCTCGCGCGCGCGCAAGCGCGTCCTCAAGCCCCTTTCCGAGAATGAGGCTTTCGATGCGCGCGATAATCATAAAGTCATCCGTTACCCGCGCCCGATTCCCCGTCTTTATCTTTTCACAAAAATTTTCAATTGAATCTTGCTCTTGCTCAACCTCCGTACCAAAGAGAGAATTTTTCTTGAGACCGTGCTTGTCCTCAATGATAATCGCTGAAACACCGAGTCGTTCAAGTGAACGAACAGTATATGGGAAATGTTCAAGGAGACCTCCTGTGTCACCGTCATACACAATCGGTTTCGTCGTAACCTCGAGAATATCAGAGACTGTACCTAATCTCGACGAGACATCAACAAGTTCGATATCAGGCTTCCCTTTATTGGTCGAATCAGTGAGGCTTGAGAGCCACATAAAATCAAACTCTTTCCGGATATTCTTTTCTTTAATGAATACATGCTCTGCAATCAGTGCAGAGAGTCCGCTGTGTGCTTCAATTCCGCGAATAAGCGGGCGCGCTTTGAGGAGCCGTCGCAAGCGCTCAAGTCTAATTTTCGGCGTGGTCCCAACCTCCTTTAAACTCTTGTTAAGCTGCGTCGAGGAAATACCCTCCGTATATGCAGGCTCAATAAGCTTTCCTCCCCACTTTTTTAAAACCCCAATAACTTGCTTGCGCGTTTTCTGCTGAACTCCTGTTTTCCAATCATCACCGTGAACGACATAGTCGGGTTTGAACTTCTCAAGATTTGGTCGGTAATCAAGTGTCTCCTGCGGCACAACGCGTGCGACACCTTTTATATTCTCTATTACCGCCCTTCGTTGCTCAAAACTCATGTACGGCAACCGCTTATAGCTCGCAATCGCAGCATCAGTCAGGAGCCCGACCGTAACTACGCCATACTTTGTACCTTCCTTGATAATCTTGAGATGGCCCGGATGTACGAGATCCGCACTCATAGCGATATAGACAGTTTTCTTACCGCGCCCCTTTTTAGGAGAAACTGATTTTTTTGCCATATCGTCCAAGTATACATAGGAAAGGTAGATTTTCTAGCCTCTCGCCAACCCCTTAATCCTTCGTACGTTACGACTCAAGCTTTCCACGCTATACTACCCTAAAATTACACGATATATGCCTCCATTCTTCAGAAAAATAAAAACCCCATTAATCCTCCTCTTGAGCTGGATGATGTATCCCCTCTCCTGGCTTTCACCGCGAAGTAATCAGATTTGGATCTTTGTTGGATGGCACAAAAGCGCAGATCGAGAGATATTTGCCGACAATTCAAAATATCTTTTTTTATATACCACCGAACATCATAAAGAAATTCGGTCAATTTGGATTGCTGAGGACGACAATATGCGTGATCAACTTCGAGCACACGGGTATGAGAGCTATACAGTGACTTCGTGGCTCGGACTCTATTACTCACTTCGAGCCGGATACACAATCATCGATGCGAACATGCGCCTCTTTAATTGGCGCGCGAGCGGACGAAGTAAAGTCATTCAACTCTGGCACGCAGATGGTATCAAAGGACTCGAGCTCGGGAGTTCATGGAAACTCTCAAAGTTCCGAGAAATCATCATCTCGCCCGGGCTCTTCCGACGCATATACTTCTTTATCGCATCTTCACCATACATTGCAACAAATTTTATTTGCCCAAGCTTTGATGTGCCAAGAGAACGTGTTCGTATCACCGGTCTCCCTCGCTACGACATATTCTTCAAACACATCCGTAACGCTGATATAGATATACATCAAGACCTCGATGAGGCACTGCAAAAAGTACGAGCCATGCACCCTTCACGTATTCTGCTCTATGCGCCAACATTTCGCCGAGGCAAAGATGCAGATTCGCCCCTTGCACAACTTGATCTCTCGAAGCTCAATACTTTTCTTTCAGAAAGAAACGATTTTCTTTTCATATCTCTCCATCCAAAATTCTCAACAACCGAATGGCTCCCGAAAGAGACCTTCTCACACATATCGTTCGTTAATCCCGATTTTGACAAATACCCTCTTCTCCCAAGGTTTGATCTCGTCATCACTGATTACTCATCGCTCTGTCTTGAATTCCTCCTTCTTGATAAACCAAGTATATTTTTTGTCTATGATTTTGATGAATACCGAAAAGACCCCGGCATTCCTGAAGATTTCTGGAATCTAGTACCCGGTCCACGACCACGCACTTTTGATGACCTCCTCAGGGCACTTACTGAAACATCAGCAACTCGCTCTGAGGAACGCAAAAAGGCTCGAGAAATTCTCTTCATATTCAAGCCAGGAGAGGCTTCAAAGAATGTTGCGCATGAGATTCTCAAAGACAGCGCAGCGTAGAAGAACTATGACTGAACAGATTCCTTAAAGAGAGTTTCGTATTTTCTAGTAATACTCTCGAGGTCATACATTTTTGCCTTCGCGCGCGCCGCATTCCTTCTCAACTGTTGTTCTTCCTCTGTCGCACCGGCGAGAATCTCCATCGTGCGCGCAATATCATCCGCATCATCAGAGACAATGAAGCCTGTGCGATTTTCGTCGATGTACTCTTCTGCCCCTGATACTCGTGTCGAGATAACAGGTAAACCCGCAGAGAGCGCCTCGACAACAGCAACACTAAACCCCTCAAAGCGCGACGTAAGAACAAAAAAATCACTTGCAGCATAATAGTCTGCGACATTCTTTTTTATGCCTGGCAGAACCACAAGGTCGCGCAACCCAAGTGACGTAATATGTTGCTCCAGCTGTGGTCGCAAGATACCTTCCCCAAGGATGACCAGACGATAACCTTCCACACGCTCTGAGAAATGTTTAAAGGCAGTTACCAATAATTGTTGATTTTTTTGATGAATAAGCTGTCCAACATTGATAATAAGCCGATCATCAGGACGGAATCCAAGCTCTTTCTTAAGTGCAACTACGTCTGCCGAAGCAAGCTTTCGAATCATTTCCTCCACGTCCACACCGTTATGAATAACAGTGAATTTTTTGCGAGATATTCGCTCTTGTGCGGCAGTGAACTCGGCAACATAGTTTGAGACAGCAACAATTCGGTATGTGATATACGACAATATCCAGTCAACGACTTTCTGAAAAGTGGTCTTCCACGTGTACGTATTCTGCTCAGTCACAATGACTTTATAGCCCGTAAGCGGCTTCAATACGCGAAAAATTGTATTACTAAAGAAAAAACTTGACCACACGACATCTGGCCGAATGTGCTTAAGTAGTTTATAGAGGCGCAGTAATTCCTTCACATCTGCAATTCTCTGAAAATAAAAGCGATGTACTGAGATGTCAGCGGGAAGCAGATTATAGAATGACTCTTGTTCATCAAACTGAATGAGCGTTACAAGATGGATTTCAAAAGTAGCCCGATCAGTGCGCGCCAATACATCAGCGACGATTTTCTGTCCTCCACCGATACGAAAATCATTGATTCCAACTACTAATCGAAGTTTATTCTGACGAAATTTGTCCATACAAATTACTTGCGTGCCACGATGATGTATCCGAGCGGGTAATATTCTTTTGAAAAATAGCTATTCGACTTTATGAACGAAATCAATGCATCACCCATACGTGCGCACGCCTTTCCAAATCTCTGTATCATCGAATACCGATAAAGGTTGTGTCGCAACTGGTACGATGCCCCGCATACTCCCGTTCCAATAGTGCGGACTTCTATGTCTGAAAATCCTGTTTCTTTAAAAAGCCGCTCAAGCGTTGCTTCTGTGAAGCGCCAATGATCACGTGGACTTGGGTGGATCTGAATCAAAAATGGCACTGCGTATACCGACAAGCCATCATTCTTTAAAATTCTCCAACTTTCATTGAGCAGTGTCTGATAATTGAAGATGTGCTCAAGCACATTCAGACACACGACCCCATCATACGATCCATCCTTAAGAGGAAGTAGCTGCTCAAGATTGCAGATGATGTCTCTCGAGTCATCCCCATCAAGATTTGCAACAGTGATTGTGTGATCACCTTTAAAGAGAGCGTGGTAACCGGATCTGCGCGATCCACCAAGATCAATAATGTCTCCATTCAGGGAAATCTTTGTGAGCTCCTCATAGAGCATTTCTCTCCATAATGACTGACTCATGATTTTTTTGGTGACGAAGCTTCAAACAGAAGCATGAACGAAAAGAAACCTGGGAAAAACCGATCGAGCCATGCATATTTTCCAAGCGGCGTTATGCGCACCTCCTTAAAATTATTTTTAAGGAGGTGCGCAAGCTCTTTCCTAGAGAAGTGGTTGATGTGCGTTGGATCAGCCAACGGAGTTCCGGATTTCTTTCCAAAGAACAGACGTACCCTATTTGCAAGACTAAACGCGTTCGGCACCGATCCAAGGAATACACCGTCTTTCACTAACACCCTGCATACCTTTGCGCATACCCGTTCCGGATAATACAAATGCTCAAGAACCTCTCCTGCAACGACAACATCAAAGGTGCCTTCTGGAATGTCCCACTCCCCATGAAGATCCATGTGTTTTGTTTTTATTCCCAATTCACGCTCCAGTCTTAGAAGTGCCTCTCGGTCGATATCAACCCCAAGCACCTCATTTCCTTTATAAAACTCGCGTGTGAGTTCGCCGTCACGACAACCAATATCAAGAATGCGTTTGCCGGTACCAATGCGAGACCTCAAAAATTCTCCACGAATACCTCCAAAAAGAGTTGTTCCTCTCCGGTGCCCGGTCGTATGGTGCGTTTGGTAGGTGTGCTCAATGCCTGTGAGAGAATGAGATTTCATAGCAATATTTTATGTAGCATTAAGACATTGTGATAGTTTCTCAATGGAATCAACAGCGTCATCTCCTTTGTAAAAAATGCACGTACGGATCTTTCGGCGCTCAAGAGCAACCATGATGCTCGTATGATTGTGGATCATAACATCTCGCCACTGCTTCTCATACGAGATACCCATACTTCGCCGTATCGTACCAACCCTCACTCCATCATTTAAAGGCTCTTTGTATAAGATCATCGCCACCGCATCAGATTTCGGCATATGCGAAATCCAACGTTCAAATACTCCTGGCGACTGTTTGCTCTCATAGAGAGACAAAAGACGCTGGAGTAATCCCTCGTCAATAATTGTTTTTACCTCATGCGGTACGTGCCGCGCAGTCCATAGACGGCCACTGGTATTAAGGAAGACTGATATTTTGAATCGAAACAGACGCCAGGATTGTACTCGTGCGCATTCGCGAACCAGTGTGAAAATAAACCGCGCAAAAAAAAGAGGGTGTGCGGCCGCGAAAAAGACTGAATGAATACGGCGACTATAGGCTGGCACAGTCGACAAGAGCCCCTTCTCGATCAGACGCTCGACGACGTGTGTTTTACCAGCTCCGGGTAATCCAAAACATTCTACAATCATGAACGTGGGCGTGACGCTCTATAGAGATAGCTTTCGGATGCTCGATCAAAAAGGAACGGTATCCAAAATATACCGCGTGTTACCACCGAAATCCGGTGAAGAATGTCAAATATGACACGCAGTGGTGCATACTTCACCTTCCAACGCAGCGTTGCAGGATACACAAAATTGAGCTCGAATCCCGCGTCGTTCAGTAATGCACACATCTCTTTTCGGCCGAGCTGGTCGCTATGTACGACACGATCTTGCACACCCACTGATGTGAGATATCGTCGATTTTTTGTAATCAGTATGAGCTGACCGCCCGGACGAAGCATTTCATAAATTTTTTCGAGCGCTTCTTTTTTTTGCGCAAAGTATTCAAAGCAGCGAGAAGCGAATACAATATCAACGTTATTCGGCGGAATCGAATCCATAAAATCCGCATGCTCAAATGTAATTTGCGAATACACTGAGAGCTTCGCCTGTGCTTGATTGAGCATTTCTTCTGATTGCTCAATCAAGTGAAGTCGCTCAGTAATATGTGTTCGAAGTATATTTGTCCAAACACCATCACCCGGACCTATCTCAACTCCATTCCTATACGATTCATTCCCTAATGCTCGCAGAATTGCACGCATTGTCTGACGATAATCAAACGTGCGCGCAAATGAAGAGTGCCACCGAGATGTCGTATAGCCTTCAGGGAGTGATTTTACCTGTTGATTATAGTACGCTCGTACGTACTGATTAGCGAGTCTATCCGATTCAGTTTTTTCCATATCATCCTCCTTGTGCATACGAGAGAGTGTGGCATACCTTGCCGTCTTATTCAACTCGGCCAGTTTTTATTATGCCTAAAAAAATATTAGTTCCATCCATCATCCGATCAGTACTAAATTGATCAAGTTTTTTCTTTCCGCCCTGAGCAAGGGTATCCGCATAAGTAGGGTTTTTAAGAATATCCATAATTGCTCTTTGGAGATCTGTCTTGTCGTGAGGATGAATCAATAATCCACTTTCTCCATTATCGACTGCTTCAGGATTTCCGCATACGTTTGTTGCAATTACAGGGACGCCCGCAGCATACGCTTCCAATATTTGATGCGAGAAGCCCTCGTATGTACTATTGAGCACAAAAACATCGGCTGCGGCAAGGTACTCAATAAGCCGTTCTTTTGTTACTCGACCCAAAAAAGTGACGTGGGTATGTAGATTATGTTCAGCAACAAGCTTTTTTAGTTTCGTCTCCTCTGGTCCATCTCCAGCGAGGTACAATCTAAGGTCAGGAACGTCTTTAAGCAAAGTAGGAATCACTTTTATAAGTTCATCAAATTTTTTCCACGGCACCATCCGCCCTGCAGAAATTATTATCCGACCCGTCATACCAAGATGCTCCCTTAAGAAACCTTTCTCAGTGTTGAGCACTTTCCCTGAAAAACTATTTGGTATAACAGTGATTTTAGATGGCGAAATATTCCAATAAGAAATTATGCCCTTCATGTACGAGCTTTGTACCGCAACAGCAATCGCAGCACGAGCAACAATACGCTCAATGCCGCGAGCGAGCATTAGGAAGAGTGGGTACGTTTTTTTTGAGACAACGAACTCATCGAGTGTTTCGTGTATGTTGTAACGAAGTACCCCTTGTTCCCAGGCATAATCTCCACCAAGTCGAAGAAAAAACTTTTTTCTAAGTACCTTCGCTGCAACCATTGCCGGCAAGCCGACAGAAACTGGATCTTGCGCAAATACAATATCCTTTTTATACGCTCCCCTGAAACACTTAAACAAAAATACTACATGTCGAATAACTTTCGGTAGACTCCGCACCTCTCCGAAGGTAAGGACCGACACATCATGCCCCGACGATAAAAGACGTTCTTCGATCGTCTTTACATACGTTGCAGGGCCGCCGATGTCGGGCGGGTAGATGCCAGTGACGATGAGGATTTTCATAAATTATGCGTAGTGAGAGAGAATGCGCGGAATAAGCGCTTCAACCGAGTGCTCTGCGAGCACTCGTGCGCGGAGCGCTGTGCTAAGCACAGAACGATCGGGCGCAGTATGCAACGACTCAATCCGATCAGCAAGTGACGCAGCATCGTCAGGTGGAAATGTGAGGCGTTCGACATACGTGCTAAATATATCTTTAAATGCAGGATTTGAGGTGATGACCGGAACTCCCGCGACGAGTGCCTCGAGACCAACCTTGTCGAGACTCCCGGTCGCACTCGGATTTGCAAAAATATCTGCATCACAAATGAAGCGCGGCACCTCCTCTGGAGAAACAGCGCCAGAAAACGCAACTGCATCCTCAATCCCCTTTTCTTTTATGCGCGCGCGGAGCGCCGCAAAATACTCTTCATCCATGACCTTCCCTACAAATTTCGCAGTCGCATCGATGCTCCGCGCGCGCAAATGCGCAACCGCATCGATGAGCACTTCATTGCGCTTAATCGGTCCAACCCGACCCACACATACAATTCGGATACGTGAAGCATCATACGTGTCAGGACACAGTGGGAATAGATCTGTATCAATTCCCTGCCCGACAACGCGCGTTTTCGTACTCGCGAGCCGAAAGCCACTCGGTGTTGACGTAAACACGTAATGGGTCAAAAAAGTTGCAACTCTGAGTGAAAAACTCGTCGCACCATGTGCATACCACAGACCGATACGCTTCCCGAGTATTCGCCAGAGCAATCCTCCGAGAATGACGTACACCTGATTCATGTGAACAAAGACGGCATCATACTCGTGCCGATAGGTCCACAGGTATGAAAAAAATCGACGAAGGTATGTAAATCGTCCATATCCACTTTCTTTTCCCAGCGAAAGCACCGTCACATTTTCCGGAAGTGAATGCGCACCTTCTTTCAAACAGACGACGTACACATGTTCACATACGCGAGCATATTCAGAAATCCAACGATGAAAAAAACCGAGAATCGGATCATGCTGATCAACGACTTGGGTGACTATGAGCAATCGCATACTACGCTTGTTTCGGCTGCTCTGGAGCTGACGTCCCGTACGCATTGAGAACACAGGCTTCAATCACGTCAACAAACGCACGACGGTACGCGGATACGTCCTGCTCAACAACGGAAAAGACTTTGTTTTTCCCGTTGATCGCAAACGCGGTGCGAAGCTGATTGTTATTGAGAAAATCCCTAATACGCGACTGGAAACACATAACGTCATCGACAGGACATACAAATGCATTCACACCATCCTCGAAGAGCGCTTTTGACATCTCTCCCTCGACCGTAAGAATGGGAAGGCCCGCAGCGGCTGCGGCTGCAACAAGTAAATCCTGTTCATCGTTCGTTGTGGAGTTGATAAGCAAGTTCGCCGTCTTCATATACGAAACAAGATCATCACGTTCGGGCTGAATGATCACCCTCTCAGCAATGCCGAGCGCCGCAATCTTTTCAACGAGCTGCTCGTGCTCAGGACCCTCCCCGACAATAATGAGACCGATGGTTGGGTACTGCTGGAGATACGGCGCACAGACATCGATAATAAAATCCACCCGCGAGCGCGCATCGAGTGGTGTCACTGCGAGCATAATGAATTTAAATTGAGGATACCGCTCATGGAGATTAAAGAGCACTTCACCATCACGAAACGCCACGAGGTCTCGAAATGGCGGCAAGAACGAAATCTTATCTTTGCTTTTCCTAAACCGACGTTCAATATTTGCCTGAATGCGTGACGAACGCACGAAGATACACGCGGCGCGCGGTATGACGAACTTCGCCGCCATGAGTCGCCAATTATTCCCGTCCTCTTCTTTGACAAAACCTTCTTCAAACGGATCAGTGAGCACCTGCACTTGAAGCGGAACTTTGTACTTGCGCGCGATGAGATATGCTGCCGCTGCTGATTCGAATGCATCGCCTGCAACGACAATGTCGCCACGGAAACCGACGGTCGCGAGTACGAGCTGACGCTTTGCAACACCATACGCATTCAGAACGCCAAACCCATACGATCGAGAGTTGGTCGAGTAGACCCACATATTGAGCGCAACGCGGAGCGACTCAGGGAGCGCTTCGCGATTGAGGTTAATCACGATGACGTGAATCTCGTCAAAACGATCTGCAACTTCAAGATAATCAAGCTGCGACTTGCTCCCTTCAATAAAAAAAGAAATGTCAGTCGTCACGAGCACCATGCGAAGCTTCTTTCGATCCGACGGAGCGGGGGCAGGCGGCGCAGCCTCGGCAGCTTCAGCTTCCGCAATGAGCGCCGCCTCGGCTGCTGCCTTCTCCGCTGCTTCAACACGCTTCGCTTCCTCAGCTTTTCGAAGCTGCTCGTCAAGAATCACAATCTCTCCTTCTCCACCAGCGCTCTCTTCGGCAAGCACCGCTTCAAGGCCGCGCGCTGCGCGCGCGGCTGGGTCCACCACCCCCGCATTCTGGAGATTTTCATCCTCTGAATTTCGTGTTCCGTTCGGAGGCATATATGGCCAATTGTACTACACCTTATTTGCCGTGCCGCAACGCTCCATGAGCGCTGCCCATGCTTCAGCGTAGGGCCTCTGATGTCGAGCGTACGCTTCTACGGCTGCACGCGCTGCCAGTCCCATACGCTTTCGGCGCGGTGCATCGTCTAAAAGTTCCGAGACTGCCACAGATAACGCACCGACATCACCGACAGGAACAATAGCTCCATGCACTCCATCAAGAAATACCTCTCCTGCACACCCTACCTCCGTTACAACCGCAGGTACGCCCGAGGCCATCGCTTCGAGTATGACGCGTGCCCACCCCTCGTAAGCTGAAGAGAGGACAAAGAGATCAGCCTGCTGAAGGTACACTGGCAGATGACTCGTCCACGGAATAAATGACACGCGATCAGAAACACCGTACCGATGTGCTTTTTCCTTGAGTCGCATTTCTTCGGGACCAGAGCCGATAATGACGAGTCGCGCAGAAGAATGCACGAGACGTGAAAATGATTCGATTAAAACATCAAAGCGTTTTTGACGAACAAGCCGTCCGATGCCAAGTATAAAAAAATCAGAATCAGGATATTTCGCGCGCAAATTTTCACTCGGAGGAATTACATCTGTTTTTAGGAAGGCCTCGGTATCGATCGCCACTGAAAGCTCAGAAATGCGTTCGCGAGGGACGCCAACCGATACCAGATGCTCGCGTGCACGCTGTGAGACCGTACGCACACATGATGCGCGGCGCACCAGCCATGATCCAAAAATGTATCGGACGCGATTGAATAGCGATTCTCTGCGCCACCACGACGTTCCAAAAAAATCCCCATGTTCTTGTACCTGAAGCGGCACGCCGTAGCGAAGGTGGAGGAGAAATCCAACAAGTCCTGTCTCGAATGGATCTTGCGAAGAGATCAGCCACGGTTCGTCTTTGCGCGCGCGCAATATCGCTGCACTTTTTCGGTATGCGCGGACCAACATACCAAGACGCGTAAAGGTATTGATCGGATACAGATGTAAATTGCCATCAGTCGTTTCCCCAAGCGCACTAGCGCCGTGTGCAAAAATAATCATGTGGAGCGCCTTGATTTTTCGAGCGCACGTACGCAATCGCGTACGCTCCGGATTCTCCGGATCAAATATATTTTTTCCGTAACCAATCGTGAGTACTGAAATCATGAGGTGATTTGTGAAAAAACTTTCGTCTGCATCTCGCGCGCAATCCGCGCCCAATCGTACCGCGACGCGACGAGCGTATATGCATGGCGCACAACACGCCCTACTTCTTCAGGCTGTGAAAGAATATCTTCAACCGCCCGGGCAATCTGTGGTGGACTATCCGGATCAACTGCCCAGCCTGTCGTCTCCATTTCTGGATTACGCACACGATCAAACAAGAAATCCGCAATGCCCCCAACCTGCGTACCAATGACCGGCAGCCGTGCAGCCATTGCCTCGATAAACGCATTGCCCATCCCCTCTGAACGAGACGGTCGTATGAATATGTCACATGCAGCCAAATATTCAGGGAGTTCGACGTATGCAACTTTTCCAAGAAAATGTGTTCGCGCCGTTACTTCGCATTTCTCCGCAAGCGCTTTGAGCACAGCCTCGTCCGGACCATCGCCGAGTATCAAAAAATGAACGTGCTCAGGAAGATAAGGGAGCGCGCGAATCACATCGTCAATTCCATTTTTGTGCACGAGTCTCGATGCGGTCACCAAAAACACCTCACCTTCTTTTTTTCCTATCTTCTCAATGTACGACGAGCGCGGATGTGAGAATCGAGCAACATCTACACCATTTGGAATAATGACCGGCGCACC
>CAZBQV010000001.1:39372-47354 GCA_964494235.1 uncultured Candidatus Saccharibacteria bacterium
CACCAGCACGTTCCCAATCTTTTCTCGACGAGGAAGTGTCGAATCGTATTGATTCGTGATGAGATGGAATTCAATATCTGTCGGATCGATACGGTCCGTTATCTCCTTCATTGCTATTTCAGCCCCACCGACAAACGGATGGTATGCGAGGGAGAATATGAGCACCTTTTTCATGTATAGCCTTAATACTACCAGACTGAGCTTTTGGATATAAAAAGGGGGCGCGGTCGCAAGCGACCGCGCCCTACCCCTCCTACCCCTTACCCCGCTGAAGTCTAGCGAAGCATTTTCGAAAAATGTACGAGCGTAACGACAACGTCCTCGACCACCTGCTCATCGCGGCGCCGAACCCGGACATTGACCCGCTTGATCTTCGAGCCAGAACGGACCAACTGAAGGATGATCGAAATCGAGTCCCCGATGAGCAGCGGCTTCTTGAAGACGGCTTGATCGAAGTCCTTCAGCCCGAAACCTGGAAATGACTTGCTGATGCACGTCGCCACCACCATGAATACGAGTGCACCTTGCACGATACGCATGCCGTCAAGGGAATGCATTTGATGATTAACATCTCCACTCAGTCGAAAAAAAGCATCACATTCCTCTTCCGAAAAATGGTGGTTATATACATCCAGTCTCGGACACACGTCCACAGAAACGTCGTTCATCACTCCCTCCCTCAACAGAAGTCTGCTAGGGGTTATACCAGTTTATGGCTATAGAGCGCAAGCAGGCTCACTAAGAGTATCCCGACAAAACCAATGACTGCACGTTGCTCAAACGGCACTGATGAACGTGATGATGTCTCCTCAAATGATGTCGAAACAGCCGCAAGCTGTGCCGGAGGCGTGGTTGCAGTTGTGCTCGTCGCGAGTATCTCACCCGGCGGTCGTTCGATAGCAACCGGTGGAGTGTACGAAGCAGTTGTCGGCAATGCCGTGCGCACCGTGAGTGCGGCATCAGGAAACTGTGCCAGCACGGCGCCATGACGATCGTGAGCAGAGAGAAATGAATTCTTTAAACCCGTCTGTGTATGAGTGAGCGCCAGCGATCCATTCGGAGCAATGAATGTATACAGCGGAAGCGTAAATGTCGTCTGTCCATCTGAGATATGCATGCCCGATACATCAATCTCATACTTCGCATTGTTATGCACCAAGAGATCACCGCGCTCATTTTGAGAAAGCGAAATCACAACAGGCACAATCGTGATCTCGGTACGCACCATTACCTCATGCCCCGCACGTTCTGCAGACGCAACCACAACATAGTTGCCTGGATGGATGTACGTATGTCTCGGCGATCGTTCGTCTGAAATAGTGCCGTCTCCAAAATTCCATGAGTACTGAAGCGTGTGCAATTTTCCTTCTGGCAAACCGCTCGGTGTCGCGACAAATTGCACCGGCTGATGCACATACCCCTGCCGCTCATGGCTGACGGCGAGCTTCAATGGGTCGTCTTCAAATATACGTGCGCGAATCGTTGTGCCGCCACCCTTCCTTGTTTTTGAGGTTGCTGTTACCACCGCAGTACTTTCTTCCTTGATCGTTACTTCATTTTCTTCATCATCTTTGTCTTCCTCTTCTTCATTTTCTTCATCAGTCGTAGATCCGGGAGGTGTTCCAGATGATGCATTTGTAGCGCCAGGTGTCGCAGGAGCTGTTACCCAACCGCTCCCCGTGTACTGCGCACTTTCTTTGGTCGTATTATTTCCGCCAATCGACGACCATCCCGCACCACCCGCAACCTGATCTTCAATCGACGCATCATCGCGGCGAAGGGTCAGTGTCCGACCATCATTTGAGAGTGCGCCGGTGTAGATGAGAAGCGCGGCGCCGGGCGCGCTCCCGTCGTCAGTCCGCTCGAGCACGCCATACGCGCCCGGCGCAAGCGACCCCGAGAGCGGAATAGAGAGCGACACATTATCCGAGAGCACCCAGCCATCAAGTAATACGGCCTCGCTTCCACTGTTGTAGAGCTCTATCCACTCATCGTTCGCAGATGTAGCCGTACCCATCCACGCAATCTCATTAATGATTACTGCGGCACCTGCATAAAAAGGAAAAAAGACCGCTCCTGCAAAAAGTGCAAGCGCGATCTTCCGTGTGCGTGAGTAATTCATGTTCAGAGGCGGTGCGGTGGATTGTCTTTTCCTGTGAGACGGAGCATTCGCTCAAGTTGCTTTTGAGAGATGCCCTCCGGTCGCTCCTCGACACTTGTCCCTTTGCGAGAGGCCGGCAGATCAGTAGGGGTCGTTACCGGTGCGGTGTCGGCTTGGCGAGAGGTGTGTGATTTCAAAACTTCTGCGAGCGCTGATTTCAGATCTTGAGCGCTCTCCGATTTCTTTTTTTCCTTATGCTCGCGCGGCTTTTGGACGTCCTTTGGCTTACTTTCCTTTTCTGAAATTGAGCGGAGTACACTTCGAAGATCTGTAAGGTCTGCTTTCTGACGAGTCGGCTCCTTCTGCTTCTGACGCGGCGTCTCGAGGGGGGTATCCTCTGCATGAATGCGCGCTTCTGGTATCGCAGACTGGGATGCTGGCCGTTTTTCAACAGGCACAGGACGCGGGGCCACCATTTTCTTTTCAGGAGCTTTCTCTGCACGCACCGGCGCGGCTTTTTGTATCGGCGCGTGCCATGCATGAATTGCCGCCTCAACTTCCGCGCGCGGATGGGCAAACATCCTTCGCGAAGATGCAATAATCTGATCTTTGCACGAGACATGCGATTGCTCAATCGGTGGAAGTGTCACCGCCGAAAATGGCCGCGAGCCGATACCATCGATCATGAGCGAAAGATAAATCTGCGCAAAACCAAGATTAACGATATCGGGCGCAAGGAACGTTGGTGTAAAGATCGCTTCGAGAAATTCTGCGTCGAGTGGCCCAACACGAAACGCAATCGTCGTACCGACGTTGCCAAACACCGCATCGCGCACCTCCTCTTCCATCTGCTCGATATACTGGTGTGCAATCGTGAGATTGAGCTTGTACTTGCGCGCTTCCGAGAGAATGCTCGCAAACGTTTCATTCGCAAACGACTGGAACTCATCGACGTAGAAATAAAATTGTGCTGCTTTTGCAATCTCGCTCGCAGAAAGATTCGCACGACTCATCGCCGAAAGATAGATGCGCGTAATCATCATCGAACCAAGAAGATTCGCATTCGTCTCGCCCACCAATCCTTTTGAGAGGTTGATGATGAGAATTTTCCGTTCGTCCATCATCTGTCGCACATCGAAGCTCGACTTCGGCTGGCCGATGATGTTACGGATGAGTGGGTTAGCCGTAAATTGACCGATCTTATTTTTGATCGCATCGCCCGCCTCCTGCATGTACCGCTCGTTGTACTTAGCAAACTCGTCAACCCAAAACGACTTCACCGACGGATCGCTTACGTTATCGACGACCATGTCGCGATAGGCTTTGTCTGACAGCATGCGATTGACGCCAAGGAGCGTGGAGCCTGGGTACTCGAGGAGCGCGAGCAAGGTGTTTGAGAGAATGTACTCCATGCGGGCCGACCACGCATCGACCCAGATCTTCTTGAAGGTCGACATGAGACCCGAGACGACGAGATGGCGACGATCGTAGCCAACGTCCTCCATCACATTGAACGACACCGGATAATCCATATCGAACGGCGCAAAATACAGTACGTCCTTGATGCGTTCAGGCGGTACGTACTCAAGGAGCTTCTCGGCAGTCGAACCATGGGGATCGATAAACGCGATACCCTCACCATTTTGAATATCTTGTATCGCCATGTTTTCAAGGAGGGTCGACTTACCCATACCTGTCTTGCCGATGACGTACATGTGCTTCGAGCGATCTTTTGCCTTGATGCCAAACGGCACGTTTTTCCCGCGCGCGTCAGTGCGTGCAAAAAAGGTGATTCGCTCCGGATCGTATTCCATGTGCTCCTAGTATAGCAAACCTCCCCAGCAGAAATAAAAGAAATGCGCCGGTTGATTCCGGCGCTGTTCACTGCGACATTCTTTGTGCCGCAGAGATAGGATCACCTCCTTTCAGCAAGAGGAATGCGGGGTCGCTCGCGCGCGCGAGCGACGCGAATGCATCACGGTACGTGCCTTCATGTCGCACACCTCCATGCTGGGGTTACCTCATTAAGCGTAGCATCTCTCCATCCACTCCCAAAAGAACTACTGTTCTTTTGCAACAATCGCGCCATACGTTCGTTCAATATGTGCAAGAATCGTGCGAATATCTTTTTCTCGATCATCAGAGTCAAGCAAAACCACCGCGATGCGACGCGGCACGCCATCAACCATAACTTCATAAAATGAGAGCGACGTCTGTCCGATACTATTCTCACCCACCTTCCCTCCAAGAAAACCACCAACACCTTCAACAATATTAAAATTCTCAAGCGTACCAAAAGCAGTCGTGCGATAGAGTGTCGGAACTTCTTTCCCTGAGCTAATACCAAGAATAAAGCTGCGATTGTTGTAGAGATACTGTGCGAGACGCAGGAGGTCAGCGACAGTCGATACGTTTGCATGCTCACTGCCCGCAGGATCAGCAAAAAAGGTATCCTTCATACCGAGCGCCTTTGCCTTTTCATTCATGAGCTCGACGAATCGACCACGGCCCACTTTTTGTGCGAACGCTTCTGCCGCTTCATTTGATGACTCAAGAAGAAGCGGCAGAAGCAACGAGTATGCCGACACGGACTGCCCTGCCTTGAGGCGCGGCACCGACGTCGAAGCGAGCATATTCGACGTTATATAGATATCTTTATCGAGATTGATGTGCTCCACTGCTGCAAGCGCGGTCACGAGCTTCGTCACCGACGCAATCGGTCGCACCGCATGCATCTCGTGCGCTGTGAGAATGGTGCCGCTCTCGATGTCGAGCACCGCGTAATGATCTGCACTCACATTTGGCGTTGTAACCGTATACGCAAACCCATCGCTCGTATAATCATCTTCATAAACGAGAACCGGCGTATTGACCTCCACGAGATTAAAAATTGCTTCTGCGTCCTCGTCGGAAAGGCGGATGCAGCCGCCTGAAAACTCGGTTGCGACCGGCGTCCCATCAGGATGATAGGGCCACCCATGAATAAAGAAGTTCCCCTGAAATGCCATGCTCCACGGCTGGTACACATGCCCAAACGAAGAAAAATGATTCTCCTCTTTTGTCTGAATTGAATAGAGGCCTGCAGGCGTCTCCCACCAGGATCCCTCTTTGCCTTTCGTCAAAATATCGACCTCCTTTTCAAGTACGCCATCACGATAAAAACGAAGCTTCATGGTTGACAGGTTTGCCTCAAGAAAGGTCGTCTTGTTTTCAATAAATGCCGTATGCACCTGTGCAAAGAAATCCGGCTGGCTTAAGAGCGTATGTTCGCCGAACGGCAACGCCGTCGTCGTATTCGTCTCAGGAGAGACGACTGTGATGGTTGGCGCTGCATAGGACACTTCGTTGTAATACCAGTATCCTCCATACGCGCCGAGCGCGAGTATCGAGCAAATAGCGATTGCCATCGAAGATCCAAGCGCAAGACCACGCAACGCAAGCCGCGCAATGCGACGGGAACGACGCTTCTTTTGCACTTCATGCGGAATAAACTTCGCCATATCAGTAGTATGATACCGCACCACCTTATTCAGGCAGATACGCAGCTCGTGTGTAGCGATTTCCTGGATCCCAGATCATCCAACTTGTGAGCCCTACATCATACGTTGCCTGAATCTGCGCGCGAACTTCCTCAACACCGTACTCGCCGCCATAGTCAAAGTCCTGCAGCCACGGGCGCAACTTCTGAATGTCATCTGATGGTTTTGCGTACACAGGAGGAGTTGAGGTGCCAATACGCGTGTGCGTGTACGCATCAACGGATGTTGTTGTCGCGCGAAGTCGTCGCACACCTTCTCCCATAGCGTACTTAATCACCTCATACGGATAGTGGTTTGGATTGCCGAGGCCCATAAATCCATGTGGATAGTGCGACGGATACACCATCGGTGCAATGAAATCAAAATATGGAATGGCACGCTCTTGCACTTGTCCGATAGAAAGATCATCCGTATTCGACGTCGTCATACCAAAGAGATCAGCTGAAAGATACGGAATCGCATGTTCACGTCCTGTGTTCTCGTGACGCATCTGGGCGTATCGCTCAGGTTCAGAAAGCTTTTCGTGAAGATACTTAAAAAACGTCTCGAGATTCTCTGGCTTCGTCTTTCCGCTGCTGTGTGTAAATGCAATATCCTCCATGTTTCCGTCAGACGGATACCGCACGTAATCAAAATTCAGTTCATCAAAACCAAGATTGTATGAATCAACCGCAAGCTCAATGATGTGATCCCAGTACGGCCGCGCGCCCACATCAATGAATGAGAGGCCTTTGTGATCCTTCCACACCGATCCATCTGACGCGCGCTTCACGGCAAGCTCCGGATGGCGTGCCGTATAGAATGGATCCTGAAACACCGTAATACGACCAATGACATAAATGCCCTTCGCGTGCAATTCATCGATCAGTGCATCCATATCGCGTGCGCCACAGCGAGCAGCATCCCATGCCGGCATCCACGCGGGCGAGGTCGGCGCAAAAGAAATCGTGCCGGAGAAATCCTTGATATCAATCACAACCGAATTAATCTCTGTTTCATCAATGAGAGAAATGACGGAGTTTCGAAACGAAGGTGTTCCCGCGACGCAGGAAGTCATGTACACCGCCTTCACCGCACCAGGGAGCGGAACATGCGTCTGAACCGGACGAAGATCATCGTAGCTGCGATCATCTTTCGGCTCCGCTGTGCGGACAATCTCTCCTCCCGTTCTTTCGTATGTCGTTTGAAGCGCTTCCGGCAGTGCAATCTGCGCTGTAAATGCAGCGGCGATGAGTGCCGCTCCGCCGCCCGCTATTTTAAAATAGGTCATACGCGCTTTGTTCGCGTACGACGCACCTTCACTTCCTGTACTGGTTCGACCGCAGGTTCGACAGGAACTTCCGCAACCACCGGAGTGTATTTCGGTGCGCGACTCTCCACGTACACATCCGTCTTATATTCTCCCTCAGAAACCGGTATGGATCGGAGATACGCGGCACGACGGAGCTGGTATCCAATGATCACCAAGAGTGCGCCGATGACGACGTACACAATCCGTTTCCATGCGCTGGGCACGCCAAGAAACGGCATGAACACGAGCAAGAAACCAAAGATGAAAACGAGTGTCTCACGCTTCATTAGAAGTGAGTATACCCCAGGGTCCCGCGTTTCAAGAAATCCACAGTTCTTACGCCTCCACGATGATGACAAATTCTCCCCGCTGCTTCTGAGGATCTGATGAGAAATGAGTACTCACTTCTTCCGGAGTTCCTTTGACCACCTCTTCAAAAACCTTGGTTATTTCTCGCACAACGGCAATGCGGCGCGGCGGCGCAAGGTGTGTTCGCAAAGACTCAAGCGCCTTCATGAGCCGATGGGTCGATTCATAGAAAACGACCGTCCGCTTTGACGCAGCAATCTCAGAAAAGAGTGTTTCTCTGCCCTTTTTGTGCGGCAAGAAGCCGAGAAACACAAAGTCTGAAGCAGGTACTCCTGCGATCGAAAGCGCTGCCGTGAGCGCACTCGCGCCCGGAATTGCAACAATCGCAACATCAAGGCCGAAATGATCGCGGACACGCGACACCAAAAGTGAGCCGGGGTCAGAGATCGTCGGTGTACCGGCGTCCGACACGAGCGCAAGATTCTTCCCCTCGGCGAGGAGCTCAATGATCTTGTCGATCTTCATATCGCCGCTCTGGGAGTGGTACGAGAGCGTTTGCGTGTGAATGTCATAGTGCGAAAGGAGCCGTTTCGTCATACGCGTATCTTCGCAGAGCACCACATCGACCTCCTTGAGCACGCGGAGAGCGCGAAGTGTGATGTCTTCGAGATTTCCAATCGGCGTTGCGACAATATACAGCGTGGCCATATTATTTTTTCACCATCATATTCGCCACCTTATT
>CAZBQV010000002.1:0-17112 GCA_964494235.1 uncultured Candidatus Saccharibacteria bacterium
CGTCGGTCGCAGGTATGGTATCCACCACTCGGGAATTTTCCATTGCTGTGGTATCGATACTGGAAATTTGAGTCACA
The DNA here is from genome assembly GCA_964494235.1 of uncultured Candidatus Saccharibacteria bacterium. GTDB lineage: Bacteria > Patescibacteriota > Minisyncoccia > Phycocordibacterales > UBA918 > JACQKD01. The sequence goes on from CAZBQV010000002.1 coordinate 78, forward strand.
AGGTTCTTTTCTAGAGCGTGCGCGTTTGTTTTTGCCATATCTGAAGCAGGCATGGTCCATTTCTCCCGGGCAGAGCATCATCGGTTTTGTATGTACGAAGTATTGCACGAGAATTGCTCGCCGATTCGGCGCGCGATAAGTCCACTCGTGAGTTTGGTATAATGCGGTGTGACATTTACTACAGTAATGAATGGAAATATATGCATATGACAAAAACGCTCACTATTGGTCTAGTGATCATCATCGCAGTGGCAATCGGAGGATTTTTACTTTGGACACCCGCTGGTGCGCCCGGAACTCTTGAAGATGCTCGACAGCAAGCTCAGAACGAGGCTGTTGCGGAGGCTGCGTCTGTGGTGACGCCGGGAACATACGCAGTAATCCCGCAGGAAAGTACGATTGGATGGGCAGGTAAGAAGCCACTTATCGAGGGGTATGTAAACTCCGGATCACTCGGTCTTAAGGACGGATCAATCAGTGTGACAGATACCGATGCAGCGGGAGTCTTCACGATAGACATGAATACACTTTCTGTCTCAGAGACGCCGACTAAGCCGGGGAGAGAATCCGCGCTTGAAGGGCATTTAAAAGGCGAGGGATGGTTTAATGTTGCCGCATTCCCGACCGCATCTTTTGAAATCGTTGAGGTCTTGCCGCGTGATGATAGTGCAACATCATTTACCTATGATGTTCGGGGCAATCTTACTATGAAGGGGGAGACTCACGAACTCTCATTTCCCGCGACGATCTATCTCGATGCAAATGGTGCGCTTCATGCAGATGCGCGCCTTGAGTTTGATCGTACCGTATGGGGGATTACGGCAGGTTCTGACTCATTCTTCGACAATCTCGCCGACAATGCAATTGATGACATGGTCGCGCTTTCGTTCAATCTCGTTGCAGAGAAACAATAGAAACGCATGATGCGCTCTCTTTCTTGGCTTGCTGGATTCTGGATGCCGGGAGCGGTTGCGTTTCTATTGCTTCTCGGGCTGGTAGGCGTTCCCTTTACGTTTTTGGGCGCAATTGCAATCGGCCTTGCTCGAATACTCTTTGAATCGTTCCGGGAAATTCGGGCGCACCGATATGCGCTTGATTATGTTGCGCTCGTTGCACTTTCAGTTTCGCTTATTGCGAATGAGTATCTTGCCGGTGCGCTCGTCGCGCTCATGTTTACCGGAGGAAAGGCGTTGGAAGATTTTGCTTCGCGGAAAGCGTACGCCGCACTCAAATCGCTCAGTGAGACTATACCGAAGGCTGCTGCTGTCGAGCGAAATGGTAGTTTTATCGAGGTTGCGCTTCAAGAAATTCAGAACGGAGAGCGGATATTGGTAAAACAGGGAGAGCTCGTACCGCTCGACGGTATTCTCTGTGCTCCAGCCGTGGGCTCGTTCGATTTTGCAAATCTGACAGGTGAAGCGGGAGTGCGGGACATGAAGGAAGGGACATTTATCAAAAGTGGTGCAGTCAATAAAGGAGAAACAATCACATTGCAGGTGGTCGGAACCTTTGCATCCTCTACGTATCACAGAATCGCGCAGTTGGTAGAGGATGCAAAGAAGCATCCTGCACGTATCGTGAGGATGTCCGCGCGCGCAAACATATATTTTACGATTGTTACGTTTGTACTTGCGTGTGTTGCGTTCGTTCTTGGTGATGGCATTACGCGTTCGCTTGCGGTGCTTGTGATTGCAACACCGTGCCCGCTCATCATTGCAGCGCCGGTTGCATTTATCGGCGGCATGTCACGTCTTGCGCGCTCGGGTATTATTGTGCGCGTCCCGGCAGCACTCGAAGGTATCGCACAGTCAGACACTGTCTTTTTTGATAAGACAGGCACACTCACACTTGGAGAACCTGCGCTCGTCCAGATTGAAGTATGCGATCGGTCGATGACCGAGGAAACTGTGATGCAGACTGCTGCGGGAATAGAAATTCATTCGTTGCATCCGCTCGCGCGAGCGATTGTTAAAGAAACTGAACGTCGCAATATCCCGTATACCATTGCGGACGTTGTTACAGAGAAGATTGGGCGCGGTATTTCGGGTATTGTGGACGGCGAAATATACACGATCCGTGGGTCCGACGAAGAGTATCGAGGAATCACGCTTGCACTCTACCGAGGAGAGACTTTATGCGCGCGTCTTCATTTTCGCGATGTACTCAAGGAGGGGGCGCTCGATTTTGTTCAAGGTCTTAAGAGAGAAGGCGTTCGTGCAGAGATTATTACAGGTGATACGCAAGAGAACGCTGATGAGTTTTTTTCTTCTACAGCGCTTGTGGTACATGCCGGCGCATCTCCAGAGGATAAGTACCGCCTGATTGAGGAAGCGCACGCGCGTCGCGCAGTGGTTACGATGATCGGTGATGGACTCAATGACGCTCCCGCACTTGCTCGCGCGGATGTCGGCGTCGTGTATTCTGGTACGGAAAATAGTGCCGCAATCGAGGCGGCTGACATAGCGATGCTGGATCGACATATTGATCGCATCCGAGAACTTTTTTCGGTTTCGCGTACGACGGTTTCGATTGCCCGACAAAGCATCTATGGAGGCATCGCACTCTCCACAATCGGCATGGTCTTTGCTGCGCTTGGATATATCCCGCCAGTGTTTGGCGCACTTATTCAGGAGACGATTGATATTATCGTGATTTTAAATGCACTTCGTGTGCTTCGAGTTTGAAGGAGAACTGAAGAATGTATTTTTGATGAAGATCCTTTTCATAGTTTGTTCATGATGATTTTGCCATAGTGGGCAGAGCGAGCGTTGCGGCTGATTTTATTTTATGCGTAATGCCGCAGACGCGCGTACGAAATATGGAACATACAACAGTTATGTATCGATGGTTGGCAATTGTATTAGCGATCGCGCTCTTGTGCGTCGTCGTCTTGTGGATCAACGCGCGCAATGACCTTGGACGTGTCACTCAAGATTTTAGAGGAGGAGTGGAGGATTACCGCGCAGAAATCGCCGAGACGTGTACCTTTACCGCGACGACAACACAGAATGAACGGAGAGAATGCGAGGAACTTCTTGAGGAATTCTCTGATGTGCTCCGCGACTACCGCAATATATTCGTCGACATGACCGGCACTTCAACGGTGCCGACGTCAACACCAGCGACGACGACCATGAGTACTTCGGAATCATTCTAAAATGTCTTTTCGAAAGGTCAGGCTCCTGCTGTATAGCACTCTCACTCATTCATCTGTGCTTCATGGCTCGCTCAGTATGATGCGCTAGGGTCGGAGGCTTATTTGTTCTTAAGAAAATACATATGGTTACATCAAGTGAGATGCAGGGCTATTTGGAAGGAATAGAATACCCGACAAGTAAAACGCAGATCATAGAAGTGGCACGCACACAGGGTGCGCCGCACGATGTGCTCGAAATGCTCGAGCGTGTACGGGATGGCGAATACTTTAGTCTGCCAGATCTTATGGGAGAACTTGAGGAAGGCGAGGCAGAGCTTGAAGTTTAAGTGCCCACTAATCGTAATTGAGTAACTTCACTATGAACATTCTTCTCTGGATTATTTTTGGCGGTGTAGCTGGGTGGGTCGCGAGTCTTATAGTTGGTACTGACGAGCGTATGGGACTTATTGCAAATATCATTGTTGGTATTATCGGCGCGTTTATCGGTGGCTGGCTTTCATACAGTCTCGGTATGGATCCAGACAGTGATCCGGAACGGCCAACTTCGCTTCTGAGCTTTGTTTGGGCCGTTATCGGCGCAATCATTCTGCTTATCGGACTCAATCTTATACTGTAAAGATCATATTTTCTGCTCAGCGCGACTCTCTCTGTGAGAAGTTGAATGCAATGTGTGCTGGCTGCGGCTGGATCTCCTGTGTGGTGGAGGAGTTACTAAGAGGAAGCGTAATCGTGAGTGTGGTTCCTTTTCCTTCGGTACTTTCCACCTCGATTGCGCCTTTATGCAGCTTGATAATCTCATACACGACAGCGAGACCAATGCCTGTGCCTGAAAGTTTTCCAGTCTTCTCTGAACGATAGAACGGCTCAAAGATATGCGGGAGGTCTTTCTGTGGTATGCCGATGCCGGTGTCGGCAACGCATACTGAGATTGTAGTGTTGGTTTTACCGGTGTAGGAGAAGAGCACTTTCCCTCCACTTGGCGTGTAGGAAATTGCATTCTTTATCAAGTTAAAGAAGACTTGTTCGAGTGCAGTTTTGTTACCGATAATCGTGGGTATATCTGATGGGGTAATGGTGACTGCGACATTTCTCTTTTGAGCAAACTCAGAGAGCCGTGCTGTTGCCGCGGTTGCTACTGCACGGACGTCAATTTCTTCGAAGCGGAGTGTGTCTGCCGACACCATACGCTCAAAGAGAAGTAGGTTATTGAGTATCTCATTGATCCGATCAATATCGGCAATATTTTCTTCAAAAACAGCTGCAGCAGCAGAATCAGGTTCTGCGTCAAAGCGCGCGTTCTCATTATTCATCCTGAGTATAGAGAGCGGAGTTCGTAATTCATGCGCGATGCCTGAAATGAATCGTTTCTGCATCTCGAATGCGTGGCGGATGGGTGCGAGCGCAAGTCGAGACACGCTAAAGCCTGCCAAAATAGCAAAGAGTATGACGAGCGCAACGGTAGCGTAGGTCGCTGTCTCTGCGCCGCGACTCGATTCTTCGATGATCGAAGGGTCATTCACGCCGGTGGAGACTGCAAGGAGGAGTGATTCGATGACACCGGTCATGAGTACGCGCTTAATGTGCCAAAGCAGGAGGATAAAGCCTGCCGCTATGATCGCGACGAACACAATCAAGCACATAAGTATCTTGATGCGCGTTGAAAAGAAAATATCGTGCGAGAATCTATGCCGCAAAGCGGTAACCCACCCCGCTGACCGTTTCAATATAGTCATCTCCATGTTCGTTTTTTCCAAGCTTCTTTCGAAGGTTCTTTATGTGGACATCAACCACGTTGCTAAATGAATTGAAATTGAAATCCCAGACATGATCGAGGATGTGTTCGCGGTCGAGGACTTTATCAGGGTTCCTCATAAAGAACTCGAGCAGTGCGAACTCCTTAACCGTTAGTGGCACCTCGTTCTCGCCACGGTACACCGTATGTTTTGCAACATCAAGCCGCAGATCATGGGCGCGAAGCTCGGACGGGTAGTGGGTGTCCGGCCGTCGTAAGAGTGCATGGCCGCGCGCGATAAGTTCTGCAATTGCGAAAGGTTTTGTCATGTAATCATCAGCTCCCGCATTCAGGAGGTGTACTTTATCAGCCGTCTGATCCTTTGCAGTGAGAATGAGAATAGGGACGTTGACGCCGCGCTCGCGTATTGCGGTACATATTTGAAGGCCGTCAGCTCCAGGAAGCATGAGATCAAGAATAACGAGGTCGTAAACTGAGTGATGCACGAGGAGGTGCTCGCGGGCTTCGATGCCATCATGTCGTGCATCAACGGCAAAACCATGCTGCTCAAGGCCGCGCTTCAGCGCAGTCGCGAGGCGGCGTTCATCTTCCACAATGAGTACTCGCATAGAGTTGATTTATTGAGTTAGTCTAACAAAAACCTGCATCGAACTCATGGTATGCCTTTTGCTATGAAGACTTCATGAAGAAAAGATGGTTTGTGCTGGTATAGCCGGAGGCCATGCTCCCATATAGGTATGCACGGCCTCCGGCAATTACGTTTGATGACTATCTGCTGAAGGCAGATGAGGTTTATCTTGCATGGGCGGATGCAAAAACTTATCTACCGTGTAAATAACACACAATTGTCGCATGCCAACTCCAAAGAACGTGTGTCTCGCTTCACTATACGTTTTTTGTATGAAGACTTCGTGAACTTGAAGATCAAAAAACCTCGAGCTCGTGTGAGCTCGAGGTCAGAGGAATCACATTCCCAAATTTGCTGCGGCACAGTACACATTGGGGCACTGTCCGATCCTGCCGCTTCTCCCTGCGCAGACAACTGCTTCTGCGCCTGCGGGAAGTGGAATGTCGAGAAATACCGTTACCCCGATACGGCACCATATTCCGTCAAGAAGGGCAATTGGGCCATTTCCGGTGAACTTGATTGTTGTCATTCGACATTCACCCCCGGTACCGCCGTCACAGCAATTTGTGCCGGTTTTCTTGATGAGTTTCTCGATGGTGCCGGACTTGTGTAGTTCCGCATGTCCATAACCGTAGGAACCAAACCTTGTTTCCTCTGCATGTGCGTCGTTTCGGCACCAGGAGAGGGCGAGGAAAAGCGTGGCGAGCAGAATGCGCATCATCTCAAACCTCCTCTCGAGAATATTCTGACGGCAGAATACTTCGAGAGGCGAGAATCGTCGACTTGTACTGTTGAGTTTTCTGTGTTCTTCTGAAGAGCTGTAAGTGAACGTGATTCCGTGCGTCTCAGAAAAGGTATACTTCTTATATATATGATGGCTTTTTCTCGTTTTTTCAATGCGGCGCTCGTGATCGGATTGTGCATGACGCTCTTTATCGGCGCCCCTTCCTCAGCCGATGCAGCAGATGATTTTGAAGTCTCTGGTTGGATTCCGTACTGGAGCGGGAATGACGGTATTCGAGATGCCGAGAAGCGCCTTTCTGTACTTGATGAGATCCACCCCTTCTCCTTTTCTGTCAAAAGCGATGGAACGCTTCTCGATATGCTCGGTCTCGATACGAGCGCATGGAAGCGCCTGATTCGAAAAGCTGAAAGCAAAGATGTTCTCGTGACGCCGACGGTGATGACAAGTGATGGCGCGATGCTCCATGCGCTTCTTAGTGATCCTGTTCGCCGCACGGCACACGTACAGGAGATTGTGCGAATGGTCGAAGAGGGCGAGTACGACGGAGTAAATATTGATTACGAAGGAAAGCGTGCTGAGACAAAAGATTTTTTCTCACTCTTCCTTAAAGAACTTAAGGTGGCGATTGGTGCGAAGCGATTGAGTTGCGCAATCGAAGCGCGCACGCCGCCTGACTCTCTCTATCGCACGCCACCATTGGTGATTGAATACGCAAACGATTATGCAGAAATTGGTGCACACTGTGATCGGGTACAGATCATGGCGTACGATCAGCAGCGTGCTGACATTAAGCTCAATGATGCACGTCGCGGCGCGCCGTATATGCCTGTTTCGGATATCGACTGGGTTCGCAAAGTCATCGCCCTTGCGGTGCAGAGTATTCCAAAAGAGAAGCTTGTGCTCGGTGTTCCGACATATGGATATGAGTATGAGGTAACTGTCTCGCCGGATTGGTACCAAAACTATACGCGCGTACGCGCACTTAATCCCGGCGACGCAAAAGCACTGGCGCGCAAAAAGAAAGTATCAGCAAGCCGGAATGCAGCGGGAGAGATGAGCTTCACCTACGCAACGACATTCACCGATAAGAGCGTAAAAAAATACAAAGTGCCTCGCGAGACTACGAAGGGGAATATGATTGCGGCGCAAGCACTTGCATACGCAAACAAGACGGGCAAGACAACCTACTTCAACATCGTTTCATGGAGTGATGCTGAATCAATTAAGGCAAAAGTAGATCTCGCAAAAGAATTTGATCTTCGTGGAGTCGCGGTATTTAAGATTGATGGAGAAGAAGATTCTAGACTCTGGAATATCTTTCGAGACTAGCGTGCATCCCCGCGGTATACTGGGTGCATGACACTCATACAATACGTAGCGACGTACCTCGTTTCCGTCCCCGTCTTCTTTGCAATCGACATGGTGTGGCTTGGATTTGTGGCGCGATCATTTTATCAAGATCGTCTCGGGCACTTGCTTGCGGAGTCGGTCAATTGGCCGGTTGCTATCGGTTTCTATCTCCTCTTTCTCGTCGGCTTGCTTATCTTTGCGATCGGACCTGCGCTCGCAATGGGTGATGGACAGCGTGCGTTGCTCTACGGAGCACTCTTTGGTTTCTTTACTTACGCGACATACGATCTGACTAATTGGTCGACGCTCCGAGAATGGCCAGCGTCGGTTGCGCTTGTTGATATTGTCTGGGGAACTGTACTCTCTGCATCGGTCGCCTATGTTACGTATCTTCTTGCAAAGATGTTCATCATTCAGTAATTATGGATATTCTTTTGTGTGGAATCGTAGTCCTCGCACTGTACATGAGCGGACTTTTTATTCTCTCGCTCATCATAAAAAATAATGGCATTGCGGACGTCGGATACGGCGTCGCCTTCATGGTGCTCGTCGGTGCTGTTGCCTACAAAGCTCACCCGCTTGAGTGGCACGCACTGATGCTGGCAGTACTTCCATTTATATGGGGTACGCGTCTCGCGTTTCGCATTGCGCGAAAGAATTGGGGTAAGCCAGAAGATTTTCGCTATCGCGCATGGCGCGAAACGTGGGGGAAGTACTTTGTGGCGCGGAGTTTTTTACAGATCTACATGCTACAAGGCCTTGTTGTATTTATCGTTGCGTTGCCGGTAACCTTATCGATCGTGTTTCCGGCATCTATGCCGAATATGACGTTGATTTTTGCAGGCGCTGCGGTCTGGGTTGTGGGATTTCTTTTCGAGTCTATTGCTGATTTTCAGCTCGATCGATTCATCAGAAATCCTGAAAATAAAGGGAGCATCATGATGCGCGGGCTGTGGCGTTATTCACGACATCCAAATTATTTTGGGGAAAGTCTGATGTGGTGGGGTATTGCACTCTGTGCGTCAGGCAGCGCGGCGCTTCCGCTTCTTGGTTTTGTAAGTCCGCTCCTCATCACGTATCTTCTTTTGTTTGTGTCAGGTGTGCCGATGCTCGAGAAGCGTTGGGAAGGAAATCCTGAATGGGATGCATACAAAGCTCGGACCTCAGTGTTTGTGCCATTGCCTGTGAAAAAAGAATCGGTATAGAAAAGTGGTCTGCTATACTGGAGCGTGCATTATTTAGCCGTGTATATTTCTGTATGAATAAAATCATTGTTGTTATTCTTGCGTTTATTATCCTCGCTGTTGTGTCAGGCGGCATTGTCTTTTTCCTTAAATATCAGAAGGTGGAGCCAGTTCTCATTGAAACGACGGATACGCAGACGATACCGGAGTCTGAGATTCAGGCAGTCTTTTCATGCGCTGAAGGCAAGATGGTATTCGCAGAATTTTCTGATCGGCAAGTCACGCTTACACTAAGTGATGCGCGCGCATACACGCTTCCGCAGACTATTTCTGCTTCGGGCGCTCGGTACGCAGATGAGGGGGAGACCATTGTATTTTGGAATAAAGGAAACACCGCATTCATTCAAGAAGACGGCGTGACGACATATGAAGATTGTGTGACTGAGGAAGCTCCGGCAAACGGTACGTTGATGTATGGGTCGGAGTCATACGGTATCTCGTTTGCGTATCCAGCAGTATATTATCTCCGTGCATCGGATGCTGGTTCGCCGGACCGCCCGCAGGGCTCGATTGTACTTGTTGCGGATACACAGGAAAATCGAGATCTGCTTGATGGTGTTTCGACTGAACCACGTGAAGGTCCGACGAGCATGACGATCGATATCTACGAAAACCCTGATGGACTTTCTGCCGATGCATGGGCGGAGCGCGACACCAACTGGACCGTCTCGAGCCGCGCCACCACGACGGTATCAGTTGGAGGATTTCAGGGCACCTCTTTCTTGTGGGATGGTCTGTATCAAGGCAAGACAATCATCGTTGCTGCGGGTGACAAGGCGTATGTATTTTCAGTGACATGGATGACCGAGTCAGATCGCATTCGTACAGATTTTAACGCGCTTCTTGAAACGGTCGGGTTTCTGGCACCAGTGCCTGTCATGTAATCTTCATGTGCGCATGATATAGTGCGCGTATGAAATCATTCTTCACGATTTTCTTTGTAGTGCTCGGTGTTATCTTCTTGCTTCTGATCATTGCGGTCACCATCTTTCTGATTATCGATCCGTTTGGGTTGCGTCAGGCATTTGTGAGCCAGTCAGGCGCGGGTGGATACGAGACCTCTACACTCAGTGGTGGAGATGTGGCTGAAGATCGGAATCCGGCACTTTCACCTGCGCAAGAACAGGCGCTGAAATCTTTTGGCATTGACCCCGCGCAAATTCCATCCGAGATAACGCCTGAACAGGAGGCGTGTTTTGTTGCGCGACTCGGGGCGGCGCGTGTTGAAGAAATCAAGGCGGGAGCAATGCCGACTGCGGCTGAGTTTTTCAAGGCACGTGACTGCATCGAATAACAAAGCGGTGCTAAAATAAAAGCATTACTGGTATAAGCATGCGGATATGGGAGAGCGACAAATGTACCGAAAGGAGAAGAAGAAGCCGAAGAAGGATAAGAAGAAGTAATGCATGCGCGCCCAAAGGGCGCGCATGTTTTTCCTCGACATGCACCATTGCGCAGTGTATTGTCGAGTGATTCTATGAGAAAACGAGAGGCCACACATTTTGATGTCATTGTCGTGGGCGGTGGGGCTTCAGGCCTCATGGCTGCGGGGCGTGCGGCAGAACGCGGCCGCCGCGTGCTCGTGCTTGAGAAAAATGCACGTGTGGGGGAAAAACTCCGTATTACCGGCGGCGGCCGCTGCAACATCACAAACGCCGAGTTGGATACGCGTGCACTACTTGGGCACTATGGCGACGCCGAACAATTTCTCTACTCGCCGTTCTCTCAATTTGGGGTGAAGGACACGTTTTCATTTTTTGAGCAGCTCGATTTGCCGATTGTTGTACAGAGTCGCAAGCGAGCGTTTCCTCATACTGAAAAAGCGCTCGATGTGGTCCGTGCACTTGAACGGTATATTCGTAAAGGTAAGGTGACCGTTCGGACGAATGCAAAAGTTGGACGTATTGTACGCAAAGACACCCACATAACAGGTGTCGTTGTAGATGGCGAGACCTATACGGCTGATTCATATATTCTTGCAACCGGCGGTCTCTCGCATCCCGAAACCGGTTCAACGGGCGATGGGTTTCGCTATCTCGCGAAGCTCGGTCACACCGTCGCAAAACCGACGCCGACCATTGTGCCGCTTGCGGTTGCCGATGCGTGGGTGAAGTCACTCGCGGGCACCTCGATCTCGTTTATGAAGATTACGTTTCGCGGAGAAGACGGCAAAAAACTTATAAAGAAGGGTAAAATTCTTTTTACCCATTTTGGCCTTTCAGGTCCCTTGATACTCAATTCCGCAGGCGCTGTCGGCGATATGCTCCACGCTGGCTCCGTGACTGCGTCCATTGATGTGTATCCTGATACCGACGAAGGCTCACTCGAACGAAAAATAATTGCGGCTTTTGACTCTAACAAGAATAAGATGGTCAAGAATGTTTTGAGCGAGATTGTACCGCGCGGCACAATCGACGCGATACTCTCACTTTTGCCGCAGATCGATCCGATGGCGGAAGTCAATGGAATTACGAAGGAGCAGCGCAAGGCTATCGTGGCACTTCTTAAAAATCTTCCGGTTACCGTTACCGGGCTCATGGGATTTGATCGTGCCGTTGTCGCTGACGGCGGCGTTGCGCTCACTGAGGTCGACACGCGCACGATGCGATCGCGTATATTCGATAATCTCTACCTGACGGGTGACTTACTCCACATCACGCGGCCGTCAGGTGGTTACTCGCTTCAGCTCTGCTGGACGACTGGCTTTGTTGCGGGCAGCAATGCCTAGTATGTCGTATTTCGTGTACATCGTGGAGTGTGCAGATGGGACGTATTACACGGGAAGTACGGATGATGTTGCACGACGAGTAAAAGTGCACAACGAAGGAAAGACAGGAGCGAAGTATACGAAGCCCCGCAGGCCGGTGCGACTCATATATAAGGAGGTGTGTGCAAATAAGGGGGCGGCGCTTTCGCGCGAGGCAGCAATCAAGCGCCTCTCAAAAGCTGGGAAACGAGCGCTTATCAAAGCCCTAGATTGACGAGGCTTATTTTTTAGGGTAGAGTCATGGTACGCGCGGGCGCTCCCGCGTTTTTATTTTCATATGAACGGGCAAGAAATACGAAACATCGCGATTATCGCGCACGTAGACCACGGCAAGACCACGCTCACCGATGCGATTTTGCGTCAGACGGGTGCGGCGAAGGAGGGTGTGTCGATGGATTCAAATACGCTTGAACAGGAGCGCGGTATTACTATTTATGCGAAGAATGCTTCGGTTTCGTATAAAGGTACGAAGCTCAATATTGTCGATACGCCCGGCCACGCGGATTTCGGTTCAGAAGTAGAGCGCGTTCTCCGTTCAATCGACTCGGTGCTGCTCGTTGTTGACGCGCAGGAAGGTCCCATGCCACAGACGCGTTTCGTTTTGAAGAAATCGCTTGAGCTTGGCCTTAAGCCGATTGTGGTGATTAATAAGATTGATAAGCCGGCTGCTGATCCGGATCGTGCCGAAGAGCAGGTGCTTGAACTTTTCCTCGAACTCGGTGCGTCAGATGAGCAGGCGGATTTCACAGTGGTCTACGCGATCGGTCGCGAAGGTATCGCAAAGCGCTCACTCACGGATGATTCAAAGGATCTCTCACCACTTCTCGATACCATTCTCGAAAAAGTTCCAGCAGCTGCGCCTTATAAAGAAGGAGATGCATTGCGTATGCAGGTATTCAATCTCGGGTACGACAATTTCATGGGACGCCTTGCGATTGGCCGTATCTACGAAGGCTCGATTGCGTTCGGCCAGCAGGTTTTCGTTTCTAAAGAAGGACAAGAGACACGCAAAGGGAAGATTACGAAACTTTTCAGCTTCTCTGGACTTGAGCGCGTTGAGACTGAAATGGCATATGCAGGAGATATCGTGCTCGTCGCCGGACTCCCTGATATTTTTATCGGCGATACGATCACGGATGGTCCTGATGTGCCGCCACTTCAGGCGATTGCGGTTGATGAACCAACGATCGGTCTTGATTTTCTCGTGAATAACTCTCCGTTTGCGGGCCGTGAAGGAAAGTTCGTGACGACGCGTCAGATTAAGGACCGTCTTGAGAAAGAGCTCGAGATCAACGTGGGTCTTCAAGTTGATTTCTCAAATATGGATGTGTTTCGTGTATACGGTCGCGGTGAGATGCACATTGCGATCTTGCTTGAGAATATGCGCCGTGAAGGGTATGAGCTACAGGTTTCGCAGCCACAGGTTATTGAACGTGAGATTGATGGCGTGAAGCATGAACCATTTGAAGAAGTAACAGTCGATGTGCCGAGCGAATATCAAGGTGTGGTCATTGAGCGTTTGAGTCTTCGCGGTTTCCTTTTGCAAAACGTGATCATGCACGGCGATCAAGTACGCCTCATTCTTGAGGGTCCGACACGTGGACTTCTCGGCTACCGCGGACAATTTATCATTGATACAAAAGGTGAGGGTATTCTCTGCTCACGCGTCTTGGGCTTCCGTCCATATGCTGGCGAGATCAAGAAGCGCGCGGCCGGATCGATGATTTCGATGGCGACTGGCAAGGCGCTCGGCTTCTCACTCTGGAATCTCCAGGATCGCGGCACACTCTACATCGGGCCAGGCGTTGAGGTATATGAAGGTATGGTCATCGGTAACACTTCAAAGGGTGAAGAGATGATTGTGAATCCAACAAAAGGCAAGCAGCTCTCAAACGTTCGTGCATCAGGATCTGATGAAGCGCTTGATCTCGTGCCACCGCACCCTATTTCAATCGAGATTGGTCTTGAAGTGATGGCGGATGATGAATATCTTGAAGTGACGCCAAGCTCAGTGCGTCTGCGCAAACAGCATTTGAAAGAAAGCGACCGCGCAAAGAATCGACGTTAGCAAAAAAATCCGCACGGACAGCCCGTGCGGATTTTTTTTGCACCTATATACTATGAGCATATGTTTCCAAACAAGATTGCTGTGGTAATCGCCGCGCTTCTTATTGTGGTTGCGGGGCTCGTGGGATATTCAATTGGTATTCGTGTCGCGCCAGAGGAGGTCAGTGAAGTGCTTGAGCAGCCTGAAGCGGTTGCGTGCACGATGGAAGCGAAGATGTGTCCGGATGGATCGTATGTTGGTCGCATTGGTCCACGTTGTGAATTTGCGCCGTGTCCGCTCGTTACCGTTCCGATCGATTCAACCGTGACGCTTGAGGCACGAATCGGCGAGACAGTCTCTGCATTTGGCGTTGTGATAACGCCCGAGGCGGTGCTCGAGGACAGTCGCTGTCCTGTCGATGTTGTGTGTATACAAGCAGGGACCGTGCGTGTTCGCGCCTCACTCGTCAGTGGCATGGGGACTGCTGTCCATGAAATGAAATTGGGTGAGACATACACAACTGAAGCTGAGTCGATTACATTTGCGTCAGTCGTACCGGTGCCTGTTTCGACTGATGTTGTCGAAGATAGTGCATACCAATTTACCTTCGTTGTTGAGGCGCGTTAGTTGTGTCCGTGTTCCTCGTCGTGTCCGTGGAGATGGTCTTCGTCGAGGTGCTCATGCGGCATCTCGTCCATATGCGTATGAGCGTCATTATGATCATGTCCGACGTAGGTATTGATACTAAACATTAGGAGTGCTCCGACAATAAACCATATGATGTGGCGGATGTACTGTTCGGTACGGATTGTCGAGCGAATTGAGTGCGGGACGAGGTCGTAGAGAACGACGACGAAGATTGCGCCAGCTGAAAGGCCGAGGAGTGGCAATTCAAACATTTCAAATGTGTCGAGCAGGAAGAATCCACCGAGTGCCCCGATGAGGATGGTGGAAGAGACAAGAAAATTAATCGTAAGTGCGCGCGCGGTGCTGTATCCTGCTTGTCGGAGTACAAAGAATTCGGATACTTCTTGTACGATCTCGTGGATGAATACGCTCACCGTCGTCGCAATACCAAAGGGAACGCTGACGGCAAACGCAGCAGCGAGTAGAATGCCGTCACCTGCATTGTGGAGCGCATCGCTGAAAAGTACGCGTCGAGCGTCGAGCCTGCCGTGCGTGTGTGTCGCATCATGGGCATCATGGTGGTGATGGAATGTGGGGAGTATCCTGAAAATTAAAAAAATGAGTGCTGCGCCGATGCCGATCCATACGAGCGCTTCACTAGGCTCATGGGCGTGCGCGAATGTTTCTTCGGTGAGACCATAGCCGATGAGAAGAAAGACACCTGCAGAAAAACTTACAAGGACACTCAAGTTGCGCTCGATGACATCACCGAGGTGCTTCCATACAGACACCACTCCTATGAGAGAAGCGAGCATGACAAAAAATGCGGCGAGCGTTGTATAGATCATGAGATTTATTTTAAATGCAAATTATTTGCATTATGGTATAGTACTTTCATGAAACGCACAAGTACAGATGCGGTGGACACAAAGGCCGAGACGCTTTTACGGACATATGATCTCAAGCGTACTGATGCCCGCGTTGCGGTATTGTCTGAACTCATACGTGCGCATGCGCCGCTTTCAATCGATGCGCTCGCAAAGCGTATTCCGCATGTGCATCTCGTAACGCTGTACCGCATGCTCGAACGCTTTGTGGAAGAGGGAATCGTCTACCAGGCGGATTTTCGGAATGGCAAAGCGTGGTTTGAGTTTCAGCCGCACCACCACCATCACATCACCTGCACCGGCTGTGGCCGTACTGAAGATATTGATATTTGTATAAAAAAAGAGGAGGAAAATGCACTCCGATCATCGCGGCATTTTACGGCAATCAAAAGCCATGTACTCGAATTCTTTGGACAATGCCGCACGTGCAAAAGCTGAATGAATTGTTAGGATGAGGTAATGCGAACCCTACTATCCATTGCTGTTTTTTGCGCGGTTTTTTTCTCGTGCGCCGTTCCTTTTGCGCAGGCCCAAGAACTTCATAATGAGGACCGTGGGACATACCGTGCGGTCGTACATGAGATTGTCTCACAGGAAATGCGCGAGATTCCGGGTACTGAAGCGACACATCTTTACCAAACCATCCGGGCCGAGATACTTGAAGGTCCGATGGAGGGCAAGGAGGTCGTGATTGAGAACGATTACCTCGAGCTTTCAGAAGGTGATCGATTTTATCTCAGTCATACGGTGCTGATCGACGGTTCGGAGCTTTATGGTGTCATCGGTATTGATCGCACCAATGCGCTCTATTGGCTCGTCGGACTTTTTGTCGTTGTTGTCATTATGTTCGGCGGGTGGCAAGGTGTTCGCTCGCTCCTTGCGCTTGCCGGAAGTTTTGCGGCGATTATTTACATACTGATGCCGGGTCTCCTCGGCGGTTGGCCGCCGCTCGCGGTGAGTTTTCTCGTCGCGGCTGCCGTCCTCTCGGCCGCAATCTTTTTCACGCATGGTTTCAATCGGGAATCAGTGGTCGCGTTTTCGGGCACGATGTTTGCTGTACTTGCGACCGGACTCTTTGCCATTTTTGCGGTTTCGCTCACGAGCCTCTCTGGCTTTGCTGCGGAAGAATCGGTCTATCTCAATTTCAACACGAAAGGCACGCTCGATTTTCAAGGGCTTCTCCTCGGCGCAATCATTATCGGCGTACTCGGTATTCTCGACGATATTGCAGTGACGCAGGCGGCAGTCGTGGGCGAGCTCTATGCCGCGAAGCCTACCATGAGCCGCTTTGAGGCGTATAAGCGTGCAATCCGTGTCGGCCGCGAACACGTGAGCGCGCTGGTGAATACACTGGTGCTCGCATATACCGGCGCGTCACTTCCGCTCCTCCTCCTTTTCTACCTGTCTCCCGCAGATCCGTCTTCGACGATCAATATGGAGATATTTGCGACAGAAATCGTGCGTACAATTATCGGCTCAATCGGTCTTATTCTCACGGTACCGGTCGTTACCGGTCTTGCGGCATATTTCCTCCACGGACACGTGCGAAAAGAAGGGAAGCATCTTCATACACACGCGCATTGACGCGAAGAGATGGGTAGTGTCTAATAGCTGTCTTGTTCTTCTGAGGAGGTAGTGATGACGGATTCGATCCTGAGGAACCTTCCACAATTTGAGGAGCTGCCGTGTCGGCCTCCGTTCCGGATGGTCTATTTTCATGAGCAGCTTTTTACGCAGAATGTGATTCGTGTGCTTTCGGCGGAAATTCTCGCGTTGCCGGGAACCGTCGACCAGCTCATCGAGGCCGAAAAGGAGCGGAACGAACGGCTC
>CAZBQV010000002.1:17212-18828 GCA_964494235.1 uncultured Candidatus Saccharibacteria bacterium
GCCGGGAACCGTCGACCAGCTCATCGAGGCCGAAAAGGAGCGGAACGAACGGCTCATCGAGGCCGAAAAGGAGCGGAACGAACGGCTCCCAATCTTTCCCGATATCACCATTGTTGCACTCGGGAGTATGTGCAGAAGGGATGGGCTCGTATTTGTTCCTATGTGGAAACCGCGGCTGCATACACCGATTGAATGGGTGCGGGATTATGGTGCGGCATGGCCGGTGGGCACGCGTTTCCTTCTCGTATGATCGTTCTTCATCCTCGGGTCCGCGCACGCGCGCGGACCCTTTTCTTTGCTCGCATGTCTGTTTATGAATGCTATACTTCAGGCATATGTCACATGGAAAAATCATGATGCTCGGCATCGCACTCGTTGTCATTATTTTTGTTGGGTTTGGTATCTGGAATCGCACTGCTCCTGGAAAATACGATGCGTTTGCGCAGTGCATTAGTGATGCAGGCGCTACCTTTTACGGTGCATTCTGGTGTCCGCACTGCCAGGACCAGAAGTCGATGTTCGGCCGCTCTGCCGACAAGCTTCCGTATAAGGAATGTTCGACACCGAATGGTCAAGATCAAGTTGCTGAATGTGATGAGGCAGGGGTGACGGGATATCCGACGTGGTTTTTTGCAAACGGTGAGAAACTCGAAGGTATTCAGGAATTTTCGACACTCTCTGAAAAGACTGGTTGCCAGCTCCCCGTATGATTCCACTTGAGACACTGAACTATTGGCTCGCAATGGGAGCGATTACGCTCCAGCTCGTGACCCTTTATATTCTTGTCGAGCATTTCTTCCTGAAAGAAAAATACGTAACGCCGTATCTTCATCGATTCGGATTACATATCGTTTTTCTTGTGAGTGCCAGCGCATCGCTCCTCACGCTCGTGTATTCGGAGGTGTTCGGTTTCGTGCCGTGCGGACTCTGCTGGTTTGAGCGCGTGTTTCTCTATCCGGTCGCAATTATTTCGCTTGTTGCACTCTACAAAGTGCGTCACGGCGTGCGTGACACAGCTATTGCAGATTATGGTATTGCGCTCTCGGGTATCGGTGCGATCATTGCGACGTACCACCACTACCTGCAGATGGGAGGCAGTGCACTTATTGCATGTCCGACAGCAGGCGAAGGCGTCGATTGCGCAAAGCGCGTCATCTTTGAATTCGGTTATGTGACCTTTCCGCTCATGGCTGCGGTTATTTTCGCATTCATTATCATGGTGTTGCTCGTGTATCGCAGCTCATCGCGCGCATAATGCGAACGCTTGTTTTCGACATTGAAACGATCGGAGAGGAGTGGGACGCGCTCGATGAGACAACGCAGCACGTACTTTCGCGCTGGATCGATCGCACTGCAAAGAGTGAGGAAGAGCGCGCTGCAGAACTCACAGACCTGAAAGACGGACTGGGATTCTCTCCACTGACCGGCTCGATTGTTGCAATCGGCTTACATGATCTTGAACAAGAGAAGAACGTGGTCTACTACCAAGCGCCTGGTGCTTCAGGTGAGATTGCCGATGGTGTGACGACACTCAAGGTGCGGAGTGAGCGCGACATGCTTGCAGATTTTTGGTCGGGCGCGAAAGCGTATGATGCATTCGTGACATTCAATGGTCG
>CAZBQV010000002.1:18928-46998 GCA_964494235.1 uncultured Candidatus Saccharibacteria bacterium
GACGATGTTTCGACGCTTTTTCGAGAGGGAAAGTATGAAGACATTGCACGCTACAATGTGCGCGATATTATCGCGACTGCTGAGCTCTATAAGAAGTGGCGTGCATACCTCGCGCCGTCTGCGTTCCGATAAACGCACGTCTGGTATACTTTTCTCATGTCAGAATCGAAAGAATTAAAGTTTCCGGAAGGATTTTATTGGGGTGCTGCGTCTGCGTCGTACCAGGTGGAAGGCGGTATAGAGAATGTCGACTGGGCAAAGGCGGCGCGCGAAGGGAGTGTGCCGCCGTGTGGTCGCGCATGTGATCACTACAATCGGTATGAAGAAGACTTTGACCTTGCGAAAGAACTTGGGCATAATTGTCACCGCATTTCTATCGAGTGGGCGCGCATCGAGCCTGAGGAGGGGAAGTTTAATGAAGCGGAGATCGAGCACTACCGGAAAGTGCTCGCGGCGCTCCGCGCACGCAGACTGAAGCCGTTCATTACGCTCTGGCATTTCACGCTTCCGCAGTGGTTTGCGGATAAGGGCGGTTTCCTTCACTCTGATGCGCCGGAGATTTTTGCACGCTACTGCGGGTACGTGGCGATGAAGCTCGGTAATGATTGCCGACACTTTGCAACTATCAATGAGCCGACCGTGTATGCATCACTCGGATGGCTTGCGGGTGTGTGGCCGCCGTTCCGCCGATGGACGGGTTTCAGTATCTTTAAGCGCAGCCATCATCGCCAGTCAGTGTCGGGGCAGAAGCTCGCATTCAAACATCTCTTTCAGTACCGGAAAGTTGTCCGTCAATTGGTGTGCGCGCACAATCTTGCGTACGACGCGATTAAACGCTCTGCATTTGGTGCGGAAGTGGGGATCGTCCACCACGTCGTGCTTTTCCACGCAAACTGGAATCCGATCAATAAGTTACGCGCTGCACTGATGAATTGGCTCTCAACACATAGCGTGATTCGAAAAGTCTACAAGAAGTGCGACTCAATCGGCGTCAATTACTATCAGCACAAAAAATTCGGCGATCGTGCGACGTATCCCAAGACTGACATGGGCTGGGATATATATCCGGAAGGTCTTTGTAATGCGCTCCTCATGCTTCGTCGCTACAAGAAGCCGCTCTGGGTCTCAGAGGCCGGTATTGCAGATGAGAAAGACACGATGCGTGCAGACTACATCACCCGCCTGATCCGCTGCATGCACGTCGCTCTGGAGAAAGGTGCTGACGTGCGCGGGTACATGTACTGGTCGCTTCTCGATAACTATGAGTGGGCAGAAGGTTTCAGCAAACGTTTCGGATTGATCGCAATCAATTACGAGACACTCGAACGTACGGTCCGGCCATCTGCATACGTGTATAAGGAGATCATTGAGCGGAATGCAGTGCTAAAATAAGCACATGGCAGTCTGGATTATTCTCGCGGTCGCAGCACAGATCATGCATGCGATTGTTGCGTTGCTGGATAAGTACATCGTCACATCACGCAACGTGCTTCCGCAGCCGTTTGTGTACGCATTCTATATGTGTGTGCTTTCGGCAGCTTCAATTGGCGTGTACGCATTTACGTGGGTGCCGGTGCCACTCGATGGGGTCTCATTTCCAAGCCTGACAAACGTCGGCTTTCCATCACTGACGGTTGTCGCACTCTCGATGCTTGCTGCGTACACGTTTTTCTACGCGCTCGTCTCGATGTTTACGGCGCTCCAGGAAGCTGACGCATCGGATGTCGTGCCGGTTGTCGGCGCTGTGTCTGCCGTGAGCTCATACGGACTCGCGTATCTCTTTCTCGATGCAACACTCTCGCACAACTTCCTCTTCGGTGTTCTTTTGCTTGCGGTCGGTACGGCCTTTGTTTCGCGGATGCGCTTCTCATGGAAAACTGCATTGCTCTCAATGCACGCGGGTGTCTTTTTTGCATTTCACTACGTGGTCATTAAAGGCCTCTTCAATACCACCTCCTTTGATGACGGTTTCTTTTGGAGCCGTGTCGGGTTTGTTGTATTTGCACTTACGCTTCTTTTGGTTCCTGCGTACGCAATAAAGATTTTCGCGCAGACTCGTGCGACGGGGAAGCGTGCGGGCGCGCTCGTTTTGGTTAATAAAGTGATTGCTGGATTTGCGTCGATCATGGTGCTCAAGGCAACTGAGCTCGGTGATGTGTCAGTGGTGCAAGCACTCGGCGGTCTGCAGTACGTATTCATCTTTATCTTCAGTTTGCTGCTTGGTCCGTATGGACCGAATATTTGCAGTGAGGGGAGATGTACGACGCGCGAGATCATCCACAAAGCAGTCTTTATCGCGATTATTACTTTGGGCTTCTTCGTACTCTTTAAATAAATGTTTCGTCGGCATTGGAAAAAAATCATACTCTGGCTGCTTGGAATTATCGCGGTTTGCGCGCTTGTACTTTTTTTGCTGATGTACAAAGTAGTGCCTGAGACTATTACGTATGGCATGTCATTTAATACTCCATATGTGGAAGAACTCGGACTCGATATGGAGGAGACGTACACAGCGATTCTCGCTGATCTCGGTGTGCGCCACCTGCGTCTCGCTGCACACTGGTCGATGGTTGAAAATACAAAAGATACGTATGATTTTTCTGCGCTTGATTATCAGATTGCGGAGGCAAAAACGTATGGAGCCGATGTGATACTGGGCGTTGGTCGCAGGCTTCCGCGGTGGCCTGAGTGTCATGTGCCGGGGTGGGCGCGTGAACTTTCGTGGGAGGAACAAAAAGAGGAGATCCGTGCGTACATCACTGCAGTTGTCGAGCGATACAAAGACGAGCCGCACATTATCTACTGGCAGGTAGAGAACGAACCGTATCTTGAAGTCTTTGCGCACGAGCACTGCGGCGATCTCGACGAAGCGTTTCTTCACGAGGAAATCGCGCTCGTACGTTCGCTCGATGCATCGCGTCCTATCCTCGTGACTGACAGCGGCAATCTTGGTACATGGCGTGGCGCCTATACTGCGGGTGATGTATTTGGAACAAGCGTGTACGTATATTTCTGGAATCCGCACCTTGGACAATTCCGTACGCTCATTCCGCCGGCGATGTATCGGGTGAAAGAAAATCTCGTTGCGCTCTTTTTTGGTAGGAAGCCAGTCCTTTTGATTGAGCTCTCGGCAGAGCCGTGGCTCCTTGAGCCAGTGGTTGATGTGCCGATCGAAACGCAGTTCACGCGCATGGATGCAGAGAAATTTGATTCAATTATTGAGTATGCAAAGGAAACACGTTTTGCGCGGCAGTATCTCTGGGGCGCGGAGTGGTGGTATTGGCTCTTGAAGAATGATCATCCAGAAATGTGGGAGAAGGGGAAGGAGTTGTTTGAGAAGAAATAAAAAACCGCCGGCGCGCATGCGCGCCGGCGTCGATCATCGAAGTGGGACATTCCTGAACGGTCCGCGATCCCCGATTCTTCCTCGCCCGACCTCTTTGATGCGGATCTGTGATCCATCTTCGGTAAGACCGAAGAATCGGACCGGATTCTTACCGATCAGGACTCGCACAGGTCCTTTAAGCGGGATCTGCGAGATTCCTGCGCAGTCGTCGGATGCGATCCATCCGACGTACCACGTCTCGCGCCGGAGCTTCGCTTGCGGCTCGACCACGACGTAGTCGCGCCAACCGCCGAAAAGTGGCATGTGGAAGATGGGAATCTTCCCTAACCAGCGCCGGGTTGCTGTCGGAATACCTTCGAAGAGGAGGAGCATATCCGCTTCCTGCAAGAAGGCCACCTCGTCCGCATGGATTTTTTGGTTGTTCCAGAAGTGGGTCCGCTGCGGCGCAGGCTCGCACACGCAGAGAATCCACATGAGCGGCCACATCAGCGTGTCCGCAATTTTTGCCCCTCGTCCGAGAGGCTGAATTTCAAGCCGATTTTTGGCCACCTTCTCCTCCCGTGACGAGCCAATCTTTTTATATTATAGCATATTTATATATAAAAGTCAATTTATATTTTCTTCATATTTTTCTACATTCCTCCAATAAAAAAACGTGCAAAAAGGTATACTGATGAATATGAAAAAGATTCTCACTATCGGTGCAGTTATCGCACTTATTCTTATTGTTTCGGTTCCGTTTACGATCGCGGCATCACCTGTATTGCGTAGTGGCGAAGCGGTCGCGGTAAATGAATCACAGGAAGTGCTGGGAGACTTCTACGCCGCTGGCGGCACCATCTCAATGTCGGGAGCAATTGCTGGAGACTTCTACGCCGCTGGCGGCACCATCGCGCTCTCTGGTGAAGTGGCAGAAGATGTGGTCGTGGTCGGCGGATCAATACAGATTACTGGTCCGGTGGGCGATGATGTGCGCGTAGCTGGCGGAGAGGCGACGATCTCCGGCGACGTAGAAGGGGACGTCATCATTCTCGGAGGGATTGTGCGAGTTCTCGAAACGGCGCGCATCGACGGCGACGTATTCTTTTTGAGCGGCGAGGTGAGCATTGAGGGCACGGTGCGCGGATCGATAACCGGCCGCGCAGAAGGTATCCGCATCGACGGTCCAGTGATGGGAGATGTTTCTGTAGCGAGCGCTCGTCCGCTTGAGCTCGGTGATCGGGCCAACATTGATGGTGATGTCGAATACCGAAGCTTGCAGGATATCACCCGCGCTCCCGGCTCGGTTGTTGCGGGTGATGTAACAAAGAAAGAGAGCTCTGCCGCGATTGAAGCTTCGTCATTCAGCATCCTTTCGCTCCTCATTCTCTTCTTCACATCACTCGTCTACCTCTTCCTCTTTAAGAAGAAACTTGATCCGTTTATGCGCGAGACGATTCACGCATTCGGCAAACGTGGATTTATTGGTCTTGCGACGGTCGTTTTGGTACCGGTTGCAGTTGTGATATCGCTCATTACGGTCATTGGCATGCCGATCGGTATTGCGCTCGCATCGGCGCTGACACTCCTATGCGTAGTCGCATGGTCGCTCGGAGGGATCCTTCTCGGCGTTGCGCTCGCGCGACTCATTGAGGGTCATGCCGTACTAACGCTGAAATGGACGCTTGTGGGGACGCTGGTGTTCGGCCTATTCTCATATGTGCCGTTTGTGGGACCGCTTCTCACTGCGGCAGTCGTACTCATTGTTCTCGGAAGCATGGTCCGTACTATATATTTCCGTATTCGACGCACATAGACGGTGTGCTAGAATTTCCGCATGGCAACACATGTGAAGAAGAAAAAGACTGCGAAGAAAGCTGCGAAGAAGACAGTGAAGAAAACTGCTCCAAAGAAAAAGAAGGTTGCAAAAGCTCCGAAGGAAAAAGTTTCGATGGGAATGAGTGCGCCTGATTTCACGCTCCCGGGAAGTGATGGTAAAGATCATACACTTTCTGAACAGAAAGGTTGGACGCTTATTTACTTCTATCCAAAAGACAACACGCCAGGATGTACGGTGGAGGCGGAGATGTTTCGTGATACCCACGCTGATTTTAAAAAGCGAAGCATA
The DNA here is from genome assembly GCA_964494235.1 of uncultured Candidatus Saccharibacteria bacterium. Classification (GTDB taxonomy): domain Bacteria; phylum Patescibacteriota; class Minisyncoccia; order Phycocordibacterales; family UBA918; genus JACQKD01. The sequence goes on from CAZBQV010000002.1 coordinate 24,382, forward strand.
GCGGTGTGGGGGATTAGTACGGATCCGATGGCGAGTCATATCAAATTTCGCGACAAGTTCAATCTGCCGTTTGTACTTCTTTCAGATGTCGAGAAAAAGGTCGTGCGCGCGTATGGTGTATGGGGTAAGAAGAAGTTTATGGGCCGCGAGTATCTGGGCACATTCCGCCATTCATTTCTTGTCCGTCCGGATGGAGCTGTCTTCAGGACCTACACCGACGTGAAGCCTGCGCTCCATGCGCGCGAAGTCTTAGCGGATTTTGATGCGCACGCAAAGCAGTAAGCACCTATCGTGAACGCGCGAAAGAAAAAAGAACGTACGCTTCGCGTGCGGGCAATGAATCGCATTTTGAAGCGGCTTTACCCGGAAGCAATCATCGCACTTAATTTCTCGAATCCCTGGGAACTTGTAGTCGCTGTGCAGCTTTCTGCGCAGTGTACGGATAAGCGAGTAAATATAGTGACAGAGAAACTATTTAAAAAGTATCCGACGCTTGATGAGTATGTGAAAGCGACGCCGAAAGAATTTGAAAAAGATATCTTTACGTGCGGTTTCTACAGGAATAAAACAAAAAATATTCTCGGTGCAGCAAGAATCATCGCGCGCGATTTCGGAGGGAATGTCCCTACCACAATGCCGGAACTGCTTTCCTTGCCGGGCGTTGCGCGGAAAACTGCAAATGTTGTGCTTTCAAATCTTTCGAGTACCGCAGAAGGAATAGCGGTCGACACACATGTGCGCCGCTTTGCAATACGATTCGATCTCTCTGATTATACTGATCCGGTGCGTATCGAGCGAGATCTTATGGAGATTATGCCGAAGCGCGAATGGTGGATGTTCAATCATCGCCTCGTGCATTATGGGCGTGATATATGCCCTGCCAGAAGGCACGATTGCGCCGATCATCCATTGACAAAAGTCTATCCGAAGGCCGCAATGCTGTGGCCGAAAGCGCACTAGGAGCCCTGTCCGTGCCAAAAACCGCTCGTGGTGGTATAGTGCAGCCACTTCTTATACGACACGATATGCGGGTACTTCTGGCTGTCATCGAGGATCTCTATACATTTGCCGTCTACATGCTTTTTGGGTGGTATGCTGACCGCACGCCGACCGAGCCGCTCTACTTGCCGACACCGCGCGATCAACAGCTTCTTTCTGATACTGTGTTGCGTCCATTGCGTGAACAGCAACACGAAGAACCCCCGATTCAATTTGCAGATGCGGGTGTTGTTGTCACGAATGGATTGCCGAAAAAAAACACTATTGTGTACTGCGCGCATGAACGTGTGCCTGTGCGTACAACGCCGGATGCTGCGCATGACACAGAAATCACCACACTTTCATATGGTGATATGCTCATGGTGCTCGATGCTGGCGAGGAGTGGTCGTATGTCGCGTTCAAAAATAAGCAGGGGTATGTCCCGACGTCCGCACTTGCACACACTGCTGCGGAAGTGTATCCCGATTTTGAAATTGATGCGGAGAATGGCCCGCGAAGCACAAATACGGTACGACTCCGCTATGTGATTCGCGACGAATTTTCAGCGAGCCTCAATCAGCTTCCGCTCCAGGCGCATGAGTACGTGTATTACAAACTCCTCCGTCGTGGTGTCGAAATCTCGTGGCCGGATATTCGGCCGCGCACGCCGGGGTCGTGGACGCGCATCCTATCGTTGCTTGATGGCATAACGGTAGGGCATATGCCGACAGTCGGTGCAATCATGGAATATACACTCCCGAGCGGGAAGGCACACCTCGCATACGTTGAAAAAGTATTTCCTGACCTGTCGATTCAGATTTCAGAAGCGGATTGGCCTGATCGCGGCATTTACAATGAGCGTGTGCTCGTTGAAGAGGAATGGCGCGCACTTGGCGCGACCTTCATTGAATGTGCGTAGGCTCGGAGAATCCACTCGGAGCTGCTCGCGTTTGATACACTAATCATATGGAACGACGGGTTGCATTTTTTGATATTGACGGCACGGTGTTTCGCTCAAGTCTCCTCATTGAGCTTGTCGAGCGTCTGATTGATGCGGGAGTGTTTCCGGAAGAAGCGCGCGAACCGTACGATGAGGCACACCGTGCGTGGCGTGACCGTGTAGGTGCATACGAGACGTATATTAATGCAGTGGTTGCAAGTTTTCGCACGCACATTCAGGGTGTGCACTACGGGGCGCTTGCGGATATTGGTCGGGAAGTCGTAAGTGATTCCGGCCGCCGCGTGTACCGCTATACGCGTGATTTGATTGCTGAACTAAAGCATGACGGGTATATGCTCGTTGCGATTTCGCAATCTCCGAAGACAATCCTTGATGATTTTTGCGCGTCATATGGTTTTGATAAAGTATATGGCCGCATGTACGAGATTGGTCCGCAGGATCGATTTACGGGAGCTGTGATCGATGAACATCTGATCGCAAATAAAGCAAACATTATCAACCGTGTCTTTCAAAAGGAAGACGTGACCAGGGAAGATTCGATCGGAGTCGGTGATACCGAAGGGGATATCTCACTTCTCGAAATGGTTGAACGCCCGATCTGCTTTAATCCAAATCTCGCGCTCTATCAGCATGCAAAGCGTATGAAGTGGGAAGTCATCGTCGAACGAAAGGACGTCATTTATGAGATCAGTTGATTCGCCCGCGCGGAATTGCTAGAGTGAACGCATGAGAAAACGACTCTATCGAAGTACGCACGATCGAATGATCGGCGGCGTTATCGGCGGACTTGCTGAATATTTTGATACGGACAGTACGCTGATTCGTCTTTTTGCGGTCTTTGGGATTCTTATTACTGGATTTTTTCCAGGAGTCTTAGCGTATGTGATCGCACTCATTATCGTGCCAAACGAACCTGATGTCCCCGTACGCGACGCGGCTGCTTGACCATTTTTTTACTGCCTCTACACTAGGTCGTGATGAACGCCCGCTCAATCGCGGCATTTCGGAAGAAAGTCTATACACATTACCGTGCATACGGACGTGATTTTCCGTGGCGGAAAACACATGATCCATACAAGATACTTGTCTCTGAAATCATGCTGCAGCAGACGCAGGTTGAGCGCGTCGTAGAAAAGTACCGCGCGTTCCTCAAGCAGTTTCCAACTGTGCACGCACTTGCGCACGCATCGCTTGGTGATGTGCTCCGCGCGTGGCAGGGGCTTGGATACAATCGTCGCGCGCGTATGCTCCATGAGTGTGCAAAGGCAGTCGTGCGGGAGTATCGAGGGAAATTCCCGAAGACACAAGAGGAGCTCGTAGCACTTCCGGGCATTGGGCCGTATACCGCAGGAGCTGTCCTTGCGTTTGCGTACAACAGCGCAGTCCCGATTATCGAAACAAATATCCGAACGGTTTTCTTGCGGCATTTTTTTAACGGAAAAGATCAGATTCCAGATAAAGATATTTTTGTGTGGATTGATGCGACGCTCGATCGAGAAAATCCGCGCGCATGGTACGCGGCGCTCATGGACTACGGATCACACTTAAAAAAGAAGCACGGCAATCAAAATGTCCGAAGCAAGCACTATACGAAGCAATCAAAATTCGAAGGATCGGATCGGCAGATCCGCGGCGCACTCATGCGCGCACTCAAAGATGGAGCGCTTTCAAAAGCAAAGCTCGCCAGCGTGCTCGTCGATATCGACGAGGTGCGCGTCGATATGCAGCTCGCAGCGCTCCTTAAAGAAGGTCTGGTATCAAAAATTGGTACTCGATACGAGCTTGGAAGTTAGCGCGTATCTTTGATAAGCATTGCAAAAATGATGCCGGGGATCATGAGGAGACCGAGAAACAAGAATGCATAATCAAAATCGACATAGAGGAGTGTGAGGCTTCCGAAGAGTGCGCCAAGCATGTAGGCGAGTGGGCGTGATGCACGGAAGAAGCCGATGATATTTGCGTCGCCTGCGTTTGTTTGTTTGAAGAAATAACTTTCAGTCGTCACCTCAACCAAGCTTGCGCCGACGCGCGTCATGAACATGGTGATAATCCATGGAATGATGAGGGGAGCTTTAAGGAAGCCAATGTACGACGTTGAGACGAGAAGGATGATGAAGCCTGCAGCCATCATCTCCTTTTCTCCGATGTATCGGTCAGCAATCTCACCGATAGGGTACTCGCAGATGATGTATGCAGTGAGTCCGACAAAAAGAATGATGCCGATGTCGGTCCATGAGAATCCGATAACAGTTGCAAGATAGAGCGGGACATAGATGACCATCCATGCAAAGAAAAGTTGCAGGAGGAAATGTGCGAAAAATACGAAGCGGAGATCGCGTACGAGCCAGAAGCGTCGAAGCGCGGCGAGTACGTTTATGTCGTGGTACGGAGAATCTGATACGTGCTTAAAAAAGCGGACGATCACAAATATAAATGCTGCAAGAAATGCCGCGCTCGCAAGGTACACGAGCACAAAGCGCGGCGTGAGCTCGTCTCCGAGCAGGTACCCCGAGACGAGCGGCGCAATAGCTCCGGCGATACTCATGATGGTGAGCACGAGTCCGCGCTTGCCACCCGTGATACACTCATCTTTTCCGATGAGGCGCTCGGTGAAGACATCGAGGTTGAAGAGCAGGAGCGGGACAATCGCCTGGTGCAGTACGAAGAGTGGGATTGCTACGCGAAGCGAGTCGGCAAATGCAAGACCGATGAGCACGATGAATTCCGCCGCAGCAAGACCGAGTGTCAGACGGTAGTTGCCAAGCGCTCGCAAGATACGCGAGGTGAAGAGGAATCCAATAATCGTGAGCGCTGAGCCGATGGTGTAGAGCGTACCGATTGCTTCGTTTGAAACGAATTGCTTGAGGTAGGTCGAGTTGACGTAGAGGATCACTGCCCAGTGGAGTGACAGAAGGAGCATTGCCACATAGATCATGCGGAATGTACGTGCGCCGCGCGTACGTCCTTTGAGCTCACTGAGGACGGGTGATGCCATACGTTACTAAATACCGATGAGTACGGGAATGACCATCGGTGTCTTGTTGGTCTTTTGGAGCAAGAAGCCGGTGACGGTATCGGTGAGCTGATCCTTTACGAAGTCGAGGTTGACCGGGTGCATGTTTTCAGTTGATTTCTCAACGGTGCGCTTGATCAGGATGCGTGCTTCAGAAAGCAGTTGTTGAGATTCTCGAAGGTATACGAAGCCGCGCGAGATGATGTCGGGAGACTTGCGGAGCTTACCGGTCTTGGTGTTGATCGTCGCAATAATGACAAACATGCCGTCTTGCGCGAGCGACTGGCGATCACGAATCACGACTTCCTGTCGGGTGCCCACTGTAAAGCCATCGACCATCATGATTTCGGTCGGTGCTTTTTCTTTGTGTACATTGAGCTCAGAACCGTTCTTAATATCAATCACAGAACCGTTGTCAGCAATGACAATGTTCTCTTTCGGGAACCCTGATTCTTGTACTGCGTATGCATGGCAGCGAATCATTGAGTGGTAGCCGTAGGCAGGCATGAAGAAGGTTGGATGTACCTGCTGGTTGATCCAGACGAGCTCGCCCGAGTTTCCGTGGCCTGTTGAGTGGACGTCAGATGCACGGTAGTGGATGATGTGCGCACCACGGCGGTAAAGATTGTCCTTAAGCTTCTGAACCGAAAGCTCGTTTCCGGGAATGACCGATGACGAGAGCATGATCGTGTCGCGCTCGTTGAGGTTGATGAACTTATGCTTTTTTGTCGCGATGCGCATGAGTGCAGCAAACTCTTCTCCTTGTGCGCCGGTAGAGAGAACGACGATGCGGTCGGCAGGGTAGTTGTCGATCTCTTGCACCGGAATGATGGTGCCTTTTTGCATCGTCAGCATGCCTGCTTTTTGTGCAATCTCAATGTTGGTTTTGATGCTGCGGCCTTCGGTAATGACTTTCTTGCCGAGCTTCTCGCAGATCGAGATGATATGGATCATGCGGGCAAACTGCGATGCAAACGTACCGATGATGAGGCGACCCTTCACCTGGTGGATGATCTCTTCAATGTTGGTATGTACACGGATTTCAGGAATAGAGAAACCTGTCTTTTCGGCATTTGTTGAGTCGCCGATAAACATGATGTTCTTGTCTTTTCCAATGGTGCCCCACACTTCTTTTTCTGTTGGGCTCGGATCGCCGTCAACGTGGTCGAGCTTGAGGTCTCCCGAAATAACGACGTTGCCGTGCTTTGTTTCGACTGAAATACCCATCGAGTCTGGGATCGAGTGTGTGACGGGGAATGTTTTGATGTAGGTGTTACCAAGTTTTACGCGCTGCCATGGCTCAACGACGTGCATGTCGACTTTCGGCAGGTGCGGAAATTCTTCCTGTCGCTTCAATACCATAAGTGACGTGAGGTAGCGGGTGTAGATTGGCGGATTGCCAAGACGCTCCATGAGGAATGGAATCCCGCCGATGTGATCGAGGTGGCCGTGCGTGATAACGAGCCCGCGGATCTTGTGCTTGTTTTGCTCGAGATACTGCGTGTTGGGAAGAATGTAGTTGATGCCTGGTGCGTCACTTTCGTCTGAGACGAACTGAAAGCCTGCATCAAAGATGAGGATGTCGTCCGCGGTCTCAACGAGGAGCATGTTCTTTCCTACTTCTTCAACACCGCCGACTGGAATGATGCGTACTGCATCAGGATCGGTGAGTGGTGGAATAACGACCGCATCAGGGTTTGTCGTGTTGCGGTGCTGAAGGGGAGGGTTGGTCATATTGCGTGGGCGTCGCGCTTGACCTCCGCCGCGATTACCTCGTCCGCGTGAACGACCTCCGCCGTTGCCGCTTGGACGTCCACCGCTTCGTGGCGCATTTCGATTATCACGATGCGCGCGCGCACGGTTGCCCTGTGGGCGAGCGGGGCGATTTGATTGTTCTGTCGTTGGTGTTGTCATAATGAATGTGTTAGTGCGTTAAATGTGTCGAAGTAATTAATCGGTAAAAAATTGCCAAACGGAATCTTTTTCTATGTACCACTCGTCAATCGTGCTCAAGCGTTCACTTCCGCGCGCGATTCCTGTGAGTGAGACATTCTGTACTTTGGATGCGCTCGCGTATGTGTAGGTCGGTACATAGAGGAATATGGCAGGCATCTCTTCTTGTACTTCTTTTACAAACTTCTGGTGAATCTCGGCTCGATCTTCTGGTGAACCGGTCCGTCGCGCTTCCGAAAGGAGTGCGTCGGTCGTGATGTTGGCGTACAGTGCGACATTGAGACCGGGATCATTTCGTTGGGACGAGTGCCAGAATGAGAAGAAGTCGAGCTCTCGTCCGACAACGGTGCCGAATAAAAGCGCATCGTATTTTCGCGGACGGATGACGGTCTGGGTGAGATCTGATTGCTCAAATTGCTTGATTGTTACAGGCACACCGAGTTCTCCCCATCGTTCTTTGAGGAGTTCCGCGGTGTGCTGGAAGACAGGTGCATTCGAGGTTGAGATACTGAATTGGAGCGTAAGCGTGCCGTCATCAGTCGTCTTTTCCCAGAGTGAAGATTCCTCATTGAAACGCCATCCACCGTCGCGAAGCGCCGCACGCGCATCGTCAAGCGTACTTGAAGCAGTTGATGGCTCGACAACGGTGCTGAAACCGGGAGGAATTGGTGTTGTGATTGCGATGCCATATCCACCAAGTGCCTGTTTGACGATGTTGTCACGATCAACGGCTATGCCGAGTGCTTTGCGCGCAGCCGCATCACGGAAAACAGGAGTCTCATTTTGATTAAAAAAGATGGTAAAGGTGCGCGGGAGCGGCGTGTTCATGTACGAAACAGGTACTCCTGCGTCGGCGAGTCGCGTGAGCGAAGCTGGCGAAAGTCCGCCAGCGCTCTCGATTTCCTTGCGTGTGAACGCTCCAACAAGCGCATCTTCCGTCGGATAAAAGTTTAAGAGAAGCGTCTTTATCTTTGGTGTTCCCGCAAAATAGTCGTCGTACGCAGTGAGCTCATAGGATGCGGGGATGCCTGAGCTGTTGCGTTTGATGTCGGTGACTTCATATGGTCCTGCACCGATTGGCTCGCTATTGTATTGACTGAAGGGAAGCTCTTCGGTTGTCGCGTTTCCCCAAATATGTTTCGGAAGAATACCTAACGTGAGATTTTCTATGAATGGCGCGTATGCTTCTGGAAGGACGAAGTTCATTTCGTGCGCACTAATTTGTTCCATTGCGACTCCTTCCCAGCTCGCGCGAAGCGGACTCTTGAGTGCCGGATCCTGCGTGCGTTCGACGGTGAAGACAACATCGTCGGTCGTGAGTGGTACGCCGTCATGGAACGACACATCATCACGGAGCACTACATTGTATACGAGGCCATCATCAGAGACTGTGACTGATTGTGCGATAGACGGAACGAGGTTTCCATTGGCGTCGAGCTTCATGAGGCCGGCGTATACGAGTGTTGAAAGATCCTGATCGGCGGTCGTGACGGCAAGAATCGGATTGATGAATCGCGGAGTGCCAACGATGCCTTCACGAAGCGTTCCTCCGTAGGAAGGAATATCGTAAAGGAAAAGCGCATTCAGAGTAAAGCCAAACCAGATGAGCGCACCAAAGAAAATCCCAATCGCCGTCTTGAGTAGAAAGCGATCGCTTGATGGAAGAGCTTCTATGAAGCCAAATACACGGTCAATGGTAGTGGCACGAGGAAGGGGTGACGAGGTGTCCATACGCATAATGCGTCTCGGATCGAGATGTCGATGTTAGGGGATTAGTAACGACGGGAACTAGTATTATATAGCGAGCGCAAGAAATGCAGAAAGCACAAAGAGGATTCCGAGTACTATAGTCGCTCGAAACAGGAAAAGCTCAGCGCCACGACGCTTGTGAAAAGTAGCACTAAAATTATCGCCACCGAAGGCACCTCCGAGACTCGAACCGCGCTGTTGCAAGAGAATTGCGGCGACAAGCAAGACGGAGAGGATAATCTGTATGTACGGCAGGATAGGACCCAGGCCAGATACAATAGTTTCCATGTCGAAAATATCCTACCAGATTATGGGCATCCTCGCAATATCGTCTACGTAGATGCATAACATCATACATTTTGAAAAGATCAAAAATTGCCGTATAATGCGCCCGCATTAGTAGTGGTGTAATTTTTTATCGTGCGCTCTATGGCAAAAAAAGGAAAGAAAGTTGTGAAGAAAATTTCAAAAAAGCCTGTTAAGAAGACGCCCGTACGCACACAAACGACTACACCTGGTATCGGTATCCGTCCGATCGGTGATCGTGTTGTGGTGCGTCCGCTCACTGAGGATGAGCTTGGCACCAAATCTCCTTCAGGCATCATTATTCCTGATACCGTCAGCAAAGAACGGCCGGAACAAGGTGTTGTGGTCGCGGTCGGCGCTGGAAAGTATGTTGATGGCGCACGCGTTGCGCTCGAGGTTGTCGTCGGCGACCGGGTGGTATTTGCGAAATATGGATATGAAGAAGTGAAGATCGGTGGGAAAGACTATTATGTTGTCGGCGAATCAAATCTATTAGCAGTCATTCGGGACTAACGCATACAAGCACATATGGCAGCAAAGAAAATCATTTTTGATGAGGAAGTAAAGAAATCACTCAAGCGCGGTGTAGATGCGGTTGCAGATGCAGTGAAGGTGACACTCGGTCCGCGCGGACGCAACGTCATTATCGACAAGGGATACGGTGCCCCAGTGGTGACAAACGATGGTGTGTCGATCGCAAAGGAGATCACGCTCAAGGATAAGTTTGCGAACATGGGCGCGGAGATTATCAAGGAAGTCGCGAATAAGACAAATGATACCGCGGGAGACGGCACGACGACTGCGACGGTCCTCACGCAGGCGCTCGTCGGGGAGGGACTTCGTCAGACGACCATGGGCCTCAATTCAATGGCAATCCGCACTGGTATGGAACACGCTGCGCAGGATGTGGTTGCTGCACTCCGCGATATGGCGATGCCGATTGGCAAAGGTGACGAGGTGAAGCAGGTTGCGACGATCTCAGCAGAGAGCGAAGAAATTGGAGCAAAGATTGCTGAGACGATAGAGAAAGTCGGTAAGGATGGCGTCGTAACCGTTGAGGAGTCGCAGTCATTTGGTATTGAGACGGAATTCACCGAAGGTATGGAGTTTGATCGCGGATACATCTCGCCGTACATGGTGACAAATTCAGAACGCATGGAAGCGGAATACCGCGATGCGTATGTTCTCATTACTGACAAAAAAATCTCTGCGGTACAGGATATTCTTCCATTGCTCGAGAAGCTCGCGCAGAGCGGCAAGAAAGAGCTCGTGATTATTGCAGAGGATGTCGACGGTGAAGCACTCGCAACCTTTGTGCTCAACAAGCTGCGCGGAGGATTTTCGGTACTTGCGATTAAAGCGCCTGGATATGGCGATCGAAAGAAGGAGATGCTCCAGGATATTGCCGTGACGACAGGTGGAGCAGTAATCACCGAAGAGGTGGGACTGAAGCTTGAGAATGCTGAGATTGCGCAGCTTGGTAAAGCGGGGCGCGTGGTCTCAACAAAAGACAGCACGGTCATTGTTGATGGTAAGGGACAGAAGACTGAAATCAAGGATCGTGTGAAGGCGCTTCGCGCACAGCTTACAAAAACAGATTCTAAGTTTGATAAGGAGAAGCTCGAAGAGCGTATCGCAAAACTCTCAGGTGGCGTTGCGGTCATCAAGGTGGGCGCGGCGACTGAGACTGAGATGAAGTACCTCAAACTCAAGATTGAGGACGCGGTCAATGCGACGAAAGCGGCAATTGAGGAAGGTATCGTGCCTGGTGGTGGTGTCGCACTCGTGAAAGCTGCCCAAGAAGTTGCAAAAGACATTGAGAAGAAAAAGCTTTCCGATGAAGAGATTGTCGGATACCGTATCGTGCTCCGCGCACTTGAAGTACCACTCCGTCAGATCGCAATGAATGCAGGCAAAGATGATGGTTCGGTGATTCTTGAAAAGGTGAAAAGTGGAAAGGGGAATGCGGGCTACAATGCAGCGCAGGATGTGATGGTGGACGATATGATCGAGGCTGGCATTATTGATCCGGTAAAGGTAACGCGGAGTGGCGTTGAGCGTGCAGTATCTGCAGCGGGTATTCTCCTCACTACCGAAGCGGCGGTTGCTGAAGATGATTCAGATGAAAAACCAGCTGCGCCAAATATGGGCGGTATGGGAGGAATGGGAGGTATGATGTAATTTCGTCCAGGTAACCACGCACTAAAAACAGCGTCAAAATGACGCTGTTTTTGATGTTGATATTTTTTATAATTATGTTCTAATAGGCTTAGTAATTTTTGGAGGTCCACCATGATTGCGGATTTGCTGATCGTTGCCGCTGTGCTGGCAGCTCTCGTCACCGTCTACGGTTTTCACCAAATCTATAATCATCTCTACGTCCATGGCGTGTTGATGTATCTACTCATGGTCGCGATGTATGCAATGTTTGGTCTCTTCATATTTCTGCCGTTTTATTACACCATGAGCGAAACGGTGAGTCGCTCGGTTGGTGTACTCTTTCTGTTCTTCTATTCATTTCATATGTTCAATTCCATCTATCGAGGCATCTTCATAGGAAGGCGACCCTGAGGTGGCTGCGCCCCTTCCTCCGGTATCGGAGGAAGGGGCGCGTTCTATTTTCGTCGATTTCCTTGACGAAAATGATATAATGGGAGGGTAATTATTTAGTCATTCTCTACTATGAATCCACTTTATATCGTATTGGGTATTGCAGCTGTAGTGCTCGGATACGCTGTCTTTATCTACAACCGCTTTGTCGCACTCGTGCAGCGCACGCAGGAAGCGTGGGCTGATATCGATGTGCAGCTCAAGCGTCGTTACGATCTCATCCCGAACCTTGTCGAGACTGTAAAGGGGTATGCATCGCATGAAAAAAGCACATTTGATGAGGTTACCGAAGCGCGCGCAAAGGCTACGCAAGTGCACGTTGATCCAACAAATGTGACTCCTGAACAGATTGCAGCGATGGCGGGAGCGGAGAGCGCGCTTACACAATCGCTCGGTCGTCTTCTTGCCGTGGCAGAAAACTATCCTGACCTCAAGGCAAACACGAATTTCCTTGAACTCCAGCGCGAACTCTCGGACACCGAAAACAAGATCCAGGCAGCTCGACGCTTTTATAACGGTAATGTTCGTGATCTCGGCATTGCACTGCAGTCATTTCCGTCAAACATCATCGGTAAGGTGTTCAACTTCAAAGAGCGCGAATACTTTGAGCTCGGTGAAGATGAGGCTGCAGCACGCGAGCCGGTAAAAGTCTCCTTCTAACATCACACACGTATGACGCGGGTCACTCACCATAAGCTGATCCGAGACTTAGTGCCGCAGAAGATAGAAAAAACGGGAGCGGCGTACCACGTGCGTGTACTCGATGATGTTGCGTATACGCAGGCATTGTTTGAAAAGATTAAAGAAGAAGCAGGGGAGCTTGCGCGTGCTGAATCTCGAGAAGAGTTCCTCAATGAGTATGCGGATCTGATGATTGTCCTCGATGCGAGCGCAGCGGTATATGAACTCTCAAAAGCAGACATTGCGCTTGCTCTGAAAGAAAATCTTGAGAGAAAGGGCGGATTTGAGAAGCGGCTCTTTCTTGAATGGACTGAAGAACAGAAAAATAACTAATATATGGCGACACTCTATACACATCAAAGTAGCAATATTGCAAAGACATGGCTCCTCATGGCATTTTTCTTCGTGGGAGTCATTCTCCTTGGTTGGTTCATCTCGCTTTATCTCGGTGATGCCAACATTCTCTATGCAGCAATCATCTTTGCGTTGGTGATGAATGTGGGAAGTTACTGGTTTTCTGATACGCTCGTCATAAAAATGACGGGAGCAAAGCCGGTTGATAAGAATGAGCATCTCGAGCTCTGGAGAATCGTTGAAAATCTTTCAATCACCGCAGGGCTTCCGATGCCGAAGCTCTATATCGTCAATGATCCTGCGCCGAATGCCTTTGCGACCGGACGCAATCCTGAACACGCGGCAGTTGCCGTTACGACCGGCCTCCTCTCGATCCTCGATCGGACGGAACTTGAAGGTGTGCTCGCGCATGAACTTTCACATGTCGGCAACCGCGACATGCTCGTCTCGACCGTCGCAGTCGTGCTCGCAGGATTTGTCGCAATCGTTGCAGATATATTCTTGCGCATGAGTATGTTTGGCGGAGGAGGTGATCGCGACAACAGACTTGGACCCATCGTCCTCATACTCGGTATCATCGGCATCATTCTTGCGCCGATTGCAGCGCAGCTCATCCAGCTCGCAATTTCTCGAAAGCGCGAGTACCTCGCTGATGCCTCCGGTGCACTCCTTACGCGTTATCCTGAAGGCCTCGCGTCAGCACTCGAAAAAATTTCCCACTATAGCCGCCCGATGCAGAAGGCAAATCACGCAACGGCGCATCTTTTTATCGCTGATCCATTTGGAGCCGAAGGGAAGAAGAGTATTAGTCAGCGCATCGGCGGACTTTTCCAAACGCACCCACCCGCTGCAGATCGTATCCGCATCCTCCGCGATATGGACGTGAAGTAGGAGTGAACTTGACTTTTTATATATAATATGCTATTATATTAGATAGCCGCAGTACGTTCTGTGGCGGCCAAAAGAGGGGGCTCTTCATGGCTTGCATCTACGTCCACAGTTTCGGCATTCTGCCGGCGCGCAACATGCGCGACACGTCGGCCGACGTCGAGGCCGCGCTCTTCCCGAGCACGGCCGACTGCACGGGTGACGTGGCCGCCGCGCAGCGAGGCGGCGAGCGCATCGGCTCGCGCCGCCAGTACCACCTCGAGCCCTTCGGGCTCGGCGGCCGCCTCTGGCGCCGCTCGGAGCGGAGCTGGAAGCGGCACCGTGTGCGTCGGTACGACCCGCGGCACGGCACCCGCGCCGAGTTCGTCTCCCACTAGGAAGGGGACGAACTCAAATCAGGGCGATCTCTTCGGAGATCGCCCTTTCGCTTTTTATATGATTTTGTGTGAAAATCGTTTCGTGCACTTACATATATATGAATGTGTACGAAACGAGGAGGGTTCGCATAGCGGTCGAGTGCGCCGCCTTGGAAAGGCGGTAAGGGGCAACCTTTCAGGAGTTCGAATCTCCTACCCTCCGCCAGAGAAAACGATGACGTAGTGGTGCGTGTGCTGTATTAAGCAAGAGGTAGATTTCAAATGCGGTGATGAAAAGGAATGTGTATAGCAGGTCGCCGATAAACATATTGCGGAAAAATGGTATGCCGAGTTCGTAGGCATAGAGAAGGCCAGCAATGCTTTTTTCATACCATGGAGAAAATGCCCAGACTGCAGCATTGGTAATCAGAAAGAATATAAATGACGACGCGGTGATTTTTACGGTAGTAAGAAGTGGATTGGGACGGTTGCTTATGTACCAGCTCATGAGTGCAATGAGTGCGAATGAGCCGTAGACCGACAGCATGATTCGCCATTCATAAAACCCGATTGCGCTATCTGAAAGGAAAAGTGTTCCGAGCGGAAGTATGAGCGCGAGATGTCTGCGAAGATACATACTGCTCACGATGGCGATGGCCGTGATCGGAGTCATGTTGGGGAGGTGAGGGAGGAAGCGCACGACGATGCCTAAAAGGACAAGGAGGAAGGCCGCGATAATGAGATGACGAGTGGACATGTGCTAAAATTCTGAAGTTACAAAATTCCATTCAACCGTGTCTCCGTCGACGAGTTTGTAGTGATCTGCACCAACTTGCGGCATGACACCGTTGACTTTGTATTGCCAGTATTTGTTATCAGAGCCATTTGTTTTCCCTGCCATACTCTCGACGAGTGTGCCGAGACCAGGGTACTCTTTTGTTGCAAGTTGGAGATTTCGATCAGCTGCATTGAGTTCAGTGAGGACATCGAGGAGTATTTGGTGTTCTGAAATCGAAACTGTTTCGTATGCTTGAAGACCTTGAATTGTAAGCGATATGTGCCCTTCGTCATTTTGTATATGTGCGCGCTCTTCTTGCTGGGTTTGCGGTTGCTCGGTGATATAGGTAAGTCCGAAGATCGTAAAGCCGACAATTGCACCTGCTCCGACAATACTCCATAAAGTTTTTTTATTCATACAGGTATTATGCGTTATATGATGGTGATAATTCAGTCCGTCTTTCTTCCGCTGCAGTCGCGCGTGCGAGTGCGTACAGGAGGCTTGAGAGGCGATTGAGGTACGTGCGTGATTCGGAGCTTACGGCATAAGTATGTTGAATGCTGATGACGGAACGTTCGGCGCGACGCGCGACTGAGCGCGCAAAATCAAAGAGTGCGGACGTGAGCGTCGTTCCGGGAATGATGAATGCGTGAGGATTTTTAATTTTATCTTCGATCTCGGCAATAGTTGTCTCAAGGCCAGTTATATGCGCTCTGTGGATCGCGTGATCGGCTCCAGCTATCTCTGCTTGAATGATAAAGAGACATTCTTGGACTGTGTGAATGATGTGTGGTGTGCGGGAAGCAGTATGAGTGCTTGTCGCAGCTGCGCGACATATGCCGAGCAATGAGTTGAGTTCGTCGATCGTACCGAGCGCCTCGTAGATTTGGCTATCTTTCGAAAAACGCACTTTGGTTCCGAAGAGTCCTGAAAGTCCATCGTCTCCCTTTCGCGTGTACAGCATATTAGGTTGTAGTGAGTGGGAGTTCGGGTATAATCATGTCAATTTCACATGTTCCGCCAGCACAGGCGAGTTCACGCTTCTGTTCTGTCTCATCGGCATGCTCGTACGCAATGAGTTGAGAATAATCGATCGAGGGGAAATTGCGTGAGATCTGTTCGTATCGCTCTTTCGTGATTGTTTCGTACGGAGCAAGCTGATAGACATGGTCAAATCGCGGGAGAAAAGAAAGACCGCCGATAATGTTCCAATTCTTCTGTACCCAGTTGACCACTTCGATCCATTCATTCTCACCGACGGAGATGGTGGCAGAGGGATTATGTTCAGTGTAGTTGAGTTTGACTGATTTCCAGTACTCGAGCTGTTCAAGCGCAGAGACGTCGTCTTTGAATGCGGTGCTGTCGGGAGACTCAATCGGAAACTCAAGTACAAACGTGCTCGCGGTTTGCTCTGTCTGTCCAACTTCTGGAAGATACGGGACACCTTGGTCTTTCATCATCCGAAAGAGAGAATCAGTTGCGGAGATTCGGATACGTCGGATGTAATACTTTGCGTGTCGTGGATGGATGCCAGAAGAGCAATTGAATGTCTGCGAGACGGTTCCGGATGGTTTGACCGCGGTAACCGAGAGCGATGGTTTGACGCCGAATCGTTTTGCGTAGCGCGCGTTTGTTTGTACTGCGATATCTCGCATTGCGCGCATCGTCTTGGGGTCACGAGCAGCGGCGCTGTCCCACTGGCCTGTAACCGACACACCGAGGAGTCGCTCATCTTCACAATGGCGTGCCCATTCCTTCGATATGTAATTAAAATGCGTAAGCGTGGACTGGTAGGTGCCGAGAAGCGCGGCGAGTCGCGCTTTTCGAATCAGACTTTCATGTGTGTCGTCTTTTCTTGCAATTACTTCGGAGAGGTTGCAAAATTGTTTTGATTGAAGAATGATTTCGCCGCAGGGGTTTGTTCCGATGGGGCCTCGCACGACGCCGTCAGTGTCGAGGAATCCGACTTTCTTAAAATATGCATGCCGTCGTTTCGGCATTGTTTCGGCAAGTGCACCTCGGTTGAATATGCCGCGCTCGCCTGATCCGCTTTTCATGAGCGCAACCCACTCATCAAGTAAATTATTACTCGATGGCGGCGTCTCGTAGACTGCGGAATTGTTTGCAACTGAACGGTGTGGCTCATTGAGGTAAAATTGCCCTTTCTTTGCGTCGCGCAAATCAATATCATCGAGATCCGAGAGGCTGATCATTGCGGTACGGCGGACTCCGCCAGAGACAACGCATTCTCCAATCTTACAGATGATGTCGTGCGCATCGATCGAACGGAGGCGTCGGCCTTGTCGTGCAAAGATTTTTTCCCGCGCAAATGAAAGAAGCGAGCGGAGCGGTTCTGGCCCCGACGCTTTCCCGCCCATGGTCTTGAGTCGTGCGCCTGCGGGACGAACGCGCGAAAAATCGAAATCGATATCGTCGCCGCGATACCAAGTCTGCAGGCCGAGCGTGAGTGCATCACACCATCCTTCTTTTGAATCAGCGACTTCGTGCGTTGGATGCTTTTTGTGTGTCTGCTTTTGAATCTGGGGGAGCTGTTCGATCGTTTGGCTTTCTACAGAAAAACCGACGCCGCAGCCCTGCATTGATAGGTACATGATTTCGGCAAAGTCGGTCAGTGTAGTGGGAGCGATAAAGGTACAATTGTAGGCACAGGTGTTGCAGCGGCGCGCAGGATCGCCGGCAAATTGCATGAGTCGCATCGAAGGCATAATTTCATGCTTCAGTATCGCTTCGCGTACTTCGCGGTACTCTGCGTCTGAAAGTTTCTCTCCGAGATTTTCGCGCATGAACGATATGTATCGGTCGACGGTTTCTATCCACGTCTCGCGCCGCTGTTCAGCTTCAATCCAGCGGGCGTAGGTGCGCAGGTAGACGAATTCACCGAGCGGATTTCCCTCGAAGTAACGCTTACTCTCTTCTGCAAGCTGTCGCACCCGATCGGGAATGTCCGGTTTCCATCCGCGCTTTCTCGTGCGTTCTGCGCGGTAGAGAATGTAAGCTTTTGCAGAGCTTGGAAAGTGTTGAAGCATAAGCTCTGCTTCAACTGCGTCCTGAACTCCTTCGACAGAAACAACGAAGCGCGGATCCCGATGGAGGCGAGTCGCGATTTTGCGCGTAACGGCGCGTGCTATTTTTTGTGCGGCCCCTTTCTTATATTCTCCCGCTGCGCGTAGTGCTTTCTCAGTTGCAATCGTGATTTTTTCGCGATCAAATGGGACGACAGATCCATCACGTTTGACGATGGTGGTAAGTGATGACTTGTGGACAGGGGACGTGGTTTTCATAGAAGTGCGCATGATATATTGATAATTGTCGATATATTGTAATATAGATGTCTATCTATGAAAGAAAAGAAACTGGGGAAAACGCGTCTTGGTGTACAAAAAAAGAGCATATCGCGTACATATAAGAAACCATCATGGGTACCACGCGCTGTATCTGAAGAAGCAGAGCTGTGCCCCGACTGTTTCAAGGTTGTCGGTGAGCGTAGTCGCTACAATTTAGTCTGCATGCTGGGAAAGGCAGAAGAGGGCATGACCGTTGGCGAGCTTACGGAGAAGATGAAGCTCAGGCAGCCGACGATCACTCACCACTTGCAAGTACTTCATTCGGTGAATGCTGTTGAGATCGAGCCGCAAGGACAAAAGCGCGTCTATCGACTCAATCGGAATGCGCACTGCTTTGAAGAATGTAGGATTCCTTATTAACGTCACTATTTATTTATATATAGTATGGAACTCATTTCGTACCTCTGGCAGTATCTGGTGCAGGGGTTTGGGTTGTTTATTGCGTACGCATTTGCTGCGGTCTTTATTTTTCTTGTATTGCGGCGGTTTCATTCGTGGAAAATCACGGCTGCGCTCGTCAGCATATTTATCGGTGTGTCGATTGCATTCTATATACCAAATGGCTTGCCGAACGCGTTTCAGTATCCATTTTCAATGAATACATATGGTCCAAGTGATGGGCCGATGCTCCCATTTGCAAATGTCGTGCAGTTCTTTAAGAAGTTTAATTCGTTTGAGCGGGTAGAGGATATTGCACGTAATCCGAATGATATACCGCAGCCGCTTACGTACACTGAAGCGCACGTGGTAGACATAGAGCTGACTGCAAAAGAGGTAATTGGCGAGATGGCAGATGGTGTTACGTTTAATTACTGGACGTTTGATGGAACGGTCCCAGGACCATTTATTCGAGTACGCGAGGGCGACACTGTGCGACTCACGCTTCACAATGACCCATCGAGCTTGCACCATCACTCGATTGATCTTCATGCAGTAACGGGTCCGGGAGGCGGTGCTGCGGCGACAATGGTTGCGCCGGGTGAGAGTAAGACCATCACATTTAAGGCACTTAATCCCGGCATTTTTATCTATCACTGTGCTCATCCAAATGTTGCAAATCACATGGCGCATGGCATGTATGGTCTCATTTTGGTTGAGCCTACCGAAGGACTCGCTCCAGTTGATAAGGAATTCTATGTTGTGCAAGGTGAATTTTATAGTTCGGGTAAGCTTGGCCGCAAAGGGTTACAACTCTTTGATCCGCAGGCAATGCTCGATGGTGACGCACAGTACATCGTGTTTAATGGAAGGACCGGAGCACTGGCTGACAACATGCAGGCAAGTGTCGGTGAGAAAGTTCGTATGTATGTCGGTAATGGCGGAGTGAATCTCATCTCAAGCTTTCACGTCATCGGAGAAATATTTGATCGAGTATATCGAGAAGGTGATCTTGTGAGTCCGCCAGCACAGAGCGTGCAGACAACACTCATTCCTGCAGGCGGTGCTGCGGCAGTCGAATTCACGGTTGATTATCCCGGAAACTACATTCTAGTGGATCACGCACTCTCTCGGCTCGATCGTGGTGCATGGGGGGTGCTCAAAGTTGATGGTCCGGCAGACCCTACTATCTTTGATGGAAAGATAGAAAGTGGCGGTGGGCATTAATGCATAGATGCGTGAATTAAAAAAGAGGGAGTACGAGCTCCCTCTTTTTTATGTATACTGCAAATACGCAGTATGAATATCACACTCATCGGTATGCCGGGGGCAGGAAAGTCATTTGTCGGAAGAAGTCTTGCTGAAAAAATAAATTTTTATTTTATTGAACTCGATAAGATTATTGAGGAAATGTACGGTCTTCCACTTCCGACGATCGTAGAGAAATTTGGTGAGGGAGATTTTCTTGATAAGGAGTCAGCGGTCGTAATAGGTGAGACAAACATTAGCGACAACCTTGTCGTATCTCCAGGCGGAAGTGTGGTGTATCGAGAGGCTTCGATGAAGCATCTTAAAAAAATATCAAAAATCATTTATTTAAAAGTTCCTCAATCTGTTTTAGAAGATAGGGTTGGTGATGCACCACGCGGCATCATAGGTATCGGAGCCCGCTCCTTTTCAGAACTGTATGCGGAACGCACAGTGCTCTACGAGAAATGGTCCGATGAGATCGTGAACGGAAATGAGCATGTTGATGTGGTTGTCGAAGACATAATCCGAAAAATTTCTACCTAACATTCAGTCTTCATTTGCCGCAAAAGAATTTCTGCTATACTGTCCGTCTATGAAATATATTTTGATAGCCGGAGCGTTAATTATTATTGCAGGAGGTGCGTACTTATACATGGCTCCCGGTAAGGAGGTGATGGAGAATGTTGATCAGGAAATTCAAGAACAGAGTGAACGAGTTGCTCAACCTGAAGATCAAAATGGAGATGTTGATGTTGAAGGAAAATTAAAAGCAGAAACATTTTCTGGAACACTTGAAGAAGTAAATACAGGATGCTTCGCCGATGCAGAATGCTATGTCGTGGTAGATGGAAAGCATGTGACGGTGCTCATGGGTTGGAGCCGAGATACGGTTGGTTCGGTGCTCGGACTCGATGGAATTGGTGATCTCGAAACGCACATTGGTCAGGAAGTAGAGGTGTATGCGCAGGATAAAGGTGACGGAACATACACACTTTATGGCAGTGAAAGCTTCTATGTAAAGCTAAAATCATCCGACATAACTAGCTTTTAAGCCACTTATTTAGTTTCTCACGTATCATGAAACACTGCGTCAAAATGACGCAGTGTTTTAATTTTTCTGCATAGAAAAAAATAAAAAACTATCCACACACAAGGGAAAAGCGAGAAATAAAACACTACGTACACTGCTACGATTAAACTAATCCATATTTATGTTGGATTGTTGTCAAAAAATTATTTATCAAAGCCGTCTTATGAAGCTATTTAAATTTCTTATTCCCGCCGCGTTCGTATTTCTTTTTGCGTTTACCGCGCATGCTCAATCGACAGGCGCACAGGAAGTTATCAAAACTTTGCTCGAGCAAGTGTTGCGTATCCAAACGCAGCTCACTGCACAAACATGGGGAGGTGTTGATTTTGCTGCGCAAAATTTTACACGTACTCCGTCGGGCACAATTTCCGTCGGTGACACCGTAACTTTTTCTGGCACAGTGGCGGTAGTCAGTGGTTCTTTTCCGTGGACAAGTCAGGCAAAATTTTGTATTGATGCCACGATAGATTCCTCTGCGTGTATAAATTCGACTGCTGTGTATTCAGTGCGCGGATTGAGTGCGGGTCAGTCGCAGGGACCTATCACGCATACATGGACGGCTACTGCTGGTAATCACACAGTATATTTTTGTGCTGAACGACCAAGTGGAGATACGAATGGCACAAACAACTGCACGTCTATGACGTTTACTGTTGGATCATCTTCAACACAGACAAATACAAACACGACAACAACAAACACAAATACTCAGAGCTCTACAAATACGCAAACAAACGCAACTTCTCAAAACCAAACACAGACAACGACTCAACCAACAACGACAACATCAACAAATAGTGACGGCGAAGTATGTACGACAACTACTTCATTTGGTGGTTTGCGCGGATCTACGACATCGACGACCTGTACAGATTCTGGAACGACAAACACACAGACTGCGACTCCTCCCGATCTTTCGATCATAAATCTTGCGCGTATTACTACGGGAACGGTGATGGAAGGACAGTACATCACTTTTTCTGGAAGTGTGCGTAATCTTGGCGGAAGCATCTCGTCGGTCTCTACCGTACGTTTCTGTCTCGACAATGCAAATTGTTTGAACTCCACGACGGGTCGTGTTGGCTCCGATCAGGGGCTTGGTTCTGTTCCCGCAAACTCTGTCTCGAATCCGCTCGCTGCCACACTCTCAACAAGTGCTGGTTCACATGTCTTATATATGTGTGCTGATGTTGGAAAAGTTGTTGCAGAGGGGAGTGAGTCAAATAACTGCTCGTCAGTTGCATTTTCAGTAAGTGCAGTGACGCAAGCACCAACGGCACCGACACAGCCGACGACACCAACGGTACCGGTGACACCGACTACACCGACGGCGCCATCAGGAACGCCTGATCTGTCGGTGCAGACATTGACACGTTCTCCGTCTGGCACGATTCGAGAAGGAGACACCGTCACGTTGTCGGCTGCTGTAAGAAATTCAGGGACTGATACCGCCGGATCATCGCGTGGACGTTTCTGTATAGATAACTCAACGTGCGCGTCGGGACGTATTGGCTCAGATCAAAGCGTATCCTCACTCAGTGTCGGTTCCTCTCAAACGGTATCTGAACGTTGGACCGCACGCGCTGGTCTCACGACCATCTATTTCTGTGCCGACATCGATCGGAGCATTATAGAGACGACGGAAGGAAATAACTGTCTCTGGACAATTATCTTTGCTGAAGAAGCAGCGTCGAATTATGTGCCTCCAGCACCAACGGCACCGACACAGCCGACGACACCAACGGTACCGGTGACACCGACGACGCCCACAACACCAACGACTCCTGTCGTGACGGGCACGCATGATCTTGTTGCAGCAAATATTTCACGTATCGGATCATCGGGCACAATCCGTGCGGGTGATTTTGTAACGTTTATGGGATACATTCGCAATCAAGGTACGGC
>CAZBQV010000003.1:0-15011 GCA_964494235.1 uncultured Candidatus Saccharibacteria bacterium
TCGGCACTCGATCTCGATGCGATCATGCGGTACTGCGGCATTCCAGACGAGCCGACGCCGCATAATGCGCTCACAGGTGCGATGAGCCATGCAGAAGTCATCTCGCGGTTGCTCTACGACAAAAAACTTCTACCCGAGTTTACCCAGTACGAAATTCCGTGGCTGTAGGGATATAAAAATACCGCCCGACGGAGCCGGGCGGTGAGGATAGGGCGCTCATGCGGTGCGCTTGATGGGTTGGTCGTTTGCGAGCTCGGGCGGACCGGGGGTGAAGTTTGGCTCACCGTCGACGGCCTTTTTGTCCCACATACCGAGACGTTTCATTGCCTTGCAGGAATGACGTTGGCCATTCTGCATTTGTTTGCCGCAGTGACGGCAGAAGAATGTTTTGATCATCATTCACTCCAGCTCTATTCTCCGGCTTATAACAAAACAAATGCATGATACGTTCCTTTAAAAGGTGAGCAATACACGGATGTGCGTCGACCAACAGGGTACGTATCCCGTATACTAGGTACATAGTAAGCGATAATGATCGGTAGGTTCGCTCATGTTTGGAATGAATAAAAATAAAAGAGTTGCAGAGAACCCGCGCCAATCTGCGCTTGCGCATCATGAGGAGCGGATTTCGAAGCTTCCGGTCGGACGCACGGGTGCGAGCCGAGTTGAAGAAGAGTTGCTCTGTCCGACTGATCCTGAAAATGAGGTGGAGTCGTGGCGCATCTTCAAAATCATGGCAGAGCTCGTGTCGGGCTTTGAGCTCCTCCGCGGGTATGACCTCGCCGCGACGATTTTCGGAAGCGCGCGCTGTATTCCCGATAGCAATGTGTATGCGATTGCAGAAAATCTTGGAGGACAGCTCGCAAAGGAGGGCTTTGCCGTAATCACGGGCGGTGGTGGCGGTGTAATGGACGCGGCAAACAAGGGTGCGAAGGAAGCGGGCGGTCGTTCGGTCGGACTCAATATTGAACTTTCGACCAAGCAGAGTCCCAACAGCAATACGACTGATGCAATGCAGTTCCACTACTTCTTTACGCGGAAGGTGATGCTCTCATTTTCGTCAGAAGTGTATATCTTTTTTCCAGGAGGCTTCGGTACCCTCGATGAATTCTTTGAAATGCTCACACTTGTACAGACGAAGAAAATTAAACCAATCCCGATCATTCTTATCGGCAAGAATTTTTGGTCACCGCTTATTGCTTGGTTTGAAGAGACGCTTAAGAATGACTATCGGACGATCGATGAGAACGACATGAAGCTCTATACGATCGTAGATACTGCGGACGAGGCAATGGCAGAGATCAGAAGGCGCTTAACGCTCTGATGTCGTATGCTTGATATCAATCGGCACATACTTGCGACGTTTACCGAGGATGCGATGCCGACGCTCGATGTCGCGGTGCTTGGTGCGCTCGAGATGCTCGCAAAGACTGAAGTGCCTGTGCTTGAGATGGGTACTATGGGCACGCCACTGGTGATCGGGAGCGGTAATGCGCTTGCAACGGGTCGATTTCTCTTCGCGCGTACTCGAGCAATTTTTGCGAGCGAGAGTGTGTACGAGGAGCGCTTGGCGCAGCATCGAGAATACATCACATCGGCGGTTGTTATTTCAGCTTCTGGTGGGAAGCATGCGGTAGGAATAATTGAGACGCTTGCGTCGCAGGGCATCGAGACGTGGCTCTTTACGAACAATCCGACAGCTCCGGCGCGGCGGTGTGTTGCCGATGACCACGTACTTCTTTTTCCTAAAAATCGCGAGCCGTATACGTACAATACGTCGACCTACATGAGTATGCTCGCAGCGCTTTCAGGAGAACGTACGGAGGACATCTTTCGTTTTATCGAGCGTGAAGTAAATAATGTACTCCCTGATTTTTCAGACTATGACTCGTTTTATTTCATTGTGCCGCCACAATTTGCGACAATTCGAGAGATGATACTCGCCAAGTTCGATGAGTTGTTTGGATCGAAAGTGTCGGCGCGTGTCTTTTCGCTTGAGGAGACTAAGCATGCGAAGACAGTCGTGCCATCGCTAACCGAGTGTTTTATCGCGCTCGGCGAAGAGAACGATTTATTTGGTCATGAAGAGCATCGAGTTTTCGTACCGTTACCGGCAGATGCGGGGCCGGTTGCGTTTATGGCGGTGAGTTATTTTGTTATCGGCCAAATTCAGAAGGACCATCCACCGTACTATATGGAAAATATTCATGCGTACACGGAACGCGCGTCTGAGATTTTCCGGCAGGACATTTCGCCGATCGTCGAATGATATGTATGTACTTTTTGATATCGGAGGTACCAAAACACGCGTTGCTATATCGCGTGACCTCTCGAAGATTGATGCGGTAGAGAAATTTGATACATCAGCTGCGTATAACGAGGGTATTGCAGCGATCGGCGCGGCCGTCCGGAAGCTGCTCGGAGATATGCGGCCACGTGGCGCTGCGGGCGGTATTCGCGGCCGTCTCATGGACGGCCGCGCCGGACTCCTCAAAGACGATGTACTCGTAGATTGGCAAGAGAAGCCGCTCGCAAAAGATCTCGAGCATATGCTCGGCGTGCCGGTCACACTTGAAAATGATGCGGCGCTCGCCGGTCTTGGGGAAGCTCATTTTGGCGCAGGAAAGGGCTACCAAATCGTTGCGTACCACACCGTATCAACGGGAGTAGGGGGCGTGCGGATTGTAAACGGGAAGATCGACGTATATCGTTCTGGTTTTGAGCCAGGGCATCAGATTATTGATTTTGACCGCACCATGTGTCCGGAATGTGAAAGCGGAGAACTCGAAGACATTGTCTCAGGTACGGCAGTTGAGCGACGGTTTGGGAAAAAGCCGTACGAAATACCGCAAGCTGACCCGCTCTGGGACCAGCTTGCACGGACGCTCGCCCACGGACTCAAAAACACCATTGTCTACTGGTCGCCAGATGTGATTGTTCTCGGAGGTTCGATGATCGTAGGGGATCCCCGGATCCCGCGTGAGGCTATTGTCCGTCATACAGAAGAACTCATTGATGGTCTCGTCCCACTTCCGCCTATTGTTGATGCGCAATTTCGCGACGAAGGAGGGCTCTATGGCGCTCTCGCACTCATTAAAGAGACAGATGAGAGATCGATTGGCTCAAATAGGGGAGTATGATAGCAGAATGAGGATGTGATTTGAGTGAACTATGGTCAATAGGCCATACAGCCAGTCAAATATTAGACCAAAAATAGGGGTAGGGAGGCAAGATTTTTTATACAAATATGGCTTTATTGAGCCATTTAATAAATCGTTGACAGGGGGCTAAAATGATTGGATAGTATTGACAATATCTCAAGGTGTGCTATAATATAAGGGTAAATCGGTCGCAAGCCGATTTTTTGTTAGTTAAGACCATTGGCTTATTTTAAGCACGATAGTCGCAGCAATTATTGTGGTTTCTTCCGCTACGGCAGTACCAGAGACCGCATACGGGCACATTGAAATGAAGAACGAGCAGGTGACCCTTGCTACGAACGATACGAGCGCTACCGAGGAGGCTGTGCGTGAATATTTCAAAGATATTCCTGTCATGGTCCAGATCGCACGTTGTGAGTCGACCTTTCGACACACACTTGCGGATGGTACGGTACTCCGTGGAGTCGTAGACAAGGCAGACACCGGCGTTATGCAGATCAATACCCGCTACCATGCTGCTACAGCTGAGAAGCTCGGTCTTGATCTCCTCGACCTCGAGGACAATATGGCATACGCACGCCATCTCTATGAGACCCAGGGCACACAGCCTTGGAAGGCGTCGGCTCCATGTTGGGACAAATCGCTTGCTCGTATCTAAAGCCCACTCCAAGAGTCATTGAAACAAAAAGCACCGCTCAGGCGGTGCTTTTTGCGTATTTCTTGAGAGGAGTGTCTAGCTGACGAGCTTGTGCGATCCGGCGCCGCATTTGTAGACGTAGAGAAGGCCGCCGAGGATTGCGAGGTTTTTAAGCATCATGCCGAGCTGATCGTCGAAATTATTGTGCACTAAGAGGATTGTAGCGATGATGAACGCCATGAGGGCGAGTGACGCGTAGCGGACATTCCATCCTGCAATAAGTGCCGCGCCGCCACCGATTTTTATGACAACAACCACCGCTGCGAGAAGCGAAGTCATGGGAAGGCCCATTGAGTCGAGCATTCCGGCAAAACCAGAAAAGCCCATCGCAACCTGGATGCCGGTCACGAGAAAGAGGAGCCCAATAAGCACTCGACCAATCAACATTGCGTATGTATCAAGTACACTCATATAAATATGTTATGTTTGTAACTCCATCAATATCCATTATAGCAGTCATGAGTAGTAGATGAAGGTGGGGGAGGTGAGTGGTAAACTAGGAGGTATGCAGTACTGGCTCGTAAAAAGTGAACCGTCTTCGTACTCGATTGATGATCTGAAAGTGGATAAAAGGACCGCATGGACAGGAGTGCGCAACTACCAAGCGCGCAATTTTATGCGCGACGAGATGCGTGTGGGGGATCAGGTTCTTTTCTATCACTCAAATGCAGATCCTGCGGGCGTTGCGGGGATAGCAAAAGTCGTCTCGACGCCGTATCCGGACCCGACTGCGTTTGATAAAAAGAGTGATTACTACGACGAGAAATCAAAGAAAGAAAATCCGCGATGGCTGCTTGTTGATATTGGTTTTGTGAAGAAGTTTAAGGAAGTCATTCCGCTTTCGGATCTTCGAAAGGAAAAGATGCTCTCCAGGATGCGCCTCCTCGAGCCGGGGCAGCGGCTCTCAGTGATGCCGGTAACAAAGGAAGAGTTCGAACACATTATTTCTATGACAACATAATTTTATGCAAGATATTGTTATCGGCGGTATCTACGAGCACTACAAAGGGAAGCACTATAAGGTGATCGGTGTTGCACATCACAGCGAGACGCTCGAAAAGATGGTGGTCTATGAAGCGCTCTACGATACGCCGGACTATGGTAGAAATGCACTTTGGGTACGCCCGCTCTCGATGTTTTTAGAGACGGTCACCATCGACGGGGTGGAGAAGCCACGATTTAAGTTTGTAGAATAGCAAAACGCCCCGTAATGGGGCGTTTTGCTATTTGTTGAATGGAGATCGGAGATTATCCGGGCTCGCCTACAGAAGTGTCATTGTGGTTTGTCCACGCTACGCACTGTCCTTGGTTCTTGAACGATGGATTGTTAAATGTCATCCAGCCGCCCTTCTTACACTCATCTTTGTTTGAGGGTGAGGTAAGGACTTCTGGTGATTCGAATTCAAAATCGAATGTATCACCATTGATGGTGAGTGCGTCAACGTTTCCGTCGAAACCGCCCGCCCATCCGCCACCTGCTTTGAGTACGATCGCGCCGAGCGTATTGTGTACGCCAGCGTTAGGGAACTCTGCGAGAACTTCGGCCCATGTGCATGGTGTTGCCATCGTACAGCCTGAGTTTGCTGCAAGAGTGCCATTTGAGAACCACCAGTTGCCGGTACCGGTACCTGCTGCATCATTCTGCGTATCCCATGTCTGCCATTCGCCGGTTGATACCGTCTGTGTGTGGTACGGTTCGTACACGAGACGTCCTTGCCATGCGTTGTTTTCATCTGTTACATCGCTGTCGATATTGAGTTGAAGTGCAATCGCAAGTGCACTGCCACCTGCGGTTCGATATGTACTGTATTCGAGCTCGGTGATATCAGCGAGCTTCGTTCCGCCATATCCGGCTTTTGCGATGATTTCGCCGCCGGTGCTATCGACTATGAGCTGCGCGCTCCCTGTTCCTGATGGGGGAGTTTCCGGACCATTCACGAGTGATCCTGATCCTGTTGCAGTCTCCTGTGCAAATGCCCAGCCATCCATATCGCCAGGATGTACAACGGTCGTTGCTGCGTAGGTAGTGAGTGGTAGTAAAACAAATGAAGCTGCGACCATGATCGCAGCAACCGTAGCAATACTCATCTGAATTTTTTGTGTCGTGTGTACCATAGAATTAAGGTTATTGACTAAGAGAGGCGGCTTGGTAAATAAAAGAGCCCGCCAGATAATAAGTATACCACTCATACTATCTGGAGAATGTTACAATGAAAAAATATGACAGAAGATATGCAGCGGCCGAAAGTCGGCATCGGACTCTTTGTCTTTCGAGAGGGGAAGGTGCTACTCGGTAAGCGGATGAGTGCGCATGGTGCGGATCTTTACAGTGGACCCGGGGGACATCTTGAGCATCTTGAGTCATTTGAAGAGTGTGCAAAACGTGAAGCGATGGAAGAAGCAGGTATTGAAATAGAGAATGTGCGTTTTCTCTGTGTCAGCAATTTTAAAACACACGCGCCAAAGCACTACGTCGATATCGGTTTGGTTGCTGATTGGAAAAGTGGCGAGCCTGAAGTGCGCGAGCCGGAAAAATGTGCAGGCTGGGACTGGTACGCGCTCGAAGATTTCCCTGAACCTCTTTTTGGAGTTGTTGAAAATTATGTCAGCGCACTAAAGTCGGGAGAGAAGTATTTTGATGCATAAAAAGGTAGACATTTTTTTGATAATTGAGTATAGTCCGGCCAGATAAACGCAACAGACGAGGATAGCATGTCGATTCTCGCGAGGGACTATCATCCTCGTCGGACGACATGGATCGTCCGGAGGATTAGTGAAATGCTGGAGTACATCTGGCGCTGGTGGTTCGGAATCCCTATCGAGTTTGAGTCGGTTGGGCCAGATGCCGGTGTGCCGGTCGGCCGACCACTTCGAGTGACGCTCATCTTCATGGAGGATTACCAGCGGATCGATCATATCCTCACGCGACTCGTTCTTTTGTGGGGAAGAAAAGCGACTGCCTACCAGATCATTTCCTGGCAGGCTGTAGGAAGAGGTCGCTCGACGACATACGACGTATATGTGCAGCCATGTCGTCGCAGGACACTGCGAGGGATGCTGACTGACAACAACAAGGAAGAAAGGGCCGCTTCGTAGCTACGAAGCGGCCCATGTTAGTTTTTGATTTCATTTTTTATGACTGCCCTATCGGGGTGGGGGATTTTTGGAAGTTATGCAAACAACTTAAATTTTTTGAGAGCAAGAAAGAGGAGAGAGTAAAGATTGATTGTAAGAAGGAAGATGTACAGAAATTATTTTTTATAAGTACGCGTTCGTATCTCTCATAGGGAATGGGGCTTTTTTGTGTTGGGAGCTCAAGTCCTATATGTCGCACAATATATCTTTTACGACATATCCTAGGACGGAATATCGGGGCGAAAAGCCCCGTAGATTATCCCGTCTGAGTTCTTCTATGCTGCTGGTAGATACAGCATTGGATCCAGATATGCGTCAGGTGCTGCAACCGGCGTTGTTGCTGCGCCGCAGCTTGTCACCGTTTTTATGTCGCTAAATTTTCGTACGCTCACACCTTCTTTTGCATATACTGTGAAGTGAAGATGCGGACCGGTCGAGTATCCGGTGTTGCCAGAAAATCCAATCGTCTCCCCTGTTCCCACGGATTGGCCGGGGGAGACGCTGATCACATCTTGGTGCGCATACAGCGTTGAAAGACCATTGGCGTGGTCGATGAGCGTCCATTTGCCCCATGAGTAGCAGCCGGGTACGGCGTCGGTGTTGCCAGTTGCTCGAACAACGCCTGCAAGTGGCGCCATGATTTTGGTACCGCGCGGTACTCCGAAGTCGACGCCGGGATGGTATGGACGGCCTGCGTAGACACTCGCATTTTGTTTTGCGAATTCGGTGCCGCCGAAATACTGCGTAATGCGAATAGATTCAAGTGGCCAACGAAATACTGCCGTACCTGCAGTCGGGATGGTCGTAGGGTCGAGCACGAACTTGAGCTTAGCTTCGAAGTCGCGGAGTTCTTTGAGGATTTGTTCTTGCGCGGCTTTCTTTTCAGCAAGAAGTTTTTGATAGTTCGCTTCTTCATTTTTGGTTTTTGTGAGCAGCTCGTTTTTCTCGTTTTTGTTGACCTCAAGCACTTCCTGCTGACCTTCATACTGAGTCTTCAAATCGACGAGACTTTCTCGCTTCACGCGATTTTCGCCCACTTTTTCCTCGAGGATTGCCTGGAGCTCTGCAAGGTCGAT
This sequence comes from uncultured Candidatus Saccharibacteria bacterium, assembly GCA_964494235.1. Classification (GTDB taxonomy): domain Bacteria; phylum Patescibacteriota; class Minisyncoccia; order Phycocordibacterales; family UBA918; genus JACQKD01. The sequence goes on from CAZBQV010000003.1 coordinate 8,070, forward strand.
GACTTTGCTTCCAAGTACATCGCGAACTTGTGCAAGCTCATCGAGCGTTGCCCAGAAGTCGGACATGTTGTCGTGGCTCAAGAGTGTTTCAACCATCGACGTGTCGTCGATCTCATTGCTGCGTCGAAGGATTTCGCCGATCGCGTTCTTATTTTCAGCAATATCATCTTCTGTCTGGTCAATTTCGATGTTGAGCTTCTGGATCTCGAGGTCGGTCGCGCCGATCCTATTTTGTGTGTAGCTGATATCGCTTGAAATCTTTTTGCGCTCGAGTTCGAGCTGATTGATCGCTTTTTGAAGGGTGTTCTTTTCCCCGCCGACTTTTTGCAGCTCAGCTTGGAACTTTGCGATCTCAGCTTCTATTTCTTTGAGGCGATCATTGCGATCAACGATCTCGTCGCGAATACGATCAACTTCAGCAGAGACGTCTGATGTTGTTTGTGCAAGGAGTGGTGTCTGGTTATTGAGAAAAAGCGCGCCCTGAACCACCAGACCGCCAACAAGAACGCCTATAGAGAATGAACGACGAATGCCCATTACCCCTCAATTGTAGCACAGGCCTGTGCGATGCGTTTTGTGGCTTCAGTAATGCCTAGAATGTAAATAAGTGTAAACGGATCGGGGGACTTCTCTTTTCCAGAAAGGGCGACACGGAGCGGCCAAAGGACTTCTCCCTTCCCTGTCTCTTCAGCGTATGGAAAGATGGCTGCGCGAATTGTTTCAATATCTGCATCTTCAGAGAGCTGCGCAATGAGTTCGAGTACTTTGCTGAGGCGCGGGACCGCATCGTTCGGAGATGCGTCTTTTTTCCATGCGAGCATCTCTTTTGTTGGTGTTGGTGTAAAAAAAGCATAGTCGTACTCGCCATTTTCGGCATCGAGGGTAATATCAGAAAATACACTGACCCGCTCGCGGAGTGTCGGCAGCATGCGCGCGAATCGTGCTTTCATTACTGGATCGGAAGCGTCTCCTGCTACGAGTGATGCAATATCTTCGGGGAGTCGTGCCACTGCCTCAGTTAAAAATGCATCATCGGACATGCGTTTTAGGTGCTCGCGATTAAACCACGTGAGCTTTTCTGTATTAAATATTGCTCCGCCTTTTTGTACGCCGGTAAGGACGAATCGTTGCGCAAGTTCGTCGAGTGAGAATATCTCTTCATCAGTACCCGGATTCCAGCCGAGGAGTCCGAGATAATTGACGATAGCTTCTTTGAGATAGCCTGCGTGGCGGTACTCATTGAGCGAGACCGCGCCATGGCGCTTTGAGAGCTTTGAACGATCAGGTGCAAGAATGAGTGGAAGGTGCGCGTAGACAGGACGTGGAGCGCCGAGTGCTTCCTGAATGAGGATCTGGCGCGGCGTATTTGAGATATGATCCTCGCCACGAATGACGTGGGTAACGCCCATGTCAAAATCATCTGCAACGACGGCAAAATGATAGAGTGGATCATCAATTGCGCGCGCAATGATCATGTCGCCAAGCTCGGTTGTATCAAAGGTGATTTCGCCTCGGATTTCGTCGGTAAAAGTAATGTTCTTACCTGGATTTTTGAGTCGCACGAGTTCGGCCACTTCTCCTGGATTTTGCTTGCTTTCCTCTCGAGAGATATACGCACTCCCCTCCTCCACGAGACGTTCAAGGTATTTTTTATGAATCGGCGCACGTTCTGATTGTCGGGCAAACATATCGTGCGTGAGGCCGAGCCATGCAAGGCCTTCGAGGATCTCATCTTCAAATTCTTTCGTGCTTCGGGCACGGTCAGTGTCTTCGGTGCGGATAATAAAGGTCCCTCCTTCCTTGCGCGCGAAGAGGTAGTTAAAAAGCGCGGTACGAGCGGTACCGATATGGAGGTGTCCGGTTGGACTCGGAGCAATACGGGTCACCACCGGTTTTTTGGCTGTGTCTTCGCTCATGTGTAAAAGATATTACGCGTGCTCAAGGCCGATTGCAATCAGGGTTGCAGCGATCTGCTGCGCTGCGTCTCGTGGGGCAAATTTGAGGGCTGCCTCCTGCATGCGCATCTGGATTGACTGATCGCTCAAGATGCGTGCTATTTCTCCAGAGAGGAGATGTGGCGTGAGATTCTTTTCCTCCATGACGGCCGCTGCGCCAGTGCGTGCGTATTCATAGGCGTTGGTCCGTTGATCGTGGCTGATACTTTCAGGAATTGGAATGAGGATTGATGGCTTGCCATGGAGTGCGATTTCGTAGATTGAGCCACTGCCGGCGCGTGAGACAACGATCGAGGCGGCGGAAAGTGCGGCATGCATCATGTCGACATCGAGAAAACCGCGGACATGGTAGCGGCTGAGGTATTCTTGCTTTTTGGTTAGTGCGCGCGCTGCCTCGACGACAACCTGTGCGTGGTGTTCGCCGGTCTGATGGAGTACGGTGGCGACTGGAAGAAGTTCATCGAGTGCCGTGATGATGAGATCGTTGATGCGCTCAGCGCCTTGGGAACCGCCGAGAACGAGGATGAGCGGGCCTTCGACAGTCATGTGGATCTGCTCAAGCGGGTTGCCTGAGATGGGCGTCAGCATATGTTTGCGGATTGGAATACCCGTGCGCACGGTTTGCTTATTGGGGAAAAATTTTGCACTGCTCTCGTACGAGGTGGCGATGACTCGCGCAAATCGAGAAGCAAATTTGTTGGCCCGGCCCGGATGCACGTCTGATTCGTGGATGACGACCGGAATGCGCAGGAGACGTGCTGCAATGATGACGGGCATGCTCGTATAGCTTCCCTTGCTCATGATGACATCGGGATAAATAAAGATGAGACGCCAAATTGCGACGAGGACTCCCCAGAGTGTTTTAAAGCCGTCGAGTATGTTGAGAAACGAAAAGTAGCGACGCACCTTCCCTGCAGGGATGCGGATGAATGCAATGCCGTGCTTGACGAGAACTCCCTGGTCGTACGGGTCGGGACCCATGAGGTAGAGCTCGGGAAGAAGAAGCTTTTGTTCGCGAGCCTGATCGATGATTGCCTCGGCGACTGCGACGAGGGGGTAAAAATGACCTCCTGAGCCGCTTCCTGTTAAGACGATTCGCATGGTTTGTGTACGCTTATTTTAGCACCATCTTCCCCTTTTTGCGGTATTTGGACACATTGAGGATAATGCCGACCGACGCGAGCATAGCGAGCATGGCGGTACCGCCATGGCTGATAAACGGCAATGGCAAGCCGGATATGGGCGCGAGCGCGAGCATGGATGCGATATTCAGAAAGGCCTGCGTGATGATGATGGTTACGAAACCGACGACGAGTAGCATGCCGAAGAGGTCTGCCGACTCGGTCGCGACTTTGTACCCGCGAAATGCAAAGAATGAAAAGATGAGCACAAGCATGACGCTTCCGACAAAACCAAATTCCTCGCTGTAGACGGCAAAAATCGAGTCGCCGATTGGCTCAGGAAGATACTCAAACTTCTGAATACTTTGGCCGAAGCCACGGCCGGCGATACCGCCGGAACCGATTGCGATGAGCGACTGACGGACCTGGTAGCTTGATCCCTGAGGGTCAAGTGATGGGTTGAAGAAGCTTGTGAGGCGGTCCTTGATGTAGGGGCGCACGAGTGCGAGTGATGCAAGGAGTACGATGCCGATGAGTGCAAAGGCAAAAACATCGCGCCAGCGACCACCTGCCGTGATAAACATGGCGATGCCGGCCGCGGTCATGATGGCGAAGGTGTCAGTGTCAGGCTGCAAGAGCATTACAATACCGGTGATGCCGATAATGCTGAAGAAAGGAACGGTACCTGACATGAATGACTCAAGGTGCTTCTTCATGCCGGAGAGCCACGTGGCAAGATAGATGACAAAGCCAATCTTGAGAAGCTCTGCGGGTTGGAATGAAAAAGAACCGACGCGTATCCAGCGCTGTGCGCCACCATGCTCCATGCCGAGTCCCGGAATAAATACGCAGAGCGTGAGCGCGAGTGTTGCAAGAAAAATATAGAATGCGTACTTTCGCCAAAAGCGATAGTGGATGTTCGACATGACAAAAAGCGCAATGCTTCCGCCAATAATGCCGAAGAGTATCTGGCTCGTTGCAACCGATGAGAAGCTCGCACCTTCACGTGCGAGAAGACCGAGCGACGCAGATGAAAAAATAAAGAATCCTCCGACGACGAGGAAGATAACGATTCCGAGAAGTATGCGGTCGGCGTGGCGGCGCATATTAGGCGGTGATGGCTATCGTCATGCCGATAATTGCGCACACGATGCTGATAACCCAGTATCGCATGGTCACCTTGTACCCTGGCCAACCGATTGCTTCAAAATGATGATGAAGCGGCGCGACACGAAAGACTTTGCGGCCCCAAAACTTTTTTGCAAAAATTTGAATGAGATTTGAGAGGACTGTTGCAACAAGTGGTAGTGCGATGATTGGCAGGACCGCGATGCCGTGCCCTTCTCCGAGATTGTCTGACATAAAGACAACGACGGCGAGCGTGAGCGTGAGCGCCATTGTGCCGGTCTCAGTCATCCAGAATCGCGCGGGCGGAATATTGAACCAGAGGAATGCAAGGATCGCGCCGGTGACGGTGGCACAAAACGCGGCGAGGTCGTACTGCTGCTGTGAGAACGCAATAGCAGCATATGCGCCGTAGATAGTAGAAAAGACGGCGCCGGAAAGACCATCGATGCCGTCGATGACGCCGCTTGCATAGAGCGCGAGCGTAACGAGCATAAAGAACGGCACGATGAGTATGCCGAGGACGATTTCGCCGTCGTATGGAATACCGATCGTGGTAATGTCGAGTTTGTCATAAAACCACCAGCCGACAGCAAGCGAGAGAAGTGAGACAAATACGAGACGCGTGCGGAGGCGTATCCCCTGCCCCTTGTGGCTTACGTCATAAAAATCATTGAGGAATCCGACAAATGCGCCAAGGAGGAGTGTCGAGAATGGTATCCACGTCTGCGAGCGGCTCAAGAAGTCGATGCGCGCGACTTCAGAATCAGGAAACATCATGCTGACAATCCATAGGAATATCGTGGTAAGCGCGACACTTCCCCAGATGACGATACCGCCCATGCGCGGTGTCTTCACTTCATTATCTTTATGAAGCTTATTAAACTCAACGGCCTCTTGGCCATTCAGTGCGTGTTTGCCGCCAGTTTTCTTCCAGACTTTGTAGTGGAAAAGATAGTGTGTGACGATTGGCGTGATAAGTACGCCAATGACGAATGCAAGTGTAGCTGGCGCAAAGATTTTTACGATATCTGCATCCATAGTTATTCGGTGCTTAGTGTACGCTCGGTTGCTTCAATAAGCTTAATCATATCGCTAAAACGGCCTTCGCGGGTAGAGCCAAGGACTGAAATAATGATCGGTCGATTGAGGCCAGCGTCGTACGCTATGACGAGGTTGCCTCCTGCGAGGTCCGTAAAGCCGGTCTTTGAGCCAAGAATGCCGGGAATCTTATTAACGACTTCATTCGTGTTTGTGGCGGTGTAGACGGCGCCTTGCTGGTTTCGGACCGTAGAGATAGCTTCTCGGGTCTCCTCGAGGATGTCAGGACGCTTTAGGACGAGGTATTCCATGAGGAAAGCCATGTCGCGCGCTGAGCCGTAGCTACCGCTCGTCGTACCGTCGATATCGAGGCCGGTAGGATTTGCGAAGAAGGATTGTGAGAGACCGAGTGATTCTGCTTTTGCATTCATGGCGTCAATAAATGCGCTCGCGGGATCGGCACTCGGAGCTACCGCTTGACCTGCGGCAGCCGCGAGCGCATACGCACCATCGTTTGACGATGTCACGAGTGTGAGATTTGCGAGATCCTTCAGTGCAAAGGTCTGGCCTTCCGCGAGATTGCTGTCGCCTTCTTGTGCAATCGCATCTGCTCCGATACGTACCTGCGCATCAGGGTCGAGTGATTCGTACGCAACGAGTGTGGTCATGAGCTTCGTGACTGATGCGAGCGGAAGCTGTGCTCCAGCATTTTTATTGTAGAGGGCGCGTTGATTTTTGACGTCCCATACATATGCGGCACCTGCAGTGATCGATAGATCTTCAAACTGATCTTTTATGACGGGTACTTCTTGCACCGTTGCCTCTTGCGGTGGCGGCTCAGGGATTTGATCCTTTTTTGCGAGTTCGGGAATATACGATGCGCCAAAGATAAGCACGAGAATACCGAGCGCAACGCTCAATTGCGCGATTGTCGGCATGTTGTTTTTTGGAGCTTCGAGTGCTTCCGATGCAATTTCGGGCGGCAATGAAACCTCGTGCTGTTCTTCTGGTTGATTATCCATACAGATGTTCTACTCGGTAGCTACCGGCGCGTCTTCCTTTTCATTGCCGCCCTTCGCTTCCCGCTCAAATGCATCAAGTTCGTTCATTATTTTAACGTACTCAGGCAGGTCCTCACGTCGAGTTATACCGAGGTGCGCAAAAAGGGATGGTGTTGCTTTGTATTGGAACGATCGAGAATCTTTCGGATTGTCGATACGCTCGACGAGTCCACGGATTTGGAGATTGCGGAGGATGAAGGTGGAGTTAACGCCGCGAATAGAGTCAATCTCGCTTCGAGAAATAGGGCCGCGGTACAGGACGATGGCAAGTGTCTCTGCGCCCGCTTTTCCAATTTCCTTTGCGAGCTCATCTTTGCGAATTTTCTCAATAATATGGGCGACCTCCGGGGCGCTCGTGAGCCAGATGGTATCCCCCTCTTCGACGATACGCATAGCACCATAACAAAGCCGTTCGCGCAAGTTTATCAATGCACGATCAATATCCTCAACGGTAGTTTCAAGGAGGGCGGCGATGTCTTTTTTAGCGATTGGCTCGGTCTTATAGAAAAGGACCGCCTCAATCTGCACATCGAGATTCATGTGGAGAGTATAACAAATATGGGGCTTATTTTCGCCCTCTATCCCCTATTCGTAGCGCGGTGTTGCTGAAGCACCGCCTTCGCGCTTGATTTCAAAATC
>CAZBQV010000003.1:15111-27405 GCA_964494235.1 uncultured Candidatus Saccharibacteria bacterium
CCTATTCGTAGCGCGGTGTTGCTGAAGCACCGCCTTCGCGCTTGATTTCAAAATCCGCAAATCGAGCTTCTTGTTCTGCCATCACGATCCCCTGTTTGACGAGCTCAAGGACCGCAAGAAAACTGACGATGACATGTGAGCGTTCTCCTCCTTGTGCGAGTGCAGCAAAGCTCACTTTAAATTGTTCGGTGATGCGTTTTTCAAGACTCTTCATCATCTCTTCAAGGGAGATGACTTTCTTCACTGAGACGCGTGCAGCGAGGACGGGTTTTTTCGGAAGATTCACGAGAACGGCCTGCATCGCGCTCATGATTCCTTCGCGTGTCGTGAAAGAGTCGGGCATGAAAACCGGCGTTGCATCTGCTTTGTATGGTCGCTCATACAGCACGTGTGTGCCGAAGATGGTGCGGAGTGCGGCGCTCGCATCTCGGTAGATTTTATAGAGCTTGAGTTTTTCAGAGAGATCCTCGATGTTCGCCTCTTCTTCTTCGGTGAGCGCGAGGACCGGCAGGAGCGATTTTGACTTGATGAGGAGGAGCGTTGCTGCGATGAGTACAAACTGTGCGGTGTCGCGCATGCGGCTGTCTTCAAGCGAGGAGACATACGCCATGTAGTCGTCGGTCACCGCCGCGAGCGAGATGTCATTAATAAGCAGCTTGCGCTTCTCGATAAGATCGAGCAGCAAATCAAGCGGCCCCTCAAACACCTCTGTTTTTATAGCGAATGATTTTGCCGGATTCACATTTATCTTAATTTAGAAATATAAGTATTCTAATATGAGGAATGTAAAATTATCAGAAGCGCAAGATACAGAATAGAACCTAGTATCAACAATCCTGGTCCGTAAAAAAATATTATTTTTCTAAGCAATCCCTTTTCTGTATTTCCATGCCAAGTATCAATACTGGATAGAAGAAAATATACTGAGATAAACATTGAAATGAAGCTACTCAAATAGTCGTCAGTTGCAATCTGGGCCATTCCGATGAACATGAATAGAAGAAACAGATTAAATAGTCCAACTATAAAATATATACTTGATATAAGTCCGTACATAAATTAATTTTACCTTTCTAAGTAAGTGCTGCTGGCAACTTTTTTTCACTAATCATCATAGCAGAACTCCCCTACTTAAATCATGCTAAATTTAAGAACTAGCCTGCCTATGATGTTTAAAATCAGTCCAAACAATACCGAGTAGAAAATTAATATTGTTCGATTACTTTGATAAGCAATCGGGTGGGTTCGCCGGTGGCGCCTTTGGCGAGTTTGTCGCTTCCCGTTGACGTCATGCGTGGCGCCATGTCGATGTGCGCCCAGCCGCAGCCTTTTGGAAAATTCTCTGCAAAGTGAGAAAGAAACATTGCGCCGTTGATGGTCCCTCCTGCTCGAGAATTGCCGAATGCAGGGATGTTTGCGACATCGCCGAAGCGGCCTTTCGTATATTGCTTATACTCGTCCCACATGGGGAGCGGCCACACATAATCGCCGCTTTCTTCTCCGAGCTGCATGAGCTTTTCGCGGACGACATCATTTTTCGTAAGAAGTGCGGATGCGTGCTCGCCGAGCGCGACGATCGCTGCGCCGGTGAGCGTCGCAATATCTACCACGAGACGCGGCTTATAGCGCTCTGCATACGTAAGCGCATCGGCGAGCACGATGCGGCCTTCAGCATCAGTATTGAGAACGTCGATGGTTTTTCCATTCATTGAGATGAGCACATCGCCCGGACGGAAGCTCTCGCCAGATATCGAATTTTCTGCGGCCGGAATAAGGCCGACAACATTTTTCTTAAGCTTGAGGCGTGCTGCAGCGACTACTGCGGCGATCACCGATGCTCCGCCTGACATATCGAGGTGCATATCGAGCATGCTGTCACCCGGCTTTACATTGAGACCGCCTGTGTCGAAGGTGATGCCTTTACCAGCAAATACGACCGGCGCCTCTTTCCCTTTTCCAGCACCCCAATACTCCATCACAATGAAGCGTGGTTCAAACTTCGATCCTTGTGCGACGCCGAGGAGTGCGCCCATTTTTTCTTTCTCGATGGCTTTTTTATCGAGAATAGTCACCTTTACATTGGTGCCTTTTGCTGCTGCTTTTGCGCGATCAGCGAGGAGCGCGGGCGTCATGGCGCCGCCGGGGGTATTGGCGATGCTGCGGCATACATTGACCTCTTCACCCACGATGTGGCCGCGCAAGAGCCCGCGCGCTTCTTCTTTTGAGAGTGTGCCAACGAGTACAACCTCCTTTAATTCATAGCTCGGCTTTTTTGATTTTAATGTCGTGAACTCGTAGTTTGCGAGCATGAAATTCTCTGCGATCGTTGAAAAAATTTCAGCGCGATCAATCTCTTTCAATACAGCAAAATCGGTGAGCTCTGATACAGGAATGATGAGCCTCGTTATTTTGTGAGTATGCGCGGTCCTGATGATGGATCGGCAGAGTATGCGGAATGAGCGCATCGTCACCTCCGCGCGCTTCCCTGCTCCGATCGAGAGTGTCTCGCTTTTGTCTGTGTGTTCTACAAACTTTGTTTGCGTGCCTTCAGTGAGCGCTATGCGTACGTATTCCTTTCCGCTCGGTGCTTTAGCCGTTGTCGTTATTTTCATTGCCGTCTTCAGGTTTGTTGAGTAAGGTGTCGATGCGGTTCATGTCGCGCGGGAACATCGTCGCTTCGCGGATGTTCTTGAGACCAAGTATCTGCATCGTCATACGCTCTGCGCCAAATGCGAATCCTCCTTCAGGAGGTACACCGTATCTAAAAGCTTCAAGGAACATTGAGATGGCATCGGGATTCATATCCCAGATTTTTACGTGCTCGAGGAGTTGCTTGTAGTCATTGATGCGGCGACCTCCTGAGAGCCACTCGATGCCGCGACAGAGCAAGTCCATACCTTCGTTGAACTCGGGCTTCTCGGGATTTGGGTAGACGTAAAATGGCTTTTGACGTGTGGGATATCCGTATACGTAAACAAAGTCAGAATTCGTCTCTTCTTTGATAATTTCACAGAGCGTGCGTTCATCTTCTGGATTGAGATCCTTTTCTCCGCGTACATCGCGTCCCGTTTTCGTAAAGATTTTTTCCTGTGCCTCGGTGAGCGACATCGTCGGTGTCTTTTCGATCATCGTTGGGAGCGTAGCTTCAAGAAGTTTCAATTCTTCTGCACACTTCTCACCCACTTGTTTCAGGATGTAGCGAACCGTCTCTTCAGACATATCGCGTACATCTTCCCATGAATCAATAAAGCCCATCTCGGCGTCGAGTGAGACAATCTCGGTGATATGGCGGGTGGTTGCCGATGGTTCTGCGCGGAAGACTTTGTTGACCGAGAAGACGCGCTCAAACGCCGTCATGACAATCTGCTTGTAGAGCTGCGGAGACTGTGTGAGGTACGCTTTCTTGTCAAAATAGTTGACCTGGAATACCTCTGCTCCACCTTCTGCGGTCGCAGGCGTAATTGCAGGCGCTTGGAACTCCATGAAGTCCTGGCTCTTCATAAATTCACGGAATGAGTCAATGATGACTGCCTGCACTTTGAAGATTGCACGAAGTCGCGGATGCCGGAGTGTGAGCGCACGGTGATCGAGCTCGGTCGTAAGGTCAAGGTTATAGCCATCTGGCGACATATCAAACGGCAATGATTCAGCTTCTGCGAGGATCTCGATAGCAGTGATCTCAAGCTCGATATCACCGTTCTGGATCCCTTCTTTACGCATCTTTTCTGGGCGCTCATTGACGATGCCGCTGACTTTCACGACCCACTCTTGCTTGAGCTTCTTTGCAATTTCAAGCACCTCTGGCTTTCCGAAAACGACGCCCTGCACTTTACCGCTTCGATCACGGAAATCAAAAAAAGCCATCTTGCCCTGATCACGCGCAACGTCTACCCATCCCGAGATAGACACTTCGCTTCCCACTTTTTCTTTCAAATCCTTTATGAGAGTTCGTTGCATATATTAAAGTGTTACACCAATTTTATTTCGTACATCTGCCATCTTTCGTTCAGCGACTGCGCGCGCCTTCTCGCCATTTTGTGCGATGATTGCCTTTACTTTTTCGGGTTCTGCTGCAAATTGTGCGCGTCGCTCACGCATGGGGGCGATGAATGCATCGACCTCTTCCGCGAGCATTTCTTTGAGTGCTTTGTAATTGCCGGCGTGTGCTGCGTAGATCGCCTCAAGCTCTGCTTCTGATTTAAAGAGACGATGGATACGATACACATTTTCTGGACGTTCTCCCGAAGAGTCAGTCACAATACTCATGACGGCTTTTTGTACTTCTTCGCGCGTCGCAAAAAGCGGAATCGTGTTTTTGTAGCTCTTTGACATTTTCTGTCCATCGGTACCTGGTACAACGGCAACTGATTCTTGGATAGATGCTTCGGGAAGTTTAAACGTCTCGCCGTAGAGATTATTAAATTTGAGTGCAGTGTCGCGTGCAAATTCGATATGCTGCTTCTGGTCTTGCCCTACTGGTACGATATCTGCATCGTAAAGGAGGATGTCTGCGGCCATCAGCATCGGGTAATTGAAGACACCGACGGTTATATCTTTATTCTTCGCCTCAGCATCCTTAAATGCATGTGCACGCATAAGGTATGGCATCGTCGTGATGGTGTCAAAAATCCAACAGAGCTCGGTATGCTGCGGGACATCTGATTGTTTAAAAAGCACCGTGTGCTCAGGGTCGAGTCCTGCACTGAGATAGTCGAGCGCAACCGAGAGGATGGTCTCGCGCATCTCTTCCCCATTTTGGATGGTCATGAGTGCGTGGAGGTCAGGAATGAACAGGTACGAATCATACTCGTGTTGCATCGCGATTGCGGGCTGCATCATCCCAAAATAATTACCGAGATGCGGACGGCCTGTAGGCTTCACCCCTGAGAGGAGTACTTTCTTGCTCATAGCGAAATACTAGCAAAAAACAAGGCTATTTGGAAGATTTCGATTGCTTTCCTGCGAGTGGCAGGTAGATGGTGAATGTTGAGCCCTTTCCTTCTCCTTCAGATTCCGCCTTGATAGATCCCCCCATCTTTTCAGCCATTTCTTTCGCAACGTAGAGGCCAAGTCCAGAGCCAATGACGTTGACACTATTTGCATTTTTGGCCCGTGCAAATTTATGGAAAATCTCATGGAGCGTTTCAGGAGCCATGCCGATGCCGGTGTCCTTTATGACGATCTCGACCTGCTTTTTGGTCTTCTCTTCATTGAGAATCACTGAGATGCTGCCTTTCGGTGTGTACTTTGTCGCGTTATCTATGAGGTTTTGAATAATCTGGCGCACCTTCCCCGCATCAGCATGAACAGTGCAGACGCCTTTGATGTTTGAGGTGAAGGTGAAGTCGAGTTGTTTTTCTGCGACAGCGGGCTTGATGTCTTCGTAGACGGTTTTTACCATATCGCAGATATCGAAATCACTCGGTGCATACTTCATAGTGCCGCTCTCGATGCGTGAGACGTTGAGAAAGTCTTCGACCGTAAGTGCCATATAGCGGCTCGATGCCTGGATACGTGAGACGATATCGGTGACCTTTTTGTTTATTTTTCCATATGAACCTTCAAGGATCATCGAGGTATAGCCGCGGATCGACGTAAGCGGGCTGCGAAGTTGGTGCGATGCAATTGAGACGAATTCAGACTTCAGCTGGTCGAGCTTCCTCAGCCGTGCGTTCGCCTTCGCCAAATCTTTTGCGAGCTTCTCAATTTCCTCGCGTTGTTTGATTTCTCGTCGAACACTTTGGACAAGCAAGAGACCGAGGAAACATACAAGAATGGAAGTTGCTACAATGATTGTCCGTATATTTTCTAGGTTTGTGGCAAGAAGCGTGGAGAATATAAGGATAATAATTCCGACGACAAGAGCTTCTGTTGCAAATATCTTTGCATTGACACTCCGATATTGAATGATGAGATATGTGAGGAGGCCTGCAAATATTGGAATGACAAAGAGTCCGTACTGACCAACTTCCCAATCATCAGCTATGGTCCCCATGATATTTCCGAATGAGAAGGAAAAAAGGAACGCAAGCACCGCAAAGCTTCCAAGGAAAACCTCTGTTCTTCTACCATCAGTTTTGCTCTTAAAAAAGTAGAACGCAGAAATCGCAAGAATCCAGAATGCAATAAAAAGTTCCAGTGTGTATACATAAATAAGAAGAGGTCCCTCAGTTGCTTCTCGGTCGCAATTTGTGTAATCAAAACCGACTAAGTTTAGGTTGGTGTGGGCAAAGAAAATAATTGGAAGGTATAAAGCAAGCAGGAGTAGCTCCTTTTTCCATCCAAGTCCTCTGTGTGCGACAAAGTGATAGGTAAAATAGAGTGCACCAATATATACCAGTAATTCAAAATGAATAATATTTGACCAAAAAAACATCGTATGAGGTGGATATGCAGTAGACCACAAAATGAGATCCGATAAACTCCATGCAGTAAATGCAAAGCTTATGAATGCGAGAGATTGTACAACTGGATCTCGCCAATTTTGCCAGAGTAATGCCACAGTGAGACACAGTAGTGCCAGTACTGGTAGGAGGTGCGAGTAGTATATGAAGTCACCAAAAACATTGTCAGAGAAAATAAAAAGGGTTGATGTTGTATCCCACTGACAGATTTGCGGATCGAGAGTCATATTTATTCTTCCACTATTGGCATCCCGTCAGGATTAGTGATGATTTCAAAGTCTTGGAGTACAATCTTTGAGTAGTAGACTGTTGCAATAGAAAAGAGAATGCCAAGACACAACACTAACCGAATGCAACGAGATGCTGTCATGCTTTATTTCTCAAGTATAAATTTTTGAAGTAGGTAGAAATATACGGCAAGTAGGCCTTGAAGCGATCGCCTGGGAGGGATTGAATTGATCGAACGATCTTGCGGCATTTTTTTGAACCACACAGGCATTTCATTTCCCACTGAGGATCGCCCTCGATTGTTGAATAGTCGATGGTGATTTCATCTCCTTGTTTTAAGTCTTTGAGTGCTACGAGCGTAATGCGGCCACGGATTCCTGCCGATGGATCACACGAATGGTTCAAGAACTTGTAAGGTTTTTCAGGATCGATCCATTGGTTTGCAGCAACGCCAATCCAGTCTGGATTGGCAAGTGCATCAGCTTTGCTTTTGTTGACTTTAAACTTCATTTTTCCTTTCACATAGAAAATGAAGTCACCTTTTTTAACATCTTCACCGATGCGTATTCCCAGGCCGTGTATCTTACTCTTGCAGGTATATATTTGTTTCACATTTTAAATATAACACTTCAAAAATTACTAGCGCAGTCTTTTCAACATAATTTTTGCCGTTATAAAATTGCGAACTTGCTTAAAACATAGCAACAAGACGACCATGTGTAAGAAAAGATAATAGACTGGGTAGAATAATTTGTATGCAATATCTAGTCCGCCTTCGAGGAGAACAGCACCTATCATACAGATGTACGCAAATACCCATAAAGCCCAGGGCGTAGCGCGTTCCTCTCCTGTTTGGTATGTTGTTTTCCAAATTGGAATAAAAGAAATGATTGATGTACTGACCGCAAGGATATTTGCAAAAGCCGCAGCTTGTGAGTAAATCCAAATAAGGAGAGCGGATATGTCGAATCCAGTAAGGTAGTAGTCGTTTTTTTCTGGTGCGTGGTAGCAGATTTTCTTTCCTTCTTTTGCAAGGCGGTTTTTAATTTGAAGAAAGATCGTTGCACTTAAAATTATCGTCAGTCCGATAACACACGCAAGGGGAAGCGCTGAAGACGACCAGTGACTCTCGCCAAGTGCATCATAGGTAATGTACTCAACCCATCCGCCGACTAGCCACATAAACCAACTTGCAGCATTTGGGCGGATATCTTCTTTGAATATGTAGTATGTATAAATTAGATACGCAGAAATATGGGAAACAAATGCAAGTATACCGAGTGTCTCAGCGACACTAAATTTAAGAAAAAAATCCATTAAAGTTTTAGATAATAAATAGACCGGCGAGAGGAATCATGAGGAGCCAGAAGAAGTACTCGCGCGGTGCAAAGAGTGATGAAATGGTTGCTCCTGGATCGACAATCGTCGTGATTGGAAGGACATGATAGCTGTAGGTCAAAATGAGGACGGTGCCAAGCATCGCGAGAAGAATCTTTTTCCCAATGCCTTCAAAAGCCCGCTCCTCATATTCGTATGAGATGAGGCGCTCTGCGAGAAAAGCGCTCACCATGGTGAAAATAGCAAAGAGCCCGATAGTGACCATTGCTTCACTGTTCCCTTCGCGGGATGTCATATTGAAAATCGCCTCGTAGTATGGAAACTCGAGCGATATGAGAAGCGCGATGTAGAGACCAAGAATAAGTGCGATAAGTGCACGCTTGCCCCGCACGATTGCATACGCAAAAAGTGCGCCGAATATACAGATGAGGACGAGAAACTCACGAGCAAACGAAAGCGCAGTGGCGATGTCCATTACTGGCTATTATATGCCCTCTTTACGTAGTTCTTCAATGAGCTTTTTCGCATTACGTGTGAGTTTCTGGGGGATGTCGATGACGACCTTCACGAGGAAGTCTCCCCGTTTACTGCCGTCCTTCACTCCCTTTTCTTTGATACGAAGCATGTCGCCGCTCTTGATGCCGGCAGGAATCTTCACGGTTACATTTGCATCAAGTGTTTCAACCGTGTACGACGCGCCGAGTAGTGCATCGGTGAGTTTGATCGAGAGGACGCTTTTGAGATTTGCGCCATCGCGCACGATTGAAGGATGCTTCTGCACATGCACTTTAATATAGAGATCGCCGGGTGTTCCGTTGCGAATCGCTTCGCCGCGACCCGTCATACGAATCATTTCGCCGTTCTCTATGCCAGACGGAATGACAATCTCTATTTCGTCTTCGCTTTTGAGGACGCCGCGGCCGCCACAGTCTTTGCACGCAACTTTTGGAATAGAGCCGCGTCCATCGCAAACGTTACATTCTCGGACGGTCGTAAAGGTGCCAAGGATTGATTGGCGAGTCTCACGAATCTTGCCGTTGCCATTACAAGTCGTACAAGTTGTGACGCCGGCCTTCTTGTCAGCGCCTGTTCCTTCGCATGTTGCGCAGACATTATTTTTGGTGAGGAGCACCTTGCGAGTGACGCCAAAGACTGATTCTTTCAATGATATTTCAATATCAATTGATATATCACGGCCACGAGCGCGAGTGGTTGTTCCCCTGCCGCCGAATCCGCCAAACATATCGCTAAACCCTTCGAAGATATCGTTGAGGTCAAATTCTACGCCGCCTCCTGCTCCCCATCCAGGACGCGCGCCGCCCATGCCGCTATATGAGCGCCCATACGTATCATACTCGGCACGCTTTTTTGCATCAGAAAGCACCGCGTATGCTTCGCTTATCTCCTTGAATTTTGCTTCATCTCCTTCTTTCTTATCAGGATGGTATTTTGAAGCAAGTTTGCGGAACGCTTTCTTGATTTCTTCAGCTGATGCGTTTTTTTCAACGCCGAGGATTGCGTAATAGTCTTTCATAGGGCGGGAGGTCTATGCCGATAAAAGGACACGGCCATCTGGTGCTTGTGCATTATGCCAAAGACAGCATAGCGCGACAAGCGTGAGACTATTTTTGCTCTGGGGTATCAGTGTCGACGTCGGCATCGCGGACGTTTTCGTCGGTCTTCGTCTCAGTATTATTTGTTTGTGCACCCTGCATTGCTTCACCAATCTTCTGCATTTCAGCTGAGAGTGCAGCGGTCGCTGCGCTAATAGCATCAGCATCATCCTTCCCCTTTGCTTCTTCAGCTTCTTTTATCTTCGCTTCAACTGCAGTCTTTATGTCCTCAGAGATTTTGTCCTTGTGATCAGTCAATGCTTTTTGTGCAGTGTAGATCATTTGGTCAGCGCTGTTGCGCACTTCGATGAGCTTCTTTTTCTTTTCATCTTCGGCACTGTGCAACTCCGCATCTTTTTTCATGCGCTCAATATCTTCTTCGGTGAGACCTGACGTTGCTTCGATGCGAATCGATTGCACTTTGCCTGATGCCTTGTCCTTTGCAGTCACATTGAGCACGCCGTTTGAGTCGACATCGAAGGTAACTTCAATTTGCGGCATGCCGCGCGGTGCTGGAGGGATTCCGTCGAGGATAAATCGGCCGAGCGACTTGTTGTCAGTTGCCATTGGTCGCTCGCCTTGTGTGATGTGGATTTCAACTGATGTCTGGTTGTCCGCAGCGGTAGAAAAGACTTGCTCTTTCTTTGTTGGAATGTGGGTGTTTTTCTCAATGAGTTTTGTTGCTACACCGCCGAGCGTCTCGATACCGAGCGAAAGCGGAATAACGTCAACGAGCGTGATGTCTTGGACGTCGCCCTGGAAAATACCTGCCTGAATTGCTGCGCCGGCTGCGACCACTTCGTCGGGATTAATGCTCTTATTTGGTTCTTTGCCAAAGAGTGCGCGGACCGCTTCCTGGATTGCCGGCATGCGCGTCTGGCCGCCGACAAGAATGATTTCATCGATCTCTTCTTTCTTGAACGGCGATGCTTCAAGTGCGCGTTTGGTGATTTCGATTGAGCGATCGATATATTCGCGCGCAATTTCCTCAAGCTTTGCACGCGTGAGCTTCAAGAGGAGGTGCTTCGGACCATTCGCATCTGAAGTGATGAATGGAATATTGATTTCGCTTTCTCCCGTTGTTGAGAGCTCATGCTTTGCTTTTTCCGCAGCTTCGTCGAGACGTTGGAGCGCGAGCGGATCTTTGCCGATGTCGATACCCTCTGCTTTCTTGAATTCAGCAATGAGCCAGCGGACAATGCCTTGGTCAATATCACGGCCACCCATGTGAGCGTCGCCGTCTGTTGCCTTTACTTCGATCACATCGTCGCCCACTTCAAGGACGCTCACGTCGAATGTACCGCCGCCGAAGTCGAATACGACGAGTTTCTCTTCCTTTTTCTTATTAAATCCGTACGCAAGCGCTGCCGCCGTCGGCTCGTTGATGATTCGCTTCACCTCAAGGCCTGCGATCTTGCCTGCGTCTTGTGTCGCTTTTCGCTGCGCGTCGTTGAAGTATGCTGGTACGGTGATGACCGCTTCGGTTATTTTTTCTCCGAGTTTTGCTTCTGCGTCCGCTTTCAGCTTCGCGAGGATCATTGCAGACACCTCTTCAGGGCGATAATCTTTGTCACCCATCTTTACCTGTACGCCGCCATCGGTTCCCTCTTTTACTTCATACGGGACGATTGTTTTGTCGCGCTGGACTGCTTCTTCCTTGAAGGTGTGGCCCATGAAGCGCTTGATGCCGTAGATGGTGTTTTGTGGGTTCGTCACCGCTTGGCGTTTTGCAATTTGTCCGACGAGGCGTTCGCCTGTCTTTGAGATCGCAACGACTGATGGCGTCGTGCGGTTTCCCTCACTGTTCTCAATGATGACTGGCTCACCTCCCTCGATGATTGCCATCGCTGAGTTTGTTGTTCCAAGATCGATACCAAGAATTTTTGCCATAGTATGTTTAGTTATGCGTTCTCATAATTACCGACAACGACTTTCGCGGGCCGTATCAGGTAGTCGCCGATCGCGTAGCCGTTTTGAAGGACATCGACAACTTTCTGGTGAAGTGCCGCGTCGGCCACTAGCTGCTCCGATACCGCCTCATGGAAGCGTGGGTCAAATGATGCACCTTCGGGAGCAATCAGTGTGACGCCGTACGACTTGATGATGCCGAGGAGCTGATTGTAAATTTGTTCAAATCCGACACGCCACTCATTTCCCTCTGCGTTGCTCCGGAGCGCCATATCAAAGCTGTCGCAGAGTGGAAGTATTTTTTCAATGAATGCTGCCGTCTGCCGTTCCTTCTCACGCTCCCGTTCACTCTCGTGCCGTTTTTTACTGTTCAATACGTCTGCTTTGAAGCGCTGCCACCCGTCAAGATATTCCTGTTTCTCTTTCTGGCACGCAGCGAGTTTTTCGCGGAGTGCCTTGAGTTTATCTTCTGCGCGCTCCTCTAGATCCACTAATTCTTCATCCGCCTCTTCATGTGCGTCAAAAAGCACATCGTCTTCTGATTCTTTTGATGATTTTTTGTGCACCATATCGATGCAACACTATAAATCTTTTTTTCAGTCATGTCAAAAAATGCATCCCTTTCGAGGATGCATTTTTTGATTGCGAACTAACGCTTTGCCCTCCTATCGCCTGTTCGCTTTGCTCACATCGGCGATTCCCAGCATACGCTGGGATCAGAGTAAACGATAAGAAATTATCGTTTACTCCACTGTGGAGATTTGCGGGCCTTCTTGAGACCGAACTTGCGGCGCTCCTTGCTG
>CAZBQV010000003.1:27505-38470 GCA_964494235.1 uncultured Candidatus Saccharibacteria bacterium
CCACTGTGGAGATTTGCGGGCCTTCTTGAGACCGAACTTGCGGCGCTCCTTGCTGCGTGGGTCACGCTTCAAGAGTCCTGCGCGCTTCAAAAGTACGCGTCGAGTCGCGTCTTCCTTTACGAGTGCGCGTGCAATACCGAGACGAATTGCATCTGCATGACCTGCGATACCTCCGCCGCTGACCACAACCGTTACTTCGTAGTTTCCAATTGCATCGTCGGTCGTAAACACCGAGAGAACTGCATTCTCAAGCGCTTGTGAATTGAAATACTCTGCAAGTGGCTTGTCGTTTACGACAACGCTGCGCTCCTTAGCAGGCGTCAGACGAACGCGCGCCGTAGCGGTTTTTCGTCGACCAATTCCCTCGATGTATTTTGTCGTAGCCATAATAATTATTCAGTGATTGAAAGGTTTTGCATGCGGAGCTTGTGAAGCTTGTTCTTTGGGAGCATGCCGCCGATTGTGCGAGTCAACGCTTCTCCGTATCCGCGACGGTTCGCAAGATGTCCGAGTGTTTCAACACGCTGACCTCCGGGATAACCCGAGTACGTCTTATAGACCTCGTTCTCGCGTTTCTTCTCTGTAATATCGAGGAGTCGCGCGTTGATCACCTTTACTGAGATTGGAAATACCGTGTGCTTTTCAAACGCAGGTGAATTCTTTCCGAGAAGTGCTGCAGCAGCTTCCGCAGCAACAGCGCCAAGGCGCTTACCTTGTGCGTCGATTGTGTATTCTGTTTTTTGCATAGATGCTGCCATATACTCGTTATACCAGTTCGATTACTGCGTCGCGGCGTCCTGCTGCGGTCGGCCCCATCTTGATGATGCGGGTATATCCGCCAGCTCGTTCACTATACTTTGTGGCAATCTCACCAAAAAGCTTCTTGAGGATGTCTGCGTTTGGTTCACCGAGTCGTGAAGAAATAAGACGGCGAGATGCAACCGAATCAGTTTTTGCACGCGTGATGAGGCGCTCAACGAACGGACGAAGTTCTTTCGCCTTCGCTTCAGTTGTGGTGATTGCTCCATTATCGAGAAGCGACACCGCAAGACCGCGCAAGAGAGCGGTTCGCCCTCGGCGTGTTCGTGAAAGTGTGCGGTTTTTGTTGTGGTGTCGCATAACAGTGCTTCAAATCAATATTATTCCTTGAGTGCAAGGCCCATTGAGCCAAGCACCTCCTCGATCTCAGCGAGGCCTTTTGGACCCATACCGTCGAGGGCAAGAATATCATCTTTTTTCTTTCGAACAAGCCCGCCGATCGTGCGAATGTTCGCCTCCTCGAGCGCATGCGCTGTGCGGGTGCTCAAATCAAGTGTCTCGATGCGAGTCTTAAGTGCGTCGGTATTGTCTGCTGAGTCCGCAGAAACTGGTGCCTCTGCTTCATGGACTGGCATCTCAACCACCTTTTCTTGAAAGCCGATAATTGACTTGAGCTGATGGATCATGATCTCGATTGACTGTTCGAGTGCTTCGCGTGGAGAAAGTGAACCATCGGTCTCGATAAAGACACGGAGGCGGTTGTAATCAGTACGATCGCCAACACGCATGTTCTCTACTTCATAGTTGACGCGACGAATTGGAGTAAAGACGGCATCGAGTGCAATAGTACCAATGTCGACCTTGCCCTTTTGGTGAATGTCACGAGGGACGTATCCAAGACCGCGCTCAACAAGCATCTCGATCTCAAGGGTTACTCCCTTTGCAGTGATCTCTGCAATGTACTGATCCGGATTGAGGATAGTAATCTGACTTGGCGCGCTGATAGCTCCAGCGGTGACGACACCTTGTTCAGACACTTTGAGTGTCATTGTAAGGGGTTCCTCAGTATGCATTGCCATTCGTACGCGCTTGAGATTAAGGAGAATAGTGAGAACATCCTCCTTGATGCCATCGATTGCAGAAAATTCATGCTGCACGCCATCGATTTTTACCTGCGTGATAGCAGCGCCGACAAGTGACGAGAGAATAATGCGGCGAAGCGAATTGCCAAGTGTATGACCGTAGCCCGGGTAAAGGCCGTCAATCTCATAGGTACCGGTAAAGCTCTCTTCGCTTACGACGCGTGGCTTTGACGGCAATGTTACGTTGGTTTCGAGCATACGAAAATATTAATTTAACAATGATAAATACTATCGGCTGTAGTACTCAAACACTTGTTCCAGGTCAAACAGAAGTTCGCTCGGTTCGTATGTGGGAGCTGCGGAAACACTGCCAGTAAGCGCTTTGGTGTCAAACTGGAGCCATGAAGGGACTTGTGCTGGAGTTGTATTTTCAGTCACTGCTGCAAAAAGTACAGAGTTCTTGCTGCCGTCGCGGACTGCGATAACCTCTTTTGGAGCGACTTGATAAGAAGGGATGGTCACCTTGCGTCCATTTACGGTAATGTGACCATGCGAAACCATCTGACGCGCGAGACGTCGTGTCTTTGCAAGTCCGAGTCGGTAGACGACATTATCGAGACGAGACTCAAGACGGTGCATAAGCGCGTTTGTTGGGACATCGCTCTTCTCAATTGATTCCTCAACGTAGCGTGAAAGCTGGCGCTCAGAAATGCCGTATGTATAACGCATCTTCTGCTTCTCGAAGAGTTGCTTTTTGTAGTCACTCATTTGCCCGCCGCCCTTCTTGCCGCCGCGACCACGAGATTTATCTCCGCCGCGTGCTTCAGCGAGCGTGAATTTTTGTGTCTGACACTTTTCAAACACGGCGCCGCCGAGTCGTTTGCAGATCTTATATTTTGGTCCGATTATCATATGCGTAAATAAACTTGATTAGACACGGCGAGCACGTGGTGCGCGTGGGCCGTTGTGCGCAACCGGCGTACGATCGCTGATGCGTGAAATATTGATACCTTTTCCAGCAAACGCTCGGAGTGCAGACTCGCGACCGGCGCCGACTCCGCGCACGACCACGGCAGCCTCTTTCATGCCCATCTGCTGTGCCTTCTCACCGATCACCTCGCCAACCTTTGCAGCGGCAAATGGAGTCGACTTGCGTGAACCCTTGAAGCCAATCGCGCCGCTCGATGCGCTGATAAGCGTATTGCCCTTTGCATCGGCGAGGGTAAGAATCGTGTTATTGAAGGTTGCAAGTACGTTGAGCGTACCGATCTCCACTTTCTTCTTAGGAATACGTGCAAGTGCCCGCGTAGCGTTTTGATCTGATCCTCCACTTTTTTTGATAATTCGTTTCTTACCCATAGGTCATTAGCAAAATAATATGATATACGCTCTTACGTCTTCTCAAGCGTGCGACGACCTGAACCCATTGTCTTGCGCGCTCCGCGGAGGGTGCGTGCATTGGTGCGGGTACGCTGGCCGCGTACGGGAAGGCGCTTTGCGTGGCGGAGGCCACGATATGACTTAATGTCCTTGAGGCGCTTGATATTGCCCGTTACTTCGCGACGAAGCTCACCTTCAATGGTAAGCGCTTCAACCTTCTCGCGGATTGCATTCTCCTCTTCAGTCGAAATGTCAGTCGGACGCTTTGTTGTAGCGACGCCTACTTCCTCAAGAATACGAGCTGCCTGGCTACGGCCGACGCCATGTACGGCAGTGAGACCGAATGCAAGCTGCTTGTTATCAGGAATGGTGATGCCGGCGATACGCATAGAAATGAATTAGCCTTGTCGCTGCTTATGGCGCGGGTTGCGCTTGTTAATAACATACACAACACCTCGTCGCTTGACGATGATGTCATCCGGGGACATTTTTTTGACTGATGATCGGACCTTCATAATTACATTCGCTTGGTTATGCGGGCCTTGCCGCCGTATGGTTCAGGGACGAGTGCAACACGGTCTCCGACGAGCACGCGAATGCGAAACTTCCTCATTTTGCCGGCAAGATACGCAAGGATGAGCGAGCCGTCGTCGAGCTTAACGCGAAAAAGCGTATTAGGCAATGCCTCCTCGACTACGCCGTATACGAGGTTGTCTTCCTTGGACTGTTCTTGCATCAAACCATAATAATCTAACAGAAGGGGGCAATATAGTCAAATAGCCCTTATTCTCCGCCCTCACCAACTGACTCAATAATCCTAATTTTTTGGGGCGTCTCAGGGAATGAGCGCTTCCAGAATGGGCGAATAACCGTCGTTGCGCGCTCAATTGCTGGGTAGGTTGCCAGTACCGACGGCAGGTCGCTTTTCGCTACCCCAGCGACATCTTCACGGAGTTGATTTTCGTCATAATCCCAGATGACACGGATATTTCCTGCAAGACTGAATTCAAGGCGGTTGTCTTGGCGAAGTGCTGCTTCGGGCGAGCTTGTAGCCGTGTATGCGAATGCAAGCTTTGAGGGGTCTTCAATGCGTACAGCTTCGCCGGCATACTCAGTGATGGTGTTTTGAGCAATGTATTGAGCAAACGGACCCTCAGCAAAGATTGGCACGGTGAGAATAGCCTTTTCACGAACGGTAGCCTCATTGGCGCCAGCATCAATGGATGGAAGTGATTCGAATCCGATTTTCACGGCATCGCTGTAGAGAGTAAAGCCAGATGGGCGTTCATTCTGAAGGCGCCCCAAGAGCTTTTCGCGAAGTTCTGTACGGATCGCGTCTTGCGCCTGTGCAAGGCTTGATTCTTCGACAATAAGCTTGGTACCGATGAATCCGCCATTCATTGGCGCTTTTGATTCTGCGTAGATATTCTCAAATTGGTCGCTCCCCTTGAGGCCGGGGACGGTAAAGCGTGTGGGAGCGATATTGTATGCTTCTCCCGGTGCGTCTGCAAAGACCGAGACTGTCGTGCTGCCAGGCACTATTTTTCCTGATCCGTCCTTGGTGTACCCGGGAACGACAATTGAATCGTTGATTCGATAGATTTTTCCATCAGGAGACTCAAATCGAGTATTTTTAATGAGGCGCTGGCTGTCGGTACTGTGGGCATTGTAAACAGTAATCTCCCCCGTTGCGCGTTCTTCCGCTTCTTCTGAACCTGTTGCTGCAACCGTGCGTTCACCGATCTCTTCGAGTGTGAGGAGCTCATAGCCGAGTTCTGCTGCAGATGGACTTTGAAGTGCGGTGAAGGTTGCCTGGACGGTTACATCTCGATATTTCGGATAGACTGTAATGTCTGCGCCGCGCAGGAGTATGGTCGTGAGGAAGATGAGTATGCCGAGGACAGCAATAATGGCAATGAGTAAAATGGTGCGCCCTCCACCTTTGCGAGGAGAACGACTTCGTGATTCGCGACGTGCCGTATGCTCGTGAGATTCACTTACATCAATACGAGATGGGCGCGGACCGAGATTGGTTGCATCTACGGCCTTTTTTCGTGTGGTACGGGCTGCTCGCTCGGGTGGTCGAATATCCCCCAGATTCCATTTTTGCTGTGCCATATACGAAACAGTATACCGCCTCCTTTTCTAATTATCTATTTCGCCACATGCGTGGAGTTTGTGGAAAAAACGCGCAGCAAGCGCGATGCGCGTGTCAGGTAAGGTTCCATCCCTCCAGAGGACAAGATCGTGAGTATTGTGGAGTCCAACGGGAACGAGCGTTTTATTGCGGTGTCCTCCCTTCTCGGTCAGTGCGCGCGCGCAGGCTTCAGTGAAAAAAGTGCTCATATTTTCTTCACATATAATAAATACCGTGCGTGGCAAAGCGTATCGAGAGGTTATTTCTCGAATTGCGCGCTCAAGTGACCCAACGTATCGCTTGAGCGACTGCTGGAGCACGGCTTCCTGTTTTTTTGTGAGTAGTGCCTGCGAGAAACTTCGTACGTACATTGCTGCTTCCTCTGGTAGTACTCGCGCACTCTCGGCGATATCCCGAATAAGCGCATGGACTCCATAGAGGACTGCATGTGATTCGTAGAGTATGTGCTGCTGCATGACTGAAAGTTCGGTCGCTCCTCCGGAAATATCAATAATGAGCGCGTTTGATATTTTTGGGTATAGGTCGCGCAAAACACAGTACTCGACGAGCGCCGATGTATGCGGATAAGGTGTGCTGTGTGGGAAAACGCGCTCGGTTACTTCTTCGAATGTGTCGATTGCTCGTTCATTAATCAGACCGCGGAGGTACGCAATGTCGATTTCGAGCGCGGTGTGGCCGTACGGGTCGACGATCGGATAGCCGTTCGCAGTGATATTGATCACTGATTGTTCTACAGTACGCATATCTGGACCGCGCCCACTTCGCGCACGCCCTTTTTTGTAAGCCTCATTCGTCCGCCCTTCAGCATGCTGAATAATGTCATCGACAAGCTCGCGTGTGATGGCAAATGGCTGTTCAGGCTCAAAATGAATGATTTGCGTGACGGTTTGAGCCCATGGAGCAGTGCACGAAATAAAAATCTTGTGCACGTATCCGCGAATTTTATACTTCTCTAGAACATGAGGGGTGTGGCGCGCGGCGGCATGCAATACCTCAGTGAGTGCGTGTTTCATTGCCCGAGCGCGGCCGACTGGTGTCGAAGTGTGCTTTACCTGAATTGGCTCACGAAAGACTGCAAGCAGTTCGGGTACTTGCTGATTGTCTCGAAAAAGTGTGAGAGCTGAAGCAACGCTTCCTGCGCCGACATCGACAATCACGCATAGCGAAGCGCTCCGGTCGCTCTTGATAAAACCGAGCATGGTGTGTTCATTATAGAATAGGCGCGCATGTATTATGCGCGCCTATCCTACTTTGGGTGGATAAATAATTTAATTTATATTTGCCTCGAATCTTTCTTTCGCAGATTTTTCGTGCGCTCCGACGTTTATTGTTGAAGAGAGGCACTTAATCCCCGCGGACACTCAAAATATGCGAAAGAAAGATTCTTACATCAGTGCTACTCAAGTACTGCTTTTACTCGGCGTATGCCTGCTGCGGATGACTCTTCTTTTGTAATCTTGAATGTGCCGGAAAGTTCAGTGGTGTTTTCAACATGCGGACCACCGCAGAGTTCGCGCGAATACACGACGCCATTGGTATCTTTTACCGTATAGACTTTCACTTCATCTGGATACCGATCCCAGAAGCTTCCCTCGACGGTCGGATCATTTTCAGCGTCACTTTTTTTCATAGTTTCGATCGTCACGTGCGCACCTGCTCTGATGGCGTCGTTTACATATGTCTCAACGCGATCAAGTACCTCACGAGGTACTTTGTCGTGATAGGTAAAGTCAAAACGAAGACGCTCGCCCGTGATGTTTGAGCCTGCTTGGTGTACTTCGTCGCCGAGTTCTTTGCGTAAGCCCGCAAGCAGGAGGTGCGTCGCGGTGTGATACTGCACTACTTTTTCTGAGTGATCGGCGAGTCCGCCCTTAAACTTTTGCTCTGCTCCCGCACGCGAGGTTTCCTGGTGCTTTCCCATTTCTTCCTTGAAGCTCGCGAGGTCTACCGTAATGCCGCGTTCATGCGCAAGCTCGCTCGTGAGCTCGATCGGAAAACCGTACGTCGTAAACAAGATAAATGCATCTTCTCCTGAGATGTCTTTACTTGCAATTTTTTCAAATTGACGAAGGCCGCGCTCGAGTGTTTTTCGGAACTGAGTCTCTTCGTCGCGGATTGCGCTTATGATGATGTCTTTCTTGTCAGCAAGATTGGTGTAGTGATCTTTATAGGTTGCGATTACACTTTCGGCGAGATTTTTGAGTTCGCCTTCGGGTACGCCGAGCATATCGGCGTAGCGCACGCTGCGGCGCAGGAGTCGACGCGCGAAGTATCCTTGCTCGGTGTTTGATGGGAGTACCCCATCGCCAATCATGAAGACCGCTCCACGGATGTGGTCGGCAATCACACGAAACGCGACAAGATTTTCTGCATACTTCTTTCCTGAGAGCTGCTCTATCTGTGCGATGACGGGTGCAAAGAGATCGATCTTAAACACATCTGCATCATTGTTTTTTGCAGCGACGATACGCTCGAGTCCTCCACCGAAGTCAATGTTCTTATTGGTGAGTTCTTCAAATTGTCCTTCTCCGCGCTTCACATACTGCATGAAGACGTTGTTGCCGATTTCCATGAAGCGGCCACAATCACAGTTTGGATGGCAGTACGGGCCGTACTTCGTGTCGTGCGGAGTACCGAAATCATAAAACATTTCAGAGTCAGGACCGCCGGGTTCGCCAATCGGCATCTTGTCTGGCACGCCTGCGCGACTCCACCAGTTTTTCTTTGCTTCGTAATAGAAGATACGCTCACCTTCTTTCATGCCGCGCTCGTAGCCCGCAGCTTCACTCCCGATATCGGCAATATCTGCAGTAATTCCCTTCTGTGCAAAAAGATTTTGCCAAATACCCGGCGCTTCTTCATCGCGTGGAAGGCCGTTTTTTTCGTCGCCACCGAAGACCGTGATATAGAGGCGCTCGGGTGGAATACCAACGACATTGGTGAGGAAATCAAACATCCATTCGATTTGCTCTTTTTTGAAATAGTCGCCAAACGACCAGTTGCCGAGCATTTCGAAGAATGTCGTGTGACGGTTGTCGCCCACTTCTTCGATATCTTCTGCGCGGAATGATTTTTGAGAGTCGGCGATACGAGTGCCTTTTGGATGCTTTTCACCCATGAGGTACGGGAGCATTGGCTGCATACCGCTGCCGGTAAAGAGCGTGGTTGGGTCGTTTTCGGGCACGATGGCAGAAGAAGGTACGACGGCATGGCCGCGTTCCTCCATGTACTTCAAAAACTGCTCGCGTATCTCATTTCCGGACATAGTAGTGAAAATATACCCTCTCCCCACGCTTTCCTCAAGCGCGCTTCTGCTTCTTCACGAGGCGTTCGAGTTCAAGAACTTTACGTTCAAGTGCTGAAAGTCCTGCCGTAAAGAACTCTTCGCGATCGGTACGGAGACCTGCATTCTTGAAGATATCTTCAGGACTTGCGCTCGCTCCTGCCGTGAGGAATTCATCAATCTTCGTAATATATGAAGCATCTTGTTTCCAGCGTTCTGAGAGGACGTTCGAGACAAGACTTCCGTATGCGTAGGTGTACACATAGAAGAACATGCGGAAATGCGGCACATAGACAAATGAATACCCGTCTTTTTCTGAAACATCGACGTGCGAACCGAGGTATGCCTTGAGGTGGGTGCGAAGCAGTGCTGCCATTTCTTCTTTTGTCATGCTGCCTTCTTTGCGGATCGTCTCATGGAGCTCGCGCTCGTAATTGAAGAATGCGATCTGGCGCATGATCGTTGAGACCTCGTCACTTATCTTTCCATGGAGTGCGGTGATGCGCTCCTTTTCTGGAAGCTGCGCAAGGAGTGATTCAAAGACGAGATTTTCAAACAGCGTACTTGCCGTTTCTGCCGTTGCGGTGCTGTGCCCTTGATACAGGACCGGCTGCTCTTTGCTTCGCTCAGCGTGGACCGCGTGCCCCATCTCGTGTGCAAAGGTTGTGAGCGAGTGCATGTCATCAACCTGGTTTAAGAGCACCATGGTGGGCTGATTGACGCCGCTCGCACAAAACGCACCACCGGATTTCCCTTTCTTTGGGTACACATCGATCTGTCCGCGCTCGAGCATTTGATCGAGGATTGATCCGTACGTGTTGTTGAGTTTGTAAAAAACTTCGCGAAGTGTGTCGACTGCTTGATCAAATGGAATCGTAATCTTCTTTCCATATGGAGCGCTTTTATCAGGATAGCGAAGTTTCTTTTCACCAAGCATTGAGGCTTTGAGTTTGTAGAAACGGCCGCTGATGTCGAAGCGATCAGTCACTGCGCTGACAAGTGCTTCAATGCTCCGTTCGCTATTTTCGTTGCCGATGACGGTTGCGGAGTATGGCTTTGCGTATCCACGGAGCTCATCGTTGATCTTTTTATTGAGGACGACCGCGTTCATTTCATTTTCTGCAATATCGGCCATGTTGGCGATGACCTCAATCGATGCATCCCACAATGCATGCCGCTCTTTTTTGGGGAGCGTACTGACGAGATTGAGTGCCTCCATGAGCGGAAGATCTTTGCCTTTGTGGCGGACAATCTTTTGGTTGAGGATTTTTTCAGTGCCGGCAACCCAGAGCTGGCTTGCGGGAAGTGATTTGAGATTAAGAATCTTTTCTTCTGGTTCGGTCAGATTGTACTTTGCATTTAAGAATGCGCGCGCGAGGTAATAGCGATATGGTAGAAACTTTTCATCGGCGAGGATTTTCTCTTGTTGATCTTTTGAGATTGCACCGAGGGCAAGGTCGAAGAATACAAGGAGATTCCCCGCTTTCGTAAGTCGGTCAGAGAGCTTATTGAGCATTTTTTCTGCTGCACTGTCTTTTGCATCGATTTCCTTTCGGTAGCCGAAGTACCGCATTGGTCGTTCAAATTCAGGCATCGCACAGAGCTTTTCATATGCAGACAGAGCCTTAAGAAGCGAGGAATGCTCGTCGGTAAAATGCGTGCCGGCAAATTCTTTTGCAAAAGCTGCACACGCCTTTTCTGCGGCGCGTACATCGTGCTCGATGCGCGGGTCCTCTGCATTTTTATAAAAAAGTCCAAAATCCCACGCGGTCTTGTAGGTCGTCTTTTTCTTACTGTCCGTTTTTTTGCGTGATGCCATGGATGAAATTTTTATATTCGTCAAATACGTGGTTAAACTCGTGTAGGATATCGTTTTTGAGGTGGCTATTGAGGATATTGCTGATGCCCTGGTAGACACGCATGCGATCATCGAGCGATCCCCCGAAGTCGCGCATGAATCGGTCATGATCCTCAAAATACTCTTCAATCGTCGTGCGCATGTTGTGAATCTTGTCCGCTGCAGCGACGATAAGTGCTCGTTCAGGAGCAGTTTTCAATTTTTCTGCGTACTGCGAGTGCATCTCTTTCCAGACATTTCCTGACGATATTTCTTCAAGTGGCGGCTTGGTTACGGCAAGTACGAGTTCTCGTACGTCCTCACCGAAGTCGCCGGCAAGCTCGTCTTCTGTGTAATCAGTATCTTCGAGCGTGTCATGGAGAAGACCGGCAATGATCGTGTCCTCATCTTCCGTATAGTCGGCGATAATACAGGCAACAGAAAAGAGGTGTGTGACGTACGGAAA
>CAZBQV010000004.1:0-25335 GCA_964494235.1 uncultured Candidatus Saccharibacteria bacterium
ACACTGGGCGCACTCGGACAGAAAATCGGTCCATCACGCCACGTTGGCGGATATCGGAACCAGTCTCGCTCCTCCATGTCCCCCTCCTATCAAAAAGTCTTGAGAGCCTCTAAGCCTTCACCATACCACTCTCTGATATGTGCAGCAACTCACTATAATACTTTTTTGAGATAGTGACCGGTATGAGAATGTTTGTGTGCCGCAACTTCTTCGGGCGTTCCCTGCACGATAAGCTCACCACCTTTTGCGCCGCCTTCAGGGCCAATGTCGATGATGTAGTCGGCACACTTGATGAGGTCGAGATTGTGTTCGATGACCACGACCGTGTTGCCGTGATTAACAAGCTGCTGGAGAATCTCAATAAGCTTTTTTACGTCTTCATAATGAAGACCGATCGTTGGCTCATCGAGCAGATAGATCGTCTTTTCAGTGTGACGACGATAGAGTTCTGCAGAAATTTTTACGCGCTGCGCTTCGCCGCCCGAAAGGGTTGTTGCACTCTGACCGAGTTCAAGGTATCCGAGTCCTACCTCCTGGAGGGATCGAAGACGATCGTATACCGCAGGAATATCGTTGAAAAATTCAAGCGCTTCCTCGATCGTCATATGAAGCACCTCATCGATATTCTTTCCTTTGTACGTCACTTCGAGCGTTTCTTTGGTGAAGCGCTTACCGTCACATACGTCGCACGTCACATATACCGTTGGCAAAAAGTGCATCTCAACGGCAATTTCTCCGTTACCCTGACACGCCTCGCATCGTCCACCTTTCACATTGAACGAAAAGCGCCCTGACTTCCAGCCGCGCGCTCGTGCTTCCGTCGACGCAGCGAAGAGATCACGGATATGGGTAAACGCGCCGGTATAGGTAGCAGGATTTGAACGTGGCGTGCGGCCGATCGGAGACTGGTCGATGAGTACGGTGCGGCCGAGATATTCAGAGCCTGTAAACGATGCAGCATTGTACGTGTGTGGCGTGCGGTAGCGCTTCTCAAGGCGCGACCGGAGATTGCGGTGCAAGATCTCGTACATAAAGGTCGACTTGCCTGAGCCCGACACTCCCGTAATTGTGATAAGACGACCAAGCGGAATATCGACATGCATGTTCTTGATATTGAATGCCTTGCCACCACGGATCTTTATCGTGCCTTTTTCACCTTCTCGGCGCTTTTCTGGCACTTCTATCATACGATCACCACGTAGGTAATCGAGGGTAATCGAGCCCGATGAATTTTTCTTTGCCTCAAGCAGATCTTTGAGATATCCATCCACCACCACATTGCCACCATGCACACCCGCACCTGGGCCGATATCAACAAGATAATCTGATGCAAAAATAGTGTCTTCATCATGTTCTACGACGAGAATGGTATTGCCGAGATCACGCAGATTCGTGAGTGTTTTAATAAGGCGCTCATTATCGCGCTGATGGAGGCCGATTGTTGGCTCATCGAGCACATAGAGTGCCCCGACAAGGCCTGAGCCAAGTTGTGATGCAAGACGAATACGCTGTGCCTCACCGCCTGAGAGCGTATTGGCACGGCGATCAAGCGTGAGATACTCGATACCAACGTCGATCATAAACTGCAACCGATCGATGATTTCACGGATCGCTGGCCACGCAATTTCTTGCTGCTGTTTCGTGAGCTTAATGTTGCCGATGAAGTCATACGCATCTCGGATCGTCATGCCAGCAAAATCAACAATGTTTTTTCCAAGCCCTGTCGCCCCCTTTTCATCTGATTGAAGGTATATGCGCAGTGCCTCAGGACGAAGACGTGCGCCATGACATGATGGACACTCATCATCATGGAAAATACCGACGGTACCGAGTCCGTTACACTCAGGGCATGCGCCATACGGAGAGTTGAATGAAAAGAGGCGCGGCTCTACTTCAGGGAACGAGGATCCATCGATTGGACAGATGAACTTTGCTGAGAGCGTGCGCTCGCTCCCGTCAGGGCTTTCAATCTTAATGAGGCCAGACGACTCCTTGAGTGCATGTTCGATCGCTTCAGAAAGTCGTTCACGCGAACCTTTTGGATCATCGGTGAATTCACTTACATAGATCTCATCAACGAGCACGTCGATATTGTGGCGCTTTGTTTTTGTGAGGACGATACGCTCACGAAGCGCTTTCAATTCCCCATCAATTTTTACCGTTTCATACCCTTTTCCGAGGAGGTCATAGAGGAGCTGGTAGTGTTCACCTTTGCGACCAACGATAAGCGGTGCAAACACGCGCACCTTTGCGTCAGAGATGGGTACTCCCATTACTTCTTGCTTCGCCCCCTTCTTAAATTCCTTATCTTCAACTGACTTTAAAATGATCCTAAGAATCTCGTCTTGCGAGAGTTTTTGAATGGCGACATCAACACCAAGACAGTACGGCTGACCCACACGCGCGTAGAGAATACGGAGATAGTCATAGATTTCAGTAATCGTTGCGACGGTTGAGCGAGGGTTGCGTGAGGCAGATTTCTGGTCAATCGAGATTGCTGGCGAAAGTCCCGAAATTTCATCGACATCTGGCTTCTGCATCTGGCGCAAAAATTGCCGCGCATACGCAGAAAGAGATTCTACATATCTTCGCTGACCTTCTGCAAAAATAGTGTCAAATGCGAGCGATGATTTCCCCGATCCAGAGAGTCCTGTGAACGCAATCATCGCATCACGTGGGAGCGTGAGCGATATGTTTTTAAGATTGTGCGTGCGAGCACCTTTGATAACGATCTCATCAGAGGATCGTACGTTTGTCCGCGTTACTTTCTTTTTATCGCCCGAAGTGTTCCTTGCCATACAAATACGCCTCATGAGCGTCTATAGCATGAGGTAATGTCGCTAATATTATACCACAGATATGTTATAGTGCTCGTCAGTACAGATGGGAGGAGGTTATGATTCTCCACTGGTTCTCCGAACTACTTCGATTCGCGTTTCCGCCGCGCCTCGAGCTCCCGCAGATGCGTCCAACCCACGTAGATGGTCGGAAGATTCTTTGGCCGGACGAGCAAGCTCGCGAACACGAGAAAGCGATCAAGATCGCCGAGAGCTGGCAGAAAAAGTGGGGTCCGAGAACGAGGTGGGGTCAGAAATGACCCCACTTTTTTTATTTCATCTCCTCGAGTGCGCGAATCTCGTCGCGCAAAATCGCTGCTGTTTCAAAATCAAGCAGCTTTACCGCTTCATTCATCTGTCGTGTCTTTTCCTTAATCACCTTTTTTGGATTTTTTGTATACAGTGCGCGATCAATCGTGAGGAGCGTATCAACTGTCTCTTTGTGTACCGTACGAAGCTGATCAGTAATGTCTCTAATTTCTTTAAGGATTGTCTGCGGCGTAATACCGTGCTCGGTATTGTATGCAACTTGTATAGCACGACGACGATTGGTCTCATCGATCGCATTTTTCATTGAGCCTGTAATGCCGTCGGCATAGAGAATCACGCGGCCATTCACATTGCGCGCAGCACGGCCAATAGTTTGGATAAGCGACGTTTCTGATCGAAGAAATCCCTCCTTATCAGCATCGAGAATCGCCACGAGCTCCACTTCTGGAAGATCGAGACCTTCGCGAAGGAGATTGACACCCACAAGACAATCAAACACCCCCTTTCGGAATTCAGTGAGTGTGGTAATTCGATCAATCGTCTTTACTTCGCTATGAATGTATTCAGCCTTGATGTTTCGAGCTTTGAGAAACTCAGCAAGATCTTCCGCCATCTTCTTTGTAAGCGTGGTCACGAGTACGCGTCCGCCGCCAGCAATCACTTTTTCTGATTCCTCAATAAAGTCTTGGACCTGTCCTGGGTATCCTTCTTCGCCTTTCGCCACCCCGACAATCGGGCGAATGATAATCTCAGGATCAATAAGACCTGTTGGGCGAATGATCTGTTCTACCACCTGCGTACTATGCTCCTTTTCGTAGACTCCCGGTGTTGCAGATGTATAGATTGTCTCGCCAACGCGCGTCTCATACTCTTCAAACATGAGTGGGCGGTTGTCAGCGGCGCTCGGCAGACGGAAACCATGCTCAACGAGCGTTTTCTTGCGCGACTGATCGCCTGCGTACATACCGCCAAGCTGAGGAATGGTCACGTGCGACTCATCAATAATGGTGAGAAAATCTGGCGTCCCGTCCTTCTTGTGTGGGAAATATGAGAGTAATGTATATGGTGCCTCACCCTTTTTTCGACCATCAAAGTGACGTGAATAGTTTTCAATACCATTGCAGTACCCAATCTCACGAATAAGCGCAAGGTCATGCTGCGTGCGACGCTTGAGGCGTTCAGCTTCGAGGATCTTTCCCTCTTTCGCAAATCGTGCAAGTTGCTCTTTGAGTTCCTCTTCAATATCCGCAATGGCGCGCTTGCGTTCGAGCTCAGGCGTCACGAAATGCTTTGCTGGAAAGAGATAAAATGTTTTTACCTCCTCGATGATTGCTCGAGAAACTGCATCAATACGCGTTACTGCAGAAATAGTATCTCCACTAAATGAGAGTCGATAGATGGCCCGCTCGTTGGTCGGCATAATCTCTATATTGTTGCCGAGCGCACGAAACTTTCCCGGCGTAAGATCTGCAGGTGTACGCTCAAAGTAAAGTGCGATCAGCTCTCGCACCATATCGCGACGGGTAATATTCGTTCCTACTTCAATGCGCTTATGCACTTTTTCATACTCAATCGGTGAACCGAGACCATAGATACAAGAAACTGATGCGACGATAATGACATCATCGCGAGTCAAAAGTGCCTGTGTTGATGCGTGACGCAATCGATCAATTTCCTCATTGATCTGCGCCTCTTTTTCAATGTAGGTGTCAGAAACCGGCATATACGCTTCCGGCTGGTAATAGTCGTAATAAGAGACGAAATAATGCACGGCGTTCTCAGGAAAGAAATCGCGGTACTCTTGCGCGAGCTGCGCGGCGAGCGTCTTATTATGCGCAATCACCAAAGTCGGCTTACCAATCTGTGCGATCACATTTGCTGCCGTAAATGTCTTACCCGAACCAGTGACGCCGAGGAGCGTCTGGTGGCGGTCGCCACGACGAACACCCGCAACAAGCTTTTCTATAGCCTGCGGCTGGTCTCCTGCCGGCGCATATTTGGTTGAAATCTTGAAATCTGCCATTTACGTTACGATACCATTACTGACTACAGTGCTCCACTACTGATAGCGATGCAGAAAATCTTCCTTAAATGTCCGGTACGTACCATCGATAATCGACTGACGGATGTTCCTTACGAGATTCACAATGAAGTAGAGGTTGTGAATCGAAGCGAGGCGTGCGCCGAGCATCTCGTCTGATCGGAAGAGGTGCGCAATATATGCGCGCGTGTAGTTGGTGCAGGTATAGCAATCACAAGCTTCGTCCGGTTTACCGAGATCATTCTGGTACTTTGACTGCATCAAGTTAATCTTTCCTTCAGCGGTATAAATCATACCAGTGCGTGCAATGCGTGTCGGCGCAACACAGTCAAACGTATCGCAGCCATTCTCGACACCCATAAAAATATCTTCAGGCTCCCCAATACCGAGCAAATGCCGCGGCTTTTCTTCTGGCAAGATCGCATTTACCCAGCCAAGCGCTTGGTGGAGATCGTCTTTTGAAAAGGAACCACCGATGCCATAGCCATCAAAATCCATATCTGCGAGCGCTTTCGCACTCTCCTTGCGCAGGTCTTCGTGACGACCTCCCTGCACCACGCCGTAGAGCCCTTGCTTCTTCAGTGCGTCATAGTCCTGTTTGTGTGCGAGGATAGAACGCTTCGCCCAGCGATGCGTACGATCGAGCGCTTCTTTCTGATATGCATAATCCGCAGTCGGCGACGTGCATTCATCAAATGCAAACATGATGTCAGCACCAAGCGCATGTTGAATCTCGATTGAACGCTCTGCCGTAAAACGATGGAGAGAACCATCGTGATGGGAGGTAAAGGTGACACCTTCCTCATCAACGACGCAAAGTTTGCCATGCTGGGCGGCAGCTTCTTTACTGTATACGTTTGGTCTGAGATCAGCCGATGGGTCGACTTCGCCTTTCGCAAACTTCGTTACGCCTTTGCCAAATGCAGCGCCGAGTGAAAACACTTGGAAGCCGCCCGAGTCAGTAAGCGTCGGTCCTTCCCAGTGCATAAACTTCCCGAGCCCTTCATGCTCTTTCACAAGCTCCGGCCCAGGCTGGAGGTAAAGATGGTACGTATTCGCAAGGACCGCCTGCGCGCCAACAATATCTCGCAGATCTTCAGGAGTCAGCGACTTTACCGTTGCTTTCGTGCCTACTACCGTGAAGGCTGGCGTCTGTATGTCACCATGCGGCGTCGAAATCACGCCAGCACGACCCAATGTGCCCGCAAGTTTCTTTTCAATATTAAATCCTAAAGGTGATGCCACTGTGTGTTAAAGGATATGTTACTGAATCGCAACAAGTTCAACAAGGAATACAAGCGATGAGTTCGGAAGAATACGACCCACTTTTTCTGAGCCGTATGCGAGCTGCGATGGAATAATGAGTACACGAATACCACCTTCTTTCATACCTACGACACCTCGCTCAAGACCTTGTATCATTTCTCCTTTTCCCACAACAAAGGTAACTGGCTCACCAGTTTTGTAGGTGTCATCAAACTGCTGTCCATTTTTGACCTCACCCACATAATTCACCGTAACGGTATCTCCGGTACGGACTGTTCTGTCGGTGGTTGTGCCGACAACAACATCATCAACGATAAGCCTTGTAATTTTTCCAGATGAGTCGCTTCCTGCAGCGATGGCATTTGCGAGGGCAGTCTCCTGATTTGGAAGCAATGAGTCAACAATGATCACATCGTCTCCCACCGGCCCTTTTTCAGAGGAAAAAGGGATATAGCGCACTCCAGCCAAAACAGCGACGAGTATTAAGAGGCTTGTGCCGATTCCAACGACCTCATATCGTGAAAGTGATTTCATGGCGGTCGATTATAGCATATTTGGCTGTTTTCTATAAGGCACCGAGCGCATCGTACATCTGCGTAATGGTACCAGCGCGTATTGATTCCTGAAGCGATTCCTGACTTCGTTTTGCAAGTTCATCAAGAAAGGCCGTTCGTTCTGTACGATTCATGGGCCGAGGCGCGCTCTTCGTATCTGAACTAGTGACAGGAATAAGATCATAATAAACATCCGCACCATCGAACGAAAGCGAGATCGCTAGTCCTTCTCGGACATTTGATTCCCAGTATTGATCGAAAATAAAGTTGCCGAGTGAATAAAAAATCGGCGCTCCGCGATATACTTCGATGTTTTGCACAACGTGCGGATGGTGTCCAATCACCGCGTCGATACCATGATCGATCGCACCATGAGCAAAGGTTCGCTGCGCAGAGTTCGCACTAAGCTCATATTCAGTACCCCAGTGAATATAGAGCACCTGCATGTCGCTTTCTGCTCGAGCACGCGCGAACACATCTTCGAGTGAATCGATGCTCGGCATCTTGTAGGTTGCATTGACCGGAACAATCGCAACGCGCACACCATCAACTGTGCGGAAAAGGAGTTCGTCAGGAGTGGTAGTATTTGGATTTCCTCCCGAAGCGATACCGAGCTCCCCAAGCACCGCCCTGGTATGTGCGTGCCCCTCGACTCCGTGATCATATGCGTGATTATTTGCAAGGGAAAAGTCAGTAAAGCCCACATCACGCAATACCGGCGTAAGCGCTTCATCGACTGAGAAACGAAATGTCATCATTGGTGTCGGAACATGTTTCTCGGGAATGCTTGCTTCAAAATTCCCCACAACTGCTGCGTACTCTGCAAACAAATCACGCACACCACGGAATGGATAATGCGGTCCTTCCGAGCGCATTAGGCGCTCAACATTCCGCGCGAGCATGACATCGCCGACAAAAAGCATGCGCTCATCACCATTTCGCTCTCCCGTGAGAGAGATTGAGGCAACGCGCGGTGCAAAGAAAAAAAGAAGTGCAGCGACTAGGATCAGGAAGATCCAGGTAATTTCGTGTGACGCAATACGCGCGAGGGCGCTGCGGTTCTCTGTATGGCTTTTTGCCATAGGCGTTTCGTTGGCGCCATCATAGCATATTTCCACCATTTGTCTTGCTATTCGTCAATCGGTCTCAGAGCAAGCTATCAGCATGAATATAGAATGGACCAATCTCAAAAAACCACATTAAGCCAAGGCCGACACCTGCCGCGACCGTAACCGCGAGAAGCATGGTGCCGAGCGCAACAAATGTTCGTCTAACAATATGCCGCGGCTCGCGCTTCCGTACTACTTTTGATATTTGAAATGCTTGCGGATCAACAACAATATCTGTCCCAACATACTCTGATCGCCAAAATTTTCGCTGCTTGCGTTTCACTACGGGTGACGAAGACGATTTTTTTGCTTTTTCTTTCGTTGATTCGTCTTTTTCTTTATGAGCGTCTCGGTCTACTTTATCTGTTTTTGTCCCGATTTTCTCTTTATCGTCTTCAGCAGTGTTCTTTTCATCGTTTGATTCTTCTTCCTTCTCTTCTTTTCCTTGCTCGTCTACCACTACGTCAGTTTCTTCGTCCTCGTCTTTTTCCTCTTCTTTCTTTGATGCCTCCTTCTTTTCCTGACTCTCTTTTGAAACCTCTTCACAGATCTTGAGCGCAGACTTAATCTCGTCTTCAGACCATCGAGCTTTTACAAAGATTGTCTTGAGTTCAGATTCAGGCGCACGCGCATCAAGATGATTAATGCGGAGAAATGATTCTACGAGCTTTCGATCGATCATTCCCATGATCATTAGTCACCAGAAGCCCTACGAGCGACCATGTGCTGGCTATAAAGCTCCAAAAGTACCAAAAAGAGGCTCAATATTGCCGGACCGAGAATAAAGCCAATCGGGCCAAACAACGCGAGACCGCCGAGGACCGCAAGCAGTATGAGGAATGGATGGAGCGCTGCCTTGCGGCCCATGAGGTACGGCCCGAGGAGATTATCAATTAAGCCAACAGCAAGTGCTGCCCACACAGCTAGTCCGGCAGCCATTCCGTAACTTCCTTCAAACACAAGGTACGCGACAGCGGGTATGAATACAATTGACGTACCGACGCCCGGAATGAGCGCACCGACAGCTGCAACAGCACCCCAGAGAATTGGCTGACCAAATCCAAAGAGACTGAGACCGACTGCTGTGAGTGTGCCTTGAATAAGTGCCACCGCAAGTGTCCCAAGGATTACGGAACGAACCGAGCTGGCGAGTTTTGCAAGGATAAGCGTATCCTGATCGTCAGGAAGCGGACTTAAGTAAACAACATAGCGCACAAAGCGTTCGCCGTCTCGGAAAAAATAGAAGAAGCCGATCACTGACAAGAACAAAGTCAGAAGGGTCGATGCCGTGCCTGCAAAAATGGTACCAATGTGTGATGCGACCCATCCTGCAGCTTGCTGTGCGTATGCAGTAAGATCCATTGAAAATGACGGTGCGATCATGCGCACGAGCTCTTCAATATGCGCAACCGATGTATCGACACCGAGCCCTTTGCCTTGACTCAGGGTCACATACAAAGAAAGCGTCTCTGTAAACAAGAGGTACCCGAGAAAACCAAGTGGTGTAAGGACGAGGAGCGAAATGAGCAGCGTTGTTATGATCGCAGCCACACTTCTATTTTGTCTCGGAACATATCTGAGCACTTTTCGGAAAACCGGGTAACTTACCGTTGCCACAACCGCTGCGATAGCAAGCGCAGTTAAGAACGGCGAAATAATTTGCCACATAAAATACCCTGTTACGCCGAGAATGCCAAAAAAGAATACGTACTCAACTACACGCGTATGTGCCATGCCACTATCATATATACTTTCAAACTAAAAACATAGTGGAGAACTCTGCGTTAGAACCTACTGTGCAGCAAAATAGTTGAGCACTGACGTACTTCCCTTCAGATTACGCTGCCACTCGATCGTCTCGTGGGTCGAAAGCTCAACTGTAATTGCAGGAATACCAATGGAAGCCAGCCAGCCTTCAGCGTCGCCTGTAATTTCATATGCATCAAACACATCAACTGCCGGATATTCAGCAGCCGTTGCATAGACGTTCATGAGCGCGCGCGTTGCCGGCAAGATACCCTCTTCACATTCCGAAGCGTAGACTGCATTCGATTGGCTATGCCAAAAGACAACGGCAACGGGATTGTGTGCAGACACAAAATCCCGAAGCGCCTGTGCTTCAGGTTCTGAAAATGGCTCCGTCCCCGCACTCACCACATTGCCCCGCCACATGCTTTCTGGTTTCCACTTACAATCAAAATTCCGATTGAGATCCACGCCGTTTGCATTAAATCGTGCAGCTGCGGCGCTTACACCACCCTCTTTTACATCAGCAACACTGAATGGGCCGTCGGTACCAACAATTCTGTAAACACCATCGGGATTGAGCGACGGAATAATAGTGACACTGAGACCATCTGGAATAGAGGAGAGATTCTTTGCGAGATAATCCATGTAGGTATATGCAAGCAAAACACTATTCCATTCATAACCGCCATGAATACCACCGACAAAGAGGAGACGCTTCGCGCCATCACCATACGTATAGGCATTAATCTCTCTCCCCTCAACCGACGTGCCGATAACGCTGTGACGAACTTCTGATTTTGTGGGCACTTCTGGCACCGGCTGTGGAGACTCAATGCGTTCTTCTTCGTGCGGCAGGAAAAAGAGGTAGGCGGCAAAGCCAAGGAACGCGAGCAAAAGCGCTCCAAAAATAACGATGCGTTTTTTCGATACGTAACGCATCGGAAATAATTATTCTGCGTAGTGCGCAAAGAGCGCCTTGATGCCTTTTAGGTTTTTATCCCATTCAACATCTTCATGGTTCGTGAGAAGCACGCTGATTGCAGGAATATTTTCCTTAGCAAACCAGTTCACCATATCACCAGTGATTTCATAAAAGTTAAATTCTTTGTATGCTTTGTACCCTGAAGCTTTTGCATATTTGGTCGTGAGCGCAAGTGTTTCCTCAGAGACGCCATTCATACAGCTCGAAGAAAATACGCCGCCGGCAGCGCTATACCAAACCACAACTCCAGCGAGAGAATGTGCTTCAACGTAATCACGAACCGCCTTACTTTCTGGCTCTGAAAATACCGAGGCGCCACCGCTTACTTTTGTATTCTGCCAGACACCCTCCTCCTTCCACTCACAATCAAAGTTTCTGTTGAGATCAACAGTATTGCCGTTGTAGCGGCCTGGAATGCGTTCACTTGAAGCTTTCGGCACATCAGAGAGCGCGAAACGTGTTGTGGTGCCAGTTACTTTCTCGAGACCATCAGGATTCATCACCGGAATGACCGTCACTTTTATATTCTTAGGAATCTCTAGCGGATTCTTTTGAAGATAATCCATAAGCTCATACGCGACGAGAACAGTATTCCACGAGTAACCTCCATGAATACCGCCAATGAAAAGGAGTTCCTTCTCGCCTGTTCCGAAATGATATGCCGTTATATCGCGGTTCCCAACCGACCGCCCGATGATTGTCTTTGTATCATCTTTTGCTTCTTGCGGCTGATCTTGTACTTGCTCTTGCGTAGATGTCGCAATCTCTGTTTCTGTCTGCTCCTCAGTCTGCGGTCGCTCAAAGATATCGAACGAACCTTTTATAAATAAGAAATAACCAGCAACGCCGAGTACAAGAATAAGAATCGCTGCAATGATGGCAATTTTCATATACGCCCATTCTAGCACGTATTAAAAATAGCAAAGGCCGACAAAAAACGTCGGCCTTTGCATACTTCTTATTGTGAATTATGGAACGTTTCTATATATACGTCAATTATCCGGAGCGACCGCGTAATTTCATCGCGGTGTGGATCCGCTCCATACCTATTCGGTACGCAGCCTGTCGAAATGTAATTGATTCGTTTGCAACTTTTCGCGCGAGCGCACTGTACGCCTCGAGCATAATGCGCTTGAGTCGCTCGGACACCTCTGATTCAGTCCAATAGTATTGTTGACGATTCTGTACCCATTCGAAATACGAGACCGTCACTCCTCCAGCATTTGCAAGAACGTCAGGGATGATAGGAATGCCCCGTGCAGCAAGCGCTGCTTCTGCCTCTGGAGTCGTAGGATTATTCGCAAGCTCAAGAATGAGCCGAGCCTGTACACGATCAGTATTATCGCTTCTAATCTGGTTATCGAGTGCTGCGGGGATAAGCACATCGCATGCAATTCCTAAGACCGCATCCGCAGAGAGAACCTGCGCGCCATCTTTTGCAAGCAGCACCTCGTCGCACACCGTACCCTGGCAGTATAAGGATGTCACACTACCAGCATGCTTTGCTTCTTCAACGCGATGTGGATCAAGCCCGTTCGGATTATAGAGAGTTCCCTTTGAATCAGAGAGTGCGACAATCTTGTAGCCAGCCGTGTGAAGCAACTTAGCCATGACTGCACCCGCATTCCCAAATCCCTGGATAGCGACCGTGGTGTTTTTTGCTGACAGACCATGCTCAGCAGCATATGCATCAAGGACATAGACACCGCCTTGCGCTGTCGCGGTGTCGCGCCCCACACTTCCACCAAGTGCAATCGGTTTACCCGTGATAACACCGGGCTCACTCTTCCCGGTTTCCTTTTCGTATGCATCGAGCATCCAGCCCATGATTTCAGGCGTCGTATAGACGTCTGGCGCAGGAATATCACGATCAACACCGATATACGGTGCCATCGCACGCGCGTACGCGCGTGCGATCCGTTCGATATCTTCTGCTTCATATTTTTTTGGATCAAATGCAACGCCGCCTTTTGCGCCACCAAGCGGAATATTAACGACCGCACACTTCACC
This sequence comes from uncultured Candidatus Saccharibacteria bacterium, assembly GCA_964494235.1. Taxonomy (GTDB): domain Bacteria; phylum Patescibacteriota; class Minisyncoccia; order Phycocordibacterales; family UBA918; genus JACQKD01. The sequence continues at coordinate 12,820 of CAZBQV010000004.1, forward strand.
GCCATCGCGGCCGCGAGTGCTTTCACTTCTTCAAGATCTGCATTCGGATGAAAACGAATGCCCCCTTTGTACGGTCCCCGTGCATTATTAAACTGAACACGATACGCAGGAAATTCTTCTGTGCCATTTTTTGTCTCCACCGCGAGCATTGTTTCGCGGACTGCATCTGGAGTCATGAGGCGTTCTATGGATTTTTGATCAATAGCAAGCGTTGCGAGCGCGTTTGCGATATGATGCTTCACTTGTTCAAATGGTGTCATGATTCAAATATCGAGTTAGACCACCATTATACGACTGCGGAGGTTCGACACAAAAAAGCCCGCGTATGCGGGCTTTTTTGTGTCGAACCTATCCTTTAATAAATACTTCAAAATCTTCAGGCGACTCACCTGGACCTGCCGGAATCAGATTAAGGATCGCTGGCTTCCCTTTGTATGTTGCATCAATTGCTGCGTACTCGCTTGCAGCAAAATCAACTTTAAACCGTTGTGCGGTCACGACCTGTGCACACATTTCAGAATTGTTGACTACCTCAAAAGCAATGGTGACCTGCTCAGGCATTGACTCCCGCACGATCGCGCTCGTCTCAAGGAGATCGCACGGCGTCGGCATCATGATTTCTCCTGCAATCGTGTGCGTGCCGTCGATGAAAAAATGCTTTGCGTCAATGCGCATCGCCTCTTCTTCGACAACAGGAACCTCTGGAGCAGGCTCTTTTTGTATAAGTGACTTCTTATACTGGGCAAATGCAAACATGCCGAGAACGATTGCCACAAAGAGTCCTCCTGCGATGAGTACAGCTCGAGTATTCATGATCAAAAAATAATGCGGCTAACGATGGAATGACAGTATAACATATAGCACTAAATGATCAGTGCGCCGCTTACGAGCCACGTATGCGCATAAAAGAGTACGCCAAGCAGCCCCAGCATACCAACGCCATATGCAATTTGTACGGGATGTTGCCGACGCCACTCGATGACGATAGCAAGTACAAGCGAGATAAACACAAACACCGCAATAAGAGAGTAAAAGATTGCGAGCCATGCAGACGGTTGACCGAGAGCACGAGTAAAGAGGTTGGCACTTCGAACTGGTTGTGCTGTGCCACTGGAGAGGCTTTCTGGTTTATCTGAAATGAGTGCTAAATCTTTGTTCTCATCTAAAATAGGTTCGGGCTCTTGTGCGGCAAGTACCTCACCAACTGTCGATAGGAATGACGGCGGCATATCATCTGCCTCTTGTTCATTCGAAGTAGCTTTTGCAATCGGCGCACCTGCGGGCGTACCGAACATTTGTACTACAAAAATGGTATCGAAGCCTTCGTACGTACCTTTTGCAGTGCCGATCCCAATCTCAGTGTAGCGATCATGCATGATATTTGCGCGGTGACCGGGAGACTCAAGCCACGCATCAACAACTTCTCCCGAGTCAAAAAAATGCACTGCGAGATTTTCTCCAGCATACGCATATGAGTACCCGGCCTTTTCAAACCAATCCCACGGTGTCGCACCATGCGGACTCTCGTGTGCAAAATAGCCATATGCGGCCATATCTTCTGCTTTGAGACGCGCAGCTTCATCGAGGACAGGATTGCGCCGAAGTGGCGCGTGTGCTTCTGCAATGCGCGACTCATTAGTGAGATCAAAAACAACAGCAGGAATGACATTTGCAGCGAGCCACGCTGAATGCTGAAGGATAAGAACGTGGATATTCGCAGCTGCAAAAGAAATGCCGACCAGTACCGCCATACCGGTGAGCGCAACACGACGTAAGACGTACGGTTGAAAATCGTTTCGCGCATGAGGTATAAATGCACGACGGAAAAAGCCCATGCGAAAAGTATATCACTTTTCGCATGGGCTTTTTTTCGCGTTTTGTGACTAATTACTCAAAGAGAACCGGAAGCTCAAATGCATCATCATGTTCCGGAAGGCCCGATGGATTATCCTTTCTAAAAATTACTGCTCCGCGACGATATGGAGTATCATCTGGCACCGTAAACGTGATAGTTCCCTCAAATGGCACGTAGTCCGTTGTCATCCAATCACCCTGCGCCTGTGCGTACCCCTCTCCGATAATGACACCATCCCAGTCGACAACCGTAATGGGAAATGAGGCTTCAAAATACCATTGACCACGTGCTTCGCCACGCACGGTCATCGGTGAAGCAACCATACCGTTCGCAGGAGGAAGTGAGACCGCAATGAGATCTTTGTATCGTGAGATCGGTTCTTCCGGCGTTGTCACTGAACCTTCTCCGAATGCATGGTTTGCAATGGAGACTTCCAGCCGTTTTGGCACAGTAGGCGGCATCGCCATCGCATCCTCCTCCCTACGGTCACGAAAATCTACATTCGCAACGTATGATCGTTCGGTGCCGCTTACATACACGCCATCAATCGCAATCCGATCGCCGAGCAAATAGCTGTCACGGAGCACAAGCGATTTTTCACGCTCTCGAGCAAAGAGGCCGAGTGAAGCAAAAGATCCGCTACCGCCATAGTTTGCAAAATACGGAATAAGAACATCTCCGGTCGCAGGCTGATACGCGACGTGCATATCGATAAGCATGACGCTGCCCATTCCCGCTGGCTCTATGTCAAAATCAGAAGAAAATGGTTGTCCAGACGAATCATCACGATTGAGAACAATCGTGCGCTGTGGCGCATCCTCAAGCACCATCGTGATGGTATCAATTTCTGAAAGCGAGAAGGTCGCGGGGTACTCACCCATCGGAATTTCGTCACGCGGCACGCAGCGATTTTCCGAATCACTCCACATCATTGTATCCTCGTCACAACACTGCGTACACACAAAGAGCTCTTTGAGCGAATCTCGATAAACATAAGCCAGAGCAGCAGCTGCGACAATAAGAATGAGAATGATGATTTTCTTCATAGATATCCAGTATACCGGGCTCACGGTGGTATAGCCACCCGTCCCTATTTAACGGTAATTTGCACCAATTGTTCAACTCGGCGAACATCAGCAAGCAATTTTGCTCGATCTTTGTTTGCGAGCGTTACATTAAAGACAGCCGTACCGCCACTTGTCGCAAAACGCGACCGATCTCCAATCTTTTTATGGATAACGATGCTGTCAAATGAGGCGAGTTCTTGAATCTTTTTGATGCCTTTCAGCTCCGTGATAATACCTTCCTTGTCTGGGTAATACTTCAGGACAGTGGCGTACGCTTTCATTTTTTTTGAAATGATTGGTTTCTGCGGAATGCGGATCAAAATGTCATTGATTGAATGATCAAATCCATATCCAAGTTTGTAGAGCTTCTGACGATAACCACCGATGCGCGGCCCCACCTCAATGACTCGCCACTCATCATCCACTTTCATGAGCTCAACATGCACGGTGGTGCTTCTCAGACCCAGCGCTCTGACAGTCAGCTCGACTGCTTTCTCTGCACGCTCAATCGACGACTTCTTAAGCGTATGCATTGTGGTATGAAGATAATTTGAAAAATCTTCACGACCACGACTGCGACTTGTCAACACTTTGATAATCGGACACGTATACACTTTGCCGCGCGCCGTGACATAGGCGTCCATCGAATACATATCGCCATCCATAAAGTGCTCTGCAATAATTGTCGGCGGACGTTCGTACTTCCGCTCTTCATATATTTTCTGCACTTTCTGGAATGCTTTTGTCAGTGTCTTCTCGAATTCCTCCTCGTGGTAGCAAATAGACACAAGCATGCTTTGCGCAAGATTGGTTGGCTTTATGATGAGCGGAAAACCTACTTTCGCCGCTATACGCGCACGCTCCTTTTTGCTGTTTTCTCGCACAACCGTAAACGCAGGTGTACCCTTTTTATCAAAAATTCGAAGACGCTTGCGCATTGCGAGCTTGTCAGTCGACCAATGGATTGACTCAGCTGTCGGCGTACGCAAATACGGCACGTGCGGAATAATCTTTGCAAATGATTCCATGTGCGACTCCGAACGGCACGAGATCGCGAGCATGTCATCCATATATGGCAAGAGCTCCGTCGCAATGGCATCCGGCTTACTAAAGTCGCATTCAATAAGAATATCCGGCGTCTCTGGTACTGGCGTGTTCTTGTGCTTGATATCGCGAATAAGCATCACGCGAAACTTCTGTTTCGCGCTTTTTCCATACGCATGAATACCCGCAATCGTTCCTTCAGGAATCAGCGATACATACGCAATAATATTTTTCCCTGTTTTTTTCATATCGCGCACCTTGTAAAAGTCGCACAATACTACGCATTTACTAAACCCCCGTCAACCCTTACGCAAAATCTGCTTTAAAAAACTCTTTTATAAATCCTATCGAGCGGCTGATGTTGTCATTCACAATAAAGATTACCACATCCCCCGGCTGCGCAAGCTCCGCTGCACGCATGACTGCCTGATCTTCACGAATAATGCGCTCACAATTTGGATTGACCGTTTTTATCGCCTGTGAAAGACGCTCTGATACATATCCAATCACTTGCTTAAAATTTGATGAACGAAGATTTTCTTTTGGCATCTTCCAGTGACCGTCAATCTTGTCGTATACAATCAAGTAGTCGTATACCGGAGCAATATGTCTTCCCGTCTCATCAATAAGCTGATCAGTTCGATCATACGCGAGTCGAACGATGCCAAAGACTTTGCCTCCAGGCTCAGTCAGATCCCGTGCGAGCTTCGCGACTTCTACAAGTGATTTTTTCTCATGTGCATAGTCTGCAAGAATCTGTACTCCTGCTTCATTTTTCAATAGGGTGAGGCGGCCTCCATACGGATCGAGCTTAATATGCGAAAGTATCTCACCAAGATTATTCGGAATCTCGCCCTGACGGTATGCTATCACCGCCGCTATCACAGCAAGTACGTTATAAATTGATGGTATGTATAGACCACTAAATGTCCATGAAATATCTTCGAGTGCTACTACTGGAAACTTTTCTCCGTTCTTAACATACGTAACAACGCCATCTTGAACCGTCACATGCGCATACGCATCGATACAATCGGGCGTAACACTGATTCCAAATGTAATTGTCCGTATATTCAGATCAGGAGGTATCGCATCAAGCGCGCGCACGACGTACGCATCATCTGTGTTACAGACTGCCCACCCATTGCGGGCAAGACGTTCGTACACAAACTGTTTTGCCTTTAAAATATCATCCTTTGTCTTTAGCCGCTTCGAACTGCCGAGATGGTCTTCGAAGACATTCAAAAAAACTCCAACCGTATGTGCAGCATACCCAAGTCCTGAAAGAGCGCTGCATCCAAGAGAACACTCCAAAACTGCAACACAATCTTCGTCACTCACATCTTTGAGCTCATACAAATATTTTCCCGGCGCTACTGTAGGAACCAAGCCCCATATACGGTTTGAGAATAAAAAATCACTCTTTTGCTTTCCGTTTATAAAATGGCCGAGTGTATTAACGTGAAGTACGTGAGGTACACCGAGTTTCAGTAAAACCTCAGCAAGAACATTGGTTACCGTTGTCTTGCCTTTTGTTCCTGTTATTGAGATTTTCTGTACTGCCATAGTCTCCGCAGAATTGGTTGAAAATTTGCTGCGGAGCGAATCTTATCACCTTCTAGACCATGAGTCCAAAGCCGATGGCTGCCAAATAGGCACCAAGGAGCGCTGAAAGCAAGCCGCCAGAAACGTACCATGCAGGCGTGTTAAATGAACGGATCATTTTTTGCATACTTTTAAATGGCAGCGCAATATAGAGGATGCCCTCAATAACCATCATCCAACCAACAAGAGATATAATACCCATCCAATCCATCGTGATATTTGGGTAGACAAGCAAGATTGCGAGACCGGCCGCAAGCTCGATAAACGCAAACATCACAACGATTGCCTTGTTCTGTGCAAGTTCACTGATTGCTGGCATGAGTGACTTTCGACGAACGGCAACGACAACACCGACGATGAGCAAATAAAGTCCGATCAATTGTGCGAGAAACATTGATTCCATAGATAAAAATTAGTGATCAATAATTGATATACACAATAGCGCGATTCATCGCGCTATTGTGTCCTTTCTGTGCACAACACTACTCGGTCGTCACGCCATCAAAATGTTCTTCCGCCTCGTCAGCTTTTGTCTTTTGTACGATACCATCCTTGTGCTCTGGTGGCGCATAGAGCGTGTAGAGCTTGAGGTCTGCATCGCTCTCGTTCACGACATTGTGACGCACACCAGCCGGTACGATGATCGCATGATCATGCTCGATCACATGTTTTTCTCCGTTGAGATACACAGTTGCTGTCCCCTCCTCAAAACGAATGAACTGATCGAGCTCATGCACCTCCTCTCCAATTTCGATACCAGGCGGAATCGACATGAGTACGAGCTGGCAGTTTTTTGCAGTGTAGAGTACTCGACGATAATCAGTGTTTGTAATCGTCTCCTTTTCAATGTTGGTGATATATCCTTTCATATCCACCAGTATACCAAGAAAACTATTTATTGAGATCGAGCACTTCGTCAATGCGTATATGCTCAACAAAATCTGGTACGTGGCTCACGAGTATCATTGCACCCTTATACTCATCAAGCGCTTTTGCAATGACTGGCAAATGACGGAAATTGATATGATTTGTCGGCTCATCAAGAATAAGAAGACCGGGTTCAAGGAGCACCAGCTGGGCGAATGCAACAAGGCCTTTCTGCCCCTCAGAAAGATTGCCGATCTTCGTAAAAATAAAATCGCTCGTAATAAGAAAGCCCGCGGCAACGGCGCGCATTCGTTCCTCCTCCTTCTTTTCCATGACCGAGAGAAGCGCCTCTGCGGCAGTTTGATTAAAATCAAGCGTTGAAAAATCTTGGCGGTAGTAACCAATCTTTACACCCGGCGCGACGACCTCTCCTTTCGCATGCCCTGATGCAAGCGCCTCAAGGAGTGTCGACTTACCAATTCCATTCGGACCGACAAGCTGCAGGTGGTGATTTTTCCGAAGGACGATGTTTGCTTTCTTTTCTTTTGGCTTGTGGTCTTTAATTACGTTATATGAGGTAATCTTCAAGATATCTGTCGGCAAATTTTGTTGGACAGGAATCGTGAATGGACGAATTGTTTTGTCTTCACGGCGAACTTCAATCTTATTCTCCTCAAATTCCTCCACTTCTTCGCGAAGTTTTTTTGCAACCAAGCGCATTTTTCCTCCCTTTTGTGCAAAAAAGTTTGCTTTGTCCTTATTTTCTTGAATCTTTTTTGCTGCCTGCGCATTCTTTCGATTTTCCTTCTCAATTCGTGCAGCAATCTCTTTCACGACATCATGATAATTTCCGTCGTACTGTTCGACCGCGTGCGTATGCACATCGAGGTAGAGAACACCATGCGTAAATGCATTGAGGAACTCTGAATCATGAGAAATAACAAGACACGTCTTTTTGTAGTTCACCAGGAATTCCGTAAGGTGGCGAATCCCCTCTACATCAAGATTGTTTGTCGGCTCGTCGAGCAGGAGCAAATCTGGATTTTGGATAAGGGCTGATGCGAGCAGGAGGCGTGCCTGTTGCCCGCCTGAAAATGAACGCACAATACGATCATGTGGTGCATTCAGATGAACAACCTCAAGAACCTCATCAATCTTTGGATCGATATCATATACTTTTTCTCGAAAGCATTTCGCAAAAAAATCACGCACGGTCAAATCAAGCTCATCACGCGGAATGATTTGTCGAGCTGTTGCAATAGTAAGGCGCGGTGCAAGATTGATTTCGCCACTCTCTGGCTTAAATGTACCGGTAATGAGGCCAAATATCGTACTTTTTCCAGCACCATTTTGCCCCATGAGCGCCATCTTCGCACCACGACGCACGGTAAAACTCGCCTCATTCAAGATGCGGCGGACATGCGTGTGTCCATAGGACACATTATCAAAACGTATAACTCCGTCATTTCGAGACATCGCTACACAGTACCGTATGTTGATTAAATGTAAACCTTATGCCCTATTTCGACGCCGAAGCAGGTGAAGTGCAATGCGAGAAAAATACACACCGAAAATAAGCGCCAGGATGAGCGTCGTCACAGGATCGAGATAATATTGAACGATGTGATACTCCGCCTCAAGGACAAAACCAATCCCAAAAAGAATGCTATTCCAGAGGGCAGAACCAAGTGCTGTAAGCAAGAGGAAAAGCGGAAGCGGCATGCGTACACTTCCAGCTGGTACGGAAATGAGCGTGCGAACAATTGGCATTAATCGTCCAAAGAAAACAGCCATCCATTGGTGACGCTCAAAAAGTGATGCTGCTCGCTCGGCATCGTCAACGCTTACCGAAAGAAAAACACCGTAGCGCGAGAAAAAACGTGCACGCCGTGCACCGCTCACATAGACGCCAAGATAAAACCACGGCAGCGCGCCAATCGTCGAACCTGCGACACTTACCGCAAGCGCAAGAGCGGGATTGAGAACACCATTCGCAATCAGAAATCCGGTCAGCGGCAAGATAACTTCCGAAGGAATCGGCGGAAAGATGTTTTCAAGAAACATCATAAGGAACAATCCGACATAGCCCGACTGCTCCACGGTCGAGATCACAAACTCATGCATATGCACAGTATACCGCACGTATTACACGCCGCCTTTGATGAGAGCAATTGCGTCCTCTGCTTTTGCACACACGCGCCCTTGCGCAGCAAGCTCCGCCACAGCAGGGAAATGCATCAAACGTTCGCGCACTGACTCACTTGCAGATGTCAAATAAACACGCTTGCCGCTTCCCGCGAGATCTTCAATCGCCTGCGCCAGCATTTCCTCTCCTTCAAAATCAATTGAAAAGAGATTGCGGAGGCGAATAATGACTGTCGGAACATTCTGCGCACGCACGAGGTGTCGGAAATTTGCTGCGTGACGCGTACTGTCAATGTATCCCAAGAAACCCGCAATGCTGTACGTGATAAATGAATACGCAGCATCTTTTGGAATGCTCAAGACCTTCGCTTGTCGATCCTCGTCTTTTGTTCCATCAGGATAATTTAAGACAACGTCAAAGTATCCTCGGCTTACCCGGTTTGCAAAGAACAAGAGTGCGAGAACAGCACCGACTAAGACCGCAATACCAGCATCCTCGAGGACCGTCAGGATAAGCACAAGAACTGCCACCGCAAAACTCTCTTTCTCGCGCACAAAAAATTCCACAAACTTATGTACCTCAATTAGGCCGATTGCCGTGTTGACGAGGATTGCTGCAATAACCGCCATCGGAATATACGAAAAGAACGGAAGTACGGCGAGAGAAATTACTGCAGTTGCAAGTGCAGCAATCATTGCAGATGTGCGGTGAGTTGCACCGGCTTTGATATTTGCGCCGGTGCGAATGAAGACACCCGTTGCAGGCAACCCACCCATCGCGCCTGATCCGATATTCGCAAGTGCAAGTCCAAAGAGCTCTTTTCTGCTCGAGAATTGTGTCTTCGTGATCTTGTCAGCAATTTGCGCTGTGATGAGGGTTTCGAGCACTGCGATGAGTGCAATGAGCCCTGCCGCATTCACGACAAAGAGGAGCATCTCTCGATTCGCGAGAATGAGTGGAATCGCATCCCACGCCACCGGCAATGAGAGAGACGCTGCAAACGATCCAAATTTATCACCTAAAGAGATCAAATTAAACGATGTGAAGTGCGCCTCAAACCATCCGAAGACAATACCGAGCACCGCCGCAGGAATGACTGCAGGAATTTTCTTGATCGAGCGCTTCCAGACAAGTATGAAGACCAGAAAAAGTATAAATGTACCGACTGCAGGTCCGCTCGTCTCTGCAGCATGCGCGATGTAGAGCTCGATGTCACCAATGAATGTACCCGTACGCTTGAGTGCAGAGAGTCCCGTTGCGTCAAAGAGTTGCGACGCTGCGATGAGGAATGCAACACCGCCTGCGAATCCATACATCACGCTTGAAGGAATGTAATACAGAAAACGATCGGCACGAATTGCCCAGATGAAAAGGATGATGAGACCTGAGGCGAGCGCGAGAATCGGCAACGCTGCTGCACCAAGACCAAGCGGCGCAGCAAGTGTCGCCGCGAAGAGGACTGTCGTAAGCGCGCCTGCGGCACCGATGATGTTGTAGTTACTTCCGCAAAAGATACCTGCAATCAATGTCGCCCAAATACCTGTGATAATACCGGGAAGCGGCCCCGCGCCCGACGCGACCGACAGTGCAATCGAGAGCGGTACCGAAATAAGTGCGACCGTAAGACCTGCTTTCCAGTTTTCCTTCACAAGATTAAGTACTGCCTCTTTCTTTTGCATATGGATTTTATAAATCGAAATAATATGACTGCTTGGTTATACTCCCGCCACTTACACTCTGCAAATACCCTCGGTGCATAAAAGAAAGGGCGCCGCCGCACGCATGCGACGACGACCCCACAACTTCACACCACGTCGAGTACCTCCGCGTGCCTCCCTTCGTTTTCGTAGAGCCACTTCGCCAGCTTCTCCTTTGAGACGCGAGCGATGAGCATTTCGCCGTCTCCGAAATCGAAATGGAGAAGGATAAAGATCTTGAGAGGCCGAATACCCACGGTACGCCAGCAGCGACCGATATACTCTTTTGCCTTTGGCCCAGCCCTGAGTACCTCTCGCCGACTCTTCCCCGCTTTGCAGGCGAACCCGCACGGGAAATGATAGATCAGCGAAAAGTTATCAAGGCCCCCCACCATCTGACCGATGAGCAACTGCGCCATCACGTCAGCATCCGCGTCTGCCGAAAACGGGACTCGAGATGCGTCGAGCCCATTACCGAGCAAGAGCGGCCCTCCGAACATTTTGACCGGAGAGAAGCGCCGACCTACCTCGGTTTGACCGAAGAGTAACCGCGCGCATTCCTGCATATGATCATGCCGATCAGGATCGGCACAGAAAAGACTACCCATACCGCCAGAAACGCCTGCTTTCGACGGATCGAGAGGTTCACAAACTTCTCCCTCACGGAGAAGCACGTACAGCTCTCGAAGCCCGTCAAAAGATGGCTTCCGACTATCGGTAAGCACTGTGTGGAGACCGGTCAATCGATTGACCGCGATATCTACGTTCATACTGCCTGCCCCCTCAAAGAACCAATTGCACCGCAGGCGATACTACTCCTGTCTTCAAAAACCCGCAAGTGGGTTATGCACCTCCGAGCAATATATTCCTCTAGCGAACAGCGCGAAATACCATCACGCCAAAATCGCGGTTAAGATTGAGGCGGAGCTCATCGCCGACAATTTCATACGAATTGGTTAATGCAAGATCACTCCCATATTCTCCCTCAAGTGATCCATCACAGTACATGAGTGTCGACATGAATGGTCCAAAGCTCAGCACCTCGCCATCAACCGCAAAATCTCCTGAAAGTGAGTTGCAATCAGTCGTACTATTCATTGTTCCAGCCTCGTTAAACGACAGGACAAAATTATCATCACGAGGTTCAAGAATCTCGCCGCTACGATATTCCGTTTGATCCCACACCCACCGATTTCCAAATAATCCTGATTCAAGTGAGCTATTGTCAACACCACCTAACTCAGGATCAGATGTTTCTTCAAGAACCTCCACAGAATCGGTCACCGAAAATATTCCTTCAATCGGATATTTCTGCCAGTAGTCAGTACTGAGCGCGCGAAGCGGCGTTACACGACCTATCGCGCGGATACGCATCCCGTTTGAAAGTACAGGCGGGAGTGCCGAAAGAAGCCCGAAGTCGATTGCATAATAAAGTCCCTCATCAGTTTTGATCCCGAACGCACATTCATCGGTGACTGATGCATCCGTTTCCTTTTGCGGCAGACATCCGTAGACACCCGTAAGAGTCACGCGAGAAGTCTCAACTTGATTGGAGAAGTCATCGGCACGCTTCTGCTGGTAGATAAACGCAGAAAGCCCGATGATAATAAGGACAGCTACGATCGCACCAATTATTCTCATACACCCATCATAGCCGCCCTAAACGGTATGTCAAAAAGATCCGCCAATGTATTTTGTTTCGGTATGAGAGATTGCATACGAGCGAAAATCGCGCGCAAATTCCTCTGGTAAGAGCTTGTGTGCATCTTCAGGTGACATCCAGTGTAGCTCTCCGATTTCATGCGCATGTGTCGCAGCTGAAAAATCTGCAGTTAGATAATCCTTCGCGTTTTTAATCTCAAAAAAGAACTCGAGATTGTGACGATCTCCACTATTGAGCGTGTGGACGTATAGGAGTCGGCCAATTTCAGGTCTGATACCAAGCTCTTCTTCTACCTCTCGAGCAATACAGGTAAGCGGATCCTCTCCCCATTCAAGATGTCCGCCGGGAAGTGAGTAAAATTCAACTGAATGTGTATGGCGTACCACAAGAATTTTTCCCTCGTGGAGTATCACTGCACGACAACGAATAAAAAATAACTTGTCTTTTTGAGTATCCGAATGTTCCATATCCGGAATACTATACCATCTATATCTTCAGACCCCACGCACTTGCAGTAGGCATACGTTCCGCGCGGGCAAGAAAAAACTGACTGAAGCCGAAGCATGCCATTG
>CAZBQV010000004.1:25435-33009 GCA_964494235.1 uncultured Candidatus Saccharibacteria bacterium
GGCATACGTTCCGCGCGGGCAAGAAAAAACTGACTGAAGCCGAAGCATGCCATTGCTGCTGCAGCAAAAAAGCGATACCACACCCACACCTCGTAGGAGTAGAGACGCCATGCGAGCTCACTTCCCACCGCACAGAGTATGAAAAAAATTCCCCAGCGCAATGATAATTGCATCCAGCCCCGATCAGTAATATTGAACATTGTTTCAAATAGCGGTTTCAGCGCAGGCGTGCCACGAACATACCCAATAAACATCGCGCAACCAAAAGCAGCATTATAGAGCGTGTATTCAAGTGCAATCCAAAATGGATCATGCGTGAAGAGGGTTATCGCTCCTGAGAGTAATACGAACGTACTTGCAATAAGTGAAAAGAGCGGCAGTCGTCTATCACGTGAAAGCGAAACGAGCAGCGAAAGCATGGTCGCGGCCATGAGTGCCCAGACGCCCGAGAAGAAATCTTCAAGTGTCGCCACTGCAAAAAATGCAACGACCGGCCCAAACTCGATACCTAAAGAAACTAAGAAACGTCGAGACGCGGCCATATAATCAGCGCAGTATGACTGAACCACTATCAAACTTCAAATCAAGAATGAGCTGGCCCTCCGGTCCAAAATGGTAGCCGCTCACGTGCGCAAGCGTTCCTACAAACTCCTGCTCTTGAGAGCCTTCGCAGAATTTTTTTGTAAGACCAACCGAACCAAACGAAAGACGATCCCCCTCTGCAGCATAGGTGCCGAATCCGCTATTACAATCAGTCGTCACCGACATGGTGCCGTCTTTCGTAAATGATATTGTAAACGCACCGGCTGCACGCGGAACAATTCTTCGGCCGTCATTGTAAAGTGATTCATCCCACGTCCAAGATTGTGAAGTGAGCGAAGGTGCATCCGCTTCCTGTGACGGCGCATCAGACTGCTTTTCGTAGTAGATATAATTGTTTAAAAAGAAAAACGCAGCAACGCTCGCAATAAGGACGACACCAATAAAATAGATGAATCTCATGTTTATAATTTTTCAATTTCCTTTAAGTCCCGATCAGGAATATACAGAATGAGGAGACCGAGCACGATGCCACCGAGTGCCGTCCATAGATGGCTCCCTTCGAAGAACATGAGGTCAATGCCATCAAGTACATACCAAATGCCGCGCCATATGAGTACGAGCCCAATAACGACAAGAATATTTTTTCCAAAATAGCGAACAAATCCAAAGCCGCTTTGATCTTGCTGTTTCATCTCACCATCATATCATCCCTATGTGAGCGGGACTTCTATAACGAGCAACTGTGCGCTCTCGTTCGTTTTAATTAAAATACTCGTCGCATGGGAAATTCCCATCGCGTCACGTGTGTCGAGTGTTTTATCTTCAATCTGCACTGATCCTCGAACGACAAACACATATACCCCATGCTTGTCGTCATGTAAAAGATAATGAAGCGGTTGCTGCGCGTCAACTGCAGCGAATGTGATGTATGCATCCTGATGTATTTTGAGACTACCGTCCCGTGCATCCGGCGAAACTAAGAGCAATGCGCCATGTTCAAGAGATTCAAATCCGCATGTCTTTTGATCGTAACGCGGAGCAATGCCACGCTCGCGCGGTTCCACCCATAACTGCAAAAGAGAAAGCGGCGTGTCTTCGGATGTATTCTCCTCGCTATGAACCACTCCGGTTCCCGCCGACATCACTTGTACGTCTCCCGCTTCGACGATACCTCGATTCCCCATACTGTCACCATGAGTCACTGCCCCGCCGAGTACAATCGTAATAATCTCCATATCCCGATGTGGATGCGGCCCAAATCCAGAACGAGGTGCAATAGTGTCATCATTGAGCACGCGGAGCGCACCAAACCCCATGCGCGCTGGCTCGTACCAATCCGCAAAGCTAAAGCTGTGATGAGTTTTGAGCCAGCCGTGATCGGCTCCACCACGCTCTCCGGCCCGATGAATGACTGTTTCCATGTTTTGTTCTGCAAGAATAGCAAAAGCGCTTCTGCGGCGCTTTTGCACTGCGGCCAGAATCCTGATTATTCTGTAGAATCTTCCCCAAACCACTGATGTTGCCACGCTTCCATATCTGCAATCTCTTTATTCTGAGCAGCTATGATCGCTTCCGCAAGATCCTTGATTTCTTGATGAGCTGCATTCGTTCGTGCAAGCATGGCCATTTCGACAGCTCCTTGATGGTGCACTATCATTTCCTCAAGAAAAGCTTTGTCGAACTCATTTCCATTCTTTGCGCGTAAATTTTCGTTCATGCCAGCCATCATGTCCGCCATGCTCATATGATCATCATTCCGCATCATCTGTCCGTCAGCCATCAGATGCGCTCCACGATCATCATTTTGACCACCCCTTCTTTGATCACCATGATCTCCTATTCCATACCCCACAATACCTCCAATGAGGAGGGTTATTGTAGCAACCGCGATCAGTTGTGTGTTCATATCATGAATATTAGTTCCGTATCGTCGCATGCGTGTACCGTACGCGACCGATGTATCATATCAAAAATCCGAAAGCACTGCGCACAAAAGTAATGCCATAGAACGCTCCGTAGGCAAGCCCGACATTAAATACAATATTTCCTGCAGCAAGCGGTATCATGACGCGAAGATATGGAATCCGAGCCATCCCCGCTGGAATGGTTATAAAATCATTTGAGAGAGGAGAAATTGAACCATACACAAAACAAATGAATGGAAATATTCCTCTGTGATGGAGCGCAAGGAGATACATTCTCTCAAATACACCTCGAAATGTCTCTGGAAAAACAGATCTACCCTGTCGCCCGAGCACATACGAGAGCGAGTCACCACACATCACTCCCGCTGCCGAAGAAAGTCCCAATACGAAAGGATTAACGCCTGCTGTAGCAAGCACGAAGAGCATTGAATAATACGGAACGGTGTTGAACGTCGTCGCGCCGCCAAGCGCGGCCAATGAAAACATGAGCACATACGCATTTTCAATACCGATAAACGAAACGAGCTGTGCAGGAGTGATAAAGAAGTAGGAGAAAACTGAAAGCGCAAAAATAAATATAAACGGCGATGCAAAAAATATTCTTTTCAGGACAGAGCTCTTCATGACTATTGTGGTGGGTGGATACGCTGAAGAAGCGTCGTGGTTATGAAACGAATTTCTGTAATATATCCATCACGCACTTCGAGCAAGACACGATCTCCAAGATGAACATCAGAAAGATCTTCCTTGATCCTCCCTGCAAATACACGCACGTCAGGC
This sequence comes from uncultured Candidatus Saccharibacteria bacterium, assembly GCA_964494235.1. Taxonomy (GTDB): domain Bacteria; phylum Patescibacteriota; class Minisyncoccia; order Phycocordibacterales; family UBA918; genus JACQKD01. Next base: position 28,684 of record CAZBQV010000004.1, read on the forward strand.
GCAAAACGGTATTGGCGCTCAACACCGCGGGCATTCACGACAGTGAGTTCATCAGATGAGATTGAGATCACTTCACCCGCAAAAGAATCATCCTGCGCTTCAGTCGGTGGACGATTGGCTGGGTGGAGTAAAAAGCCCAATATATTAAGAATCGCGAACGCCACTACGGCGATCGCGATCCCTCTATACATCTTTTTACGATCTTCGGTCATGCGTGCGCATTCAGCGCGAGCTCTTCCTAAAATTCGTCGAGCGCGTCATCAATGAGATCTTCAGCCTCGTCGATAAGATCAAGTGCCTCGTCTTCATCATCGTCGTCAAGTGCGTCTTCTGCGTCATTGAGGAGATCTTCTGCTTCTTCGAGGAGATCTTCTGCATCACCCACATCATCACCATCATCGAGTGCCACTTCTACTTCATCCCACGCATCGTCGAGCGCGTCTCGAGCATCGTCAAGTGCGTCTTCTGCATCATCACCTTTCTTGCCAATTTCGCGTAATGCATTTCGCACAAGCTTCTCTACCTCATCCGCAAGCTCAAGCGCTTCGTCAAAATTGTCATCATCATATGCATCCCACGCCTCATCGAGCGTATCTTCTGCTTCTTCAAGAAGATCCTCCGCATCGCCGATATCGTCACCATCTTTGTCTGCATTATCAACGGTATCCCACGCATCCTTTATGTCCTGATCGAGTTCATCAAGTCGCTCATCAACCTCGTCTTCTTCAGTGGTGCCTCCGGCATCCTCAAACGCATCCTCAGCATTGTCATATGCATCATCAGCAGCTTCTATCGCTTCATCCCATTTCGAATTGAAGTATTGGCGGACTGCCTCAAAGAGGTCGTCCTGTGCATCTGCGTAATTTTCTCTTGCTGATTGTATTTCTGCTGCTCCGCCATTATCGTCAATCTGCTCCTCTGCATCACGGATCATGGCAATTGCCTTCTGAATTGCTGTGCGCGCAGTCTTTTCAGTTGCAACAGATGCAGTCGGGGTCGCACTCATGTTCTTCAATTTCTCTTGGAGCGCCGCAACTTGTGCGAGAAGATTTGCCGCAAGATCACTGCCCGAGGAAGACGGTGTCTCTGTTGAAGGAGTAGACGGCGTACCGCCTGTGAGCTCACTGTACTTTGCGCGTGATTGAGCGCCAAAATAACCAATCGGCGGCGTGAGGCCGTTTGCCTTTTGCCACGCAATGACGGCTTTCTGAGTCAAATCTTTAAATTGCGTAGTCTCACGGCCCGGAGAACCAACACCGCTTGTAGCTATCACAAATCCAGCACCATTGAGATACTTCTGGAGACAGCGGACATCTTCACCCTCCATGCCGAGCTCAAGATTGCGGGTAAATGCACACGTTGCCGCATGTACTGAAGACGGAATACTAATTAAAAGTAAAATCGCTGCAACAAGAAAGAACACACTGATAAAAGCGCCTCGAGAAATTGATGCGAATGTCATACCACTACATTCTACCTCACGAGTTGAAAAGCAGGTGTTTATATCTCCACAGTATCCTTTTCGCCTCCATTCCTTTTAAAATTTTGTGCATATTCACTATACCGCTGTGAGAGCATTCGATAGGCGGATGAACGAAAAGCAAGAATCGTCACACAGAGTCCTAGTACTCCCGAAATAGTAAAGACGAGTGCAATACCTCTATCCGCTCCGGTTCCAAACCATTCACCAATCAATCCAACACCTGCTCCCGTTGTCATAAACGGAATGAAAACAAATTGTGCAATCGGACCGATGAGAAATGCAGTGATTGGCATCGCTGCAGATTCAACGCTTTGCGCAAAACCAAAGACGCGCCCTTGGCGCTCGTACGGCACGACCGCTTGAATCACGGTGTGTTCCGCCGCTTCCGCAAATGGAGCCAGCGACATCCAAATCAGCATTCCGACACCAAGTAGTACAATCGATGGCTGAATCGTGAAAAAGATGCACGTCGTCCAGAGCACCACATTTACAAAAAGAAGGCTTCGCAGTGGCTGTGAGCCAAGACCATATTGAGCGATGTACGTACTTCCAAAAATAAATCCGAGACTCAAGAACGCAAACATCGCACCCCATACCTCGACCGATACAAGCGAGAGGCCGTACGCGTCCATGAGTGCCATGAACACGCCACCGAGAAAATTATTGAACGTTGTAAAAAAGATGAGTGCAAAGAGACCCGGGATGAGCGTGACTGCCGCAATCGTGCCTCGTATGTCGAGCCTTGAAGAAGCACCTGTTCGCTGACTAGGTTCTGGCTTCGGCTCTTCTACCTCAAGTACGATGATATGTACGAGCGCAACAGTTGTTGCAACGAGCGCACATACCAGTGCAACATCCATATCATAAAATCCAATTGCCAGACCGCTTAAAATAGACGTGAGTGAAAAGCTCACACCATTCACTGCTCCGATCATGCCATTTGCCTTATCGCGACCCGTCTCAAAGAGATACGTCACGAGCGTCGAGAGCGCAATAACGCGCAAGTTGCCCGCAACGCTTCCGAGCATGAGAATAACGATCAAAATCCATAACTCTGGCGAGGCGACATGTGAAAACTCCTCGCGCGGCGTCGCAAAAAAGACAAGCGCTCCAATCGCATAAAAGAGGAGCGACGCCGCGCTTGAATACACCATTGCCATGCGCTTCTTCTGATGATCAACAATTCCTCCGAAAAGAAACGCACCACACATGTTTGCGAGCGCAAAGGTACCTGCAATGAGTGACGTTGCAAGCACTGATTTCGTCTCAAGAAAGACCCAGAACGTGAGTGCAAACCACACGAACGCATTCGTCACCGCCGCAATGAGCGTATTGGCGAGCACATGATAAAACACTGATTTATTTTTTTCAGGAGACATATGTAGCTATGATACTAAATTCTACTTCAACGACTCTACGTACTGCTTAAAATTATTAAGAATTGCCTGCCATCCTCCCTGCTGCATTTCGCGCGGATTCTCTATCTCAGGATCAAATGTCTCCATAACCCGCGTAATGCCGTCCGTTTCTGAAAAAGTAATGTCTACTTTCCGCCCATCATCCATGACATACTCTATCCGCTCATGCGGAATCACCTCTTGATATGTACCTTCAAAATCAAAACCATCACTCCCGTCTTTTGCCTCCATACGAAAGAGAAATCGTCCCCCAGCACGCAAATCACTTTCAGCACGCGGCGAGTGCCAATCCTCCGACGCATGATTCCACCGCATCACGTGCTGAGGATCAGTAAAGGCCGTCCATGCAGTATGTAACGGTGCTCGTACACGTACTTCTACATTAATTGGGTTAGACATGAGGTTATTTCTGAGTACAGTTAAACATCCATTGCACGCCAAACTTATCAACACACGAGCCAAAGTAATCTCCCCAAAACATATCTTTAAGCTCCATTTCTATCTTCCCGCCCTCAGAGAGTAAATTAAAGAGTCGCTCAGTTTCTTCTCTCGTGTCGGGCTCAAGATTGATGTAGATATTATTTCCAAATTGTACCTTGAAACCCATCGACTCAGTTGCGTCGGTACCCATGAGTACGTGGCCACCAAGAATAGGAAGCGCAACATGCATGACGAGCTCCTTATCAGCTTCAGACAACGGCGGCTGCCCTTCTTGTGACGGCACATCTTTCATGCGATTGATTCCACCATCAAACTCACTGCCAAATACTTTCTTGTAAAAATTAAAAGCTTCTTCGGTATTCCCCGCAAAATTGAGATACGTACTTACTCGTGCCATAGCAATAACTATTAGTACTTAAAAAGACTCTCTGAGTGTAACAAACACTCGATTATTTCTGAATGAAGACCGGCGATGTCCTATGACATCGCAAATGCGACACCGAGGTAGTACGGCCAGAGTGCGAGCCCAATGATCGCCTTCACGAGACCAAGCTTCAGAAAGCCTATCGTAAAAAGCCATCCTGCAAACCACGCGCCCCCGAGCGTACTATGATGTTCAACTTTTACTTTTTCCATGCACACATTCTACCAGAGTGTATGCTTAACAATGCTAGAAAATCCCAACTGCAGCGTGCACCCAGATTGTAAGTACTGCTCCACCGATCAACACGCCGAGCACAGTGCGATAATCACGTCGCTCACTTCTATAGGTGAGAAATTCATAGAGTACACCTGCACCAAATATGAGCCCTCCAGCGAGCACAAAATCAAAGACACCCCATGCAACTTCATTCGTAAATTGCATCACTATAAATGGCACCATGAGGAAGATACCCGTGCCTATTGCCCACCACACGATGCTCGTATATTTCATATGCGTATATTGTTGTGTACTTCTAGTACCAACTGCACTTCAAGAAAGTT
>CAZBQV010000005.1:0-1306 GCA_964494235.1 uncultured Candidatus Saccharibacteria bacterium
CGCCAGCTTCCGCAGACGGTACAGAGGTCGCTCGCGCGCCGCTTGAAGCCGGAGACGCTTGAAACAAACCAACGTTCCTCTTTTCCGTCGCGGTATGTGCGAATGAGTGAGAGCGGCGCGCCGGAGTCTGGACAACGGACGATCGTTCCGCAGTCGACGCAGGCGACGAGTGGAGAAAGTCCGCGCCGTGCGCTGAAAAGAAAAGCTCGTCCGTGCACGGCGCGGACTTTCTTAATCGTTGAAAGCAAAATATCCGAGAAAAGTACGAAGGGCGTTTGTCCGTCGGGCTTCTCATTCATTGCAATGGTCTTGAGGGTGCCGGGCAATACAATGCGCTTGGGGTGGTCGTCATGTGGTGCCGCAAAATCATGACGAAGCAGAAACTCATCCTCGGTCCGAATGAGAGTATCAGCAGAAATGACGTGCGCCCCTACGGTGCGTGCATGTGTGTCGATCGCATGTCTGAAATCGAGGTAGGGGCGCATGCGGCTGCGATAGGCGAATGAGCGCGAGCGTTCGAGGATGAACGTGCCTACATCGTGTCTATTCCAGAGCGCATATTGCGGTGTCGTGATAATGAGCATGGGGTGCTCGTGTACTGCTATTTCGGCATATGCCCGCCGGAGCGTCGTGACGCTCATGCCGCTGTACACACGAATCGCATGCTTCTCAATACCAGCTGAAAGCTTTGCATAGAGTTGCGCACTGTCTTCTTGCGTTGGTACGACAAGCACGACTGAGCGTTTGCGCGCAAATGATGCACGAATGATGCTCTGATAGTTGAGTATGCGCCCTTCACTCGGTGCTTGGAGCACGTCATAGCGGTATTCATCAGGTTCATCAGTTGCTGTGTGTTGATTGTCGATTTTGATAGCGCCATTTCGAATTTCTTGCGGTAAAAGTGCAAAGAGTACAGCACCGGTCTGTGTTGCATAGTATTCAGCGAGTTTGTCTGCAGTTTTGATGAGTGAATCGGGGAGCGTGTATGTGCTTTCTTGGGCGGGGAGTCTTCGAAGGGAAAAAGTCGCACTCCGCAGGGCGGTCTTTGCTGCTGACACTTCGTCACACGAGAGGACAACCCCCTGGGTTTCTTGTTTTCTAATTGGTATATCAAGCAGCGCACCGCGTGGATACGGAGTCTTTGAGAAATACGAGAGCGTTCCGTGGTGCATACCGCGGCGCATAGGAATGATCTCGATGACGTACATTCTCCCCAGTGTACCAAATGCCGCTTATTCGTTTGTCGAGGCCTTTTTTCAGTGTAGAATGTCCGGGTGTCAAATAAAGATCTCTTTGTCGTAGAAGG
>CAZBQV010000005.1:1406-3991 GCA_964494235.1 uncultured Candidatus Saccharibacteria bacterium
GCGACGCTCGCGGAAGGTACCACCGTACTCAAAAATGCTGCAGTTGAACCAGAGATCGTGCACCTCGCGGATTTTTTAAATCGAAGCGGTGCGCGGATTGTCGGCGCCGGCACGCACACGGTAACGATCGAGGGTGCTGGCGAGCTCTTGCGTGCCGGCGCCGTCCCGCACACCGTCGTCCCTGATCGCATTGAGACGGCGAGCTTTATGATTCTTGGAGCGCTTGCAGCACACGATCTTCGCATCGAGCATTGCAACCCTGCGCATGTAGAGATTGTCACGGCGCTCTTACGCGACGCGGGTGTGCCAATTACGCTCGAAAAAGACGCTGTGATTATTTCGGGAAATACGAAGCCCAACAGCGAGTTCGTGTCGTTCAATGTTCGCACGCATGAGTACCCAGGACTTGCGACCGATGTGCAGTCGCCGGTTGTAGTATTTCTCACACAATCTTCAGGAGAGAGTATTGTATTTGAAACTATTTTTGAAAATCGTCTTGGTTGGACGCAAGATCTTGTCCGTATGGGCGCGCACATTACGATGATGAATCCGCAACAGATTTTAGTAAAAGGACCGACGCCGCTTCGCGGACGGGAAGTGGAAGGTCCTGATTTGCGCGCTGGTCTCGCATTTATTCTCGCGGCAATTGTTGCGCAGGGCACCTCACATATTCGCAATGCGTATTTCATAGATCGTGGGTACGAACACATTGAGATGCGCCTTTCAAATATTGGTGTTTCTATCACTCGAAAGCCCGAAATTCTCCTCGAATAACCCTATGAAAAATCGGTGGTATACTAGGGCCACATGTCCCGTTTTTTCGGATTTTTCTCTCCAAAAGTAGGCATCGATCTCGGTACGACGAGCGTATTGGTGTTTATTCCCGGCCGCGGCATTGTGCTCAATGAGCCGTCAGTCGTTGCAATTTCAGAAGATAACAAGGTTCTTGCAGTGGGGCAGGAGGCGAAAGAAATGATCGGCCGCACACCGGACAATATTCGCGCATATCGTCCGATGAAAGACGGGGTGATTGCTGACTACCGCGTGACCGAAGCGATGCTGCGTTATTTTCTGCGTAAAGCGATGGGACGGTTTGTCGTCTTTAAGCCAGAGGTCATGGTCTCAGTGCCGACGGGCGTATCATCGACCGAGCGTCGCGCAGTGGTCGAAGCTGCGCTCCGCGCAGGTGCACGCAACGCGTATGTGGTGAAGGAATCGATCCTCGCAGCGATTGGTGCTGGCATTCCTATATATGAGCCCCGCGGACATATGATCGTTGATATTGGTGGTGGTACGATCGATGTTGCGGTGATTTCGCTCGGCGGTATCGTTGCAGCGAATTCGGTGAAGTGCGCAGGCAATCGCATCGATGCAGCGATCGCTGATTACGCGAAGAAGCACGCCAATATTTCGATCGGCGAAAAGATGGCAGAGGAGATAAAGATTACGGTTGGCTCAGCGCTCCCACTCGAAAAAGAATTGACGATGCATGTAAAAGGGCGTGATTCAGTCACCGGTCTTCCGCGCACTGTTGAAATGCGAAGTAATGACATTGTGACGGCAATTTCAAAAGAGCTGCGCGAGATGGTGAAAGCGATCAAAGACGTTTTTCAAAATACGCCGCCTGAACTCGCAGCAGATATTATCGATCACGGCATCATTCTTACGGGCGGCACCTCGCAGCTCCGCAACTTTGCCGAGCTCGTCAGGCGCCGCACCGGCGTCAAAGCGAAAGTCGCTGAGAGTGCGCTCTTCTGCGTTGCGCGCGGCACCGGCGTCGCTCTCGAACACCTCGACACCTACAAGCGCAGTATCATCACGAAGCGATAAAATCATCAACTCCGTGGACATCTTGTGCGCGCGGGGAAGGGAAGCAGGCTACAATAGAGCTCAATGAATGAGCGAATACCGGAAGGGCCGAAATTTTCATCTCCGGAAGAAGAGATTGCATACCTGCGCGGACAAATAGCGGAACGCGAGCGCGCATTGCGCGCGAGCGAGGCGCCGAGTGCTGCGTACGAACAAGCGGCCCGCGAGCAGATTGCAGCGTATGGGAAGATACCGTCTGAAGCGGTGCTTAAAGATGACTATCAGCTCGCGGGCCATGAGTTTGCGAGTACTGTTGAGCGCGCGTCAACTGCAGGTGATCAGGTACATGAGATTCTTGAGCTTGTAGAGACGAAAGGTCTCCACAACACGCTCGCGGTTCTCGAGAAAATCAATAATGCATTCCTTACCGACGAAGTGCATCGTCTCCTCGTGCAGGAGATTCGCTCGGGCATCAGTATCTCCGACGTGAAAGAGGGTGGTCCGTATTGGAATGTGCTCCATATGACGCTCTTTGAAGTAACGCTTCCTGATTCTCAAAAAGAAGAGGGGCGCGAAGAAGCGCTCAAGAGCCTTATCTCATCGATGGAACAGTTCTATGCGGGCATGCAGTCAATCTCGTCCGCAAAAAAGCCGCAGCACTTCACGCTTGAGATTGCAGTATCTGACAAGAGCGACGATATTGTTTTTTACGCGTCAGTGCCGACCGCGTTCACTGATCTTTTCGAGAAGCAGCTACTCTCGCTCTTTCCGCGCGC
>CAZBQV010000005.1:4091-10354 GCA_964494235.1 uncultured Candidatus Saccharibacteria bacterium
GCTCGAGCTGTTTGAAGAAAAGATCGCGCGGCCGATCATCGAGACCAACATCCGCATCGCAGTATCTGCAGGCACTGAAGCTCGTGCGAAGCAGATATTCGGCGACATCGAGGCGAGCTTCCATCAGTTTGAAAACACGAAAGGTAATCGCATCGCATTCAAAATGCTTTCAGGGAGCGCCGCAAAGAAAGCACTTCGTGCATACTCATTTCGCGAGTATGTGCCTGCAGAGGTAGTGCCGCTCTCGATCACCGAGCTTTCAACACTCATCCATTTCCCAGTAGAAGATGTGCACTTCTCTCCGCAATTCAAGCAGTCGCGTGCGCGTGCCGCTGCTGCACCTATCAATTTGCCGCACGCAGGTACGCTGCTTGGTACCAACACATACCGTACCAAAGAAACGCCGGTGTACATCACGCCCGAAGATCGTCTCCGCCATTTCTATATCATCGGTCAGACGGGTACTGGAAAGACCAACTTGATGAAGAATATGATTATTCAGGACATCGAGGCAGGGAATGGCGTCTGCCTCATTGATCCGCACGGGACGGATATCGTTGATGTGCTTGCGGCGGTACCGCCCGAGCGTGAGCAGGATGTCATTTATTTTGATCCTGCATACACCGAGCGCTCACTTGGCCTCAACATGCTTGAGTACGATGCGAGCCGGCCGGAGCAGAAGACCTTTGTGGTGAATGAGCTCTTCTCGATATTCCAAAAGCTGTATGGCGCAGTGCCGGAAAGCATGGGACCGATGTTTGAGCAGTATTTCCGAAATGCGACGATGCTCGTGCTTGAAGATCCTGCGAGCGGCTCGACACTCCTCGATATTTCGCGCGTGCTCTCGGACACCGAGTATCGATACCTCAAACTTTCTCGCGCAAAGAATCCTGTTGTTCGGGAATTCTGGGAAAATATTGCGACCAAGGCAGGCGGGGAAGCGTCGCTCGAAAACATCGTGCCGTACATCACCTCGAAGTTCGACGTCTTTACTGCAAATGATTACATGCGTCCGATCATCGGCCAGCAGACCTCGGCGCTCAATTTCCGCGAGATTATGGATAATCGCAAAATACTGCTCGTCAATCTTTCGAAAGGCCGCCTCGGCGATATCAATGCAAATCTCATCGGTATGATCATTGTTGGAAAAATTCTCATGGCTGCGCTCTCGCGCGTCGATGACATCTCACGCTCACTTCCTCCGTTCTATCTCCACATGGATGAATTCCAAAACATTACGACCGACTCCATCACGGCGATTCTTTCAGAAGCACGCAAATACAAGCTCGGTCTCACGGTTGCGCATCAGTACATCGCGCAGCTTGAAGAAAATATCCGTGATGCGGTCTTTGGAAACGTCGGTTCGATTGCGGCCTTCCGTGTCGGTCCGGAAGATGCGGAATTTCTTTCACAGCAGTTCGCGCCCGCATTTTCTGCACACGATCTCATGAATATCGAGAATCACAATGCGTATGTTCGCGTACTTGCAAATGGTACGCCGACAAAACCGTTCAACATTCACACGCTCGCACCGCGCCCAGTCGATGTGCCTGCGGTACAAGAACGCATCAAGCGTCTCTATGAGCGCTACGGCCGGCCGCGCGCAGAAGTGGAAGCAGAAATTACGGCGCGCTATCAACGGCCTGCTGTTCCGAGTGGTGATGCGCCGATGGTATAGTACACATAACGATGTCTACCGAGTCTTTAAAAACTACGGATGTTCTTCCTGTAGAGAAGAGTGCAGAGGGCGTATCAACGCCTGAAGTTCTACCGAATCGCTTTATTTGGGAAGACTTACTCAATGCTCCATCCGAGCGTCTTCGATTTCTCGAGCGTCTTCGATTTCTCGATCGTCTGAAAGATCCGAGTATTGATAAACAAGATCCGAGTATTGATAAACAGATTGGTGCGCAGCTGCGGGATATGGTTCTCGACATGGGGCAGCGGAAGGAAGTTGATTTTGATACGTTTAGAGATTTGCTCGCATCAATCGGAATCGAAGTAGAGCTACTCGAAGAACTTGTAACGCAAAAAAGCGAACGGAGTGAACCTGCATCAGCTCCCGAGGTAGCGGTCCCTGAAGCTGTGTCTGAAAAACCGACACAGCAATTTTCAGACCCACTTGGTTTTTCTCGAAAGACACCCGAATTTTCTGTACCAGCAGTAGAGGAGAAACCAGTATCACAAGAACCACAAACGGCGCACAGTGAGCTTCCGGAGCAGACGCCTGCTCGAGTGGCGGAGGATGTAAAAATACAGGAGGTACCAGAGCCTACCATTGAAGGTACTGAAATAACGGCGGATGATATACGAGCAATGATTGATGCTTCATATGCACATCTTTCTCCGGAGGATCGGAAAAAAGTATATGAAGCAGCGATAAAAGAGCTTGGATTGTAATACGTATGGCTACGCAAACAATACAAAAACCAAAAGAGGAAATCATCGCAAAATTGCGTGAGGTTCATGATCGTCTCAAAGCGGAGGGGAAGATTGGTGTTGTTGCAGAACCTGCTGCAGCATCGCAGACTCCGGAAGCGTCGACAGCATCAGCCGACTCCATGACGCTTGAGGACATTCGCGCCGATATCGTTTTGATAAAAGAGAAGATCGGTTTTCAGCGGTACATGCAGGCGCTCACGAGCATTGACGCGCGTGATCAGGAATATATTGCCGCGCTCAATGACTTGAGTTCAATGAAGCCAACTGACGATATGGCGGAGATTCGTGCAAAGTACGCGCGTTTTCGCGCGGCAGCCGATGCACTTCTCGGACCAGCACAGGAGGCGGAGGCGCCCGAGCCTGCGCCTATAGAGCCACCTGCTCCAGATGTTCCTGCAGAAGCAGTCCAATCTGTGCCGCAAGAGGTACCAGAGACTCCGATACCAGTGGCGCCGGCTCCAGTGAATGCAGATGCTTCAGTTGCGCGAGCGCCAGAAGATTCGGCTCCTATATCATCTCCAGCGTCCATCGCGGGAGGTCAGCCGCTCGTGCTCGATGCGGATGGAAACGTTGCGGGAAGCGAGAAAAAAGATGATGCAACAAAGGTCGTGCTTTTCAATACGCCAACGGAAGAAACAATCGAGCCTGCTCCAGCGATGGAAGAAAAGACTGATTTACAAAAAGCTGCTGAAGCACTTATGACAGAACCTGCCACAGAAGTGCCAGCCCCAGCTGTGTCAACTGCACCAGCAGAACCACTACCGAATCCAGACGTACCGCCTACTCCGGTCTTTTCAGAGCCGCCGATGCCAGAAATATCTACGGCACCAATTGCTCCACCTCCGCCTCCTACGCCGCTGTCAGGAGGAATAGATCAGTATCGTGAGGTTATTGATGATGCGCCGAAGACTGCGATTCCGCCAACACCTCCGACTCCGCGCGTGATAAATGATGCATACCGTGAAGCGATTGATGCGATTGCTGAGGAAGAAGCACCTGTACCTGCGCTTCCCGAAATTCCGCCGCCTCCGCCACCTGCACCACAAGAGCCGCCGATTTCAGAGCAAGTTGGTTTTGGCGGTGTACCTCCCGAAGCGCCGGACCTTCCACCACCTCCTCCGATGCCGGAGACAGGAGCGCAGCCTCAATCGATGGTTCAGGAAGCGCAGTCAATCATGGCAGCGAGCGATCCGCGCATGCGACCTGAGGTCACCCAGGGTCTTGAACAGCTCCTCTCTGAATGGGATATCTTTGCATCGAGCGGATTCCTCGGTTTTGGGTCGGGCGGTGTAGAACATCCGATTTATAAAAAGATTCGTGGACTTCCGATCGCTGCCGTAATGGCGGGACGATGGGATGGCTCAAACGAGAAAGTGATCCAGAATATAAAAATGTATATCGACGGCTGGCGCAAAGAACGCGGCGTCGAAGCGCTCCCTGAAGAGAAGTTTGAAGACTACCTCCGCAGAGTCGTTGCACGCATTCTCCAAGGATAGGACCTGCATCGGCACGGGTAAAAAGCATTCCGCGGCTGTGGTATGCTTTTTGCGTATGCAGCATCACGCACTCCTTTTAGTTGGCGATTACGCGGCGTGTCTTCGCGAGATTCCTGAAGAGTTTCGCGTGGGTCCTGATTCAGAGCAGATTATTACTGATTCGCTTGGTATTGATGAGGCGCGCGCGCTTTCAGTGCGCGCTGCTTCGCGCCCGGTCGAACGTGAAAAACGTACTTTTATTATTGCCGCTACACAGATCACGACCGAAGCACAGAACGCACTTCTCAAAACCTTTGAAGATCCTCCGAAAACCGCACAATTCTATCTCATTGTGCCGCGTCTTTCTGCGCTTTTGCCGACATTGCGCTCTCGTCTCCATCTCGTCTTTACCTCAGACGATGCGCGAACTTCTGATGCATTGAAGAAATTTTTCGATGCATCGTATGCTGAGCGACTTGAACATATCGCAGCTCTCCAGAAGGCGAAAGACACTGTGCGTATGCGGGGTCTTATTGAAGATATCGAGCGCTCGATTGCATCGGATGCATCGTTAAAAAACGCTGGGTATCTTGAAGATATCATGCTTGTCTCGCAGTATGCGGAGATTCGCGGCGCATCCCATAAGATGCTGCTCGAACACCTTGCACTCTCCATTCCGTCGCCATTTGCATCTCGGTAAGGGCGCAGCTACAATGAAAATGTTATGGCATATGCATTTACGTCGTTTGACGCGCGATCTCAGGAAGTGGTCGACTGGCTCTCAAAGGAGTTTTCAGGTATTCGTACCGGTCGTGCGACGCCGGCATTGCTCGATAGTATCCAGGTTGAGTCGTATGGAGCTCGCGTACCGATTCAGCAAGTCGGTTCGGTCGGCGTGGAAGATCCGCGAACACTCAGGATTTCTCCGTGGGATAGCAGCATGGTGAAAGTGATTGAAAAAGCAATCACGGATGCAAATTTTGGTGTATCAGTCGCATCCGATGATCGTGGGGTGCGTGTTATCTTCCCGGAGCTCACCGGCGAACGTCGTGTCCAACTCATCAAGCTTGCCAAGGCCCGTCTTGAGGATGCGCGTATCTCACTCCGAAAAAATCGTGATGAAACATTGAAGGACGTGGAGCGGAAAACGAAAGATGGTGAGATCACCGAAGATGAACGTTTTCGCATCAAAGAAGATTTGCAAAAGCGCATTGATAAGCTCAATGCAACGCTCGACTCGATGCTTGAGAAGAAAGAAGCCGAAATAAATCAATAAAACTACCACATGGCAATTCTTATATTCGCAATTGTTCTTTTCTTACTTGTGCTCGTGCATGAGTTTGGGCATTTTATAACGGCGAAGAAGACTGGTATGCGAGTCGATGAATTTGGGATTGGGTTTCCGCCGAAGCTTTTTGGTTTTCGCCGCGGTGAGACTGAGTACACCTTCAATGCGCTGCCGATCGGCGGATTTGTAAAGATCTATGGAGAAGATGCGGTTGAAGCGGAGGGGAAGGGGGATTTTGCACGCTCGTTTGCTGGAAAGTCAAAATGGGCGCAGGCACTCGTGCTCGTTGCTGGCGTGACAATGAATGTATTGTTTGCATGGTTTCTGTTTGCGATTGCACTTGGCATCGGCACGCCGACGGCAGTGGCTCCAGAGGAGGCCAGTGACGCCGCACGGCTTCACGTGATTGGCGTGATCGCCGATAGTCCGGCAGCACAGGCAGGCGTGCCGACAGGCGCGGAAGTGGTATCGCTCACGGCGTCCGGCGAAGTGTATACGCCGAAAACACCGGAAGAATTCCGCACTGCTGTTGAAAATGCAGGTGAAAGCGAGGTGGTGCTCACCTATGTATATAAAGGAGAAACATCTGAAGCGAGCCTCGTACCTTCTTCTGAAGTGATCGCTGATGCGCCTGATCGTGCTGCGATTGGCGTATCACTTGGACTTATTGAGACCGAAGGAATGCCGATACATCGCGCGATCGTCGAAGGTTTTGTGATGACGGTCACGAGTACGCGCGACATTATTGTCGGCATCAGCTCGCTCATCGGAGATGCGCTCACCTGGAATGCTGATCTTTCGAGTGTCGCAGGGCCGGTCGGAATTGTCGGGCTCGTGGATGACGCGTCTGCGATCGGTCTCACGACTGTACTTATGTTTATGGCGTTCATCTCGCTCAACCTGGCCGTTATCAATCTTTTGCCGTTTCCGGCGCTTGATGGCGGACGGCTTCTCTTTGTGATTATTGAGGCGATCAAAGGTTCCCCGATCCCAACACGTATTGCGTACTATGCAAACGCAACAGGGTTCGTGCTTCTCATGATCCTCATGGTGGCGAT
>CAZBQV010000005.1:10454-27292 GCA_964494235.1 uncultured Candidatus Saccharibacteria bacterium
TATTTGGCCGTACAATGCGTTTGTTATGCGTCAATCCCAACTTTTTACGAAGACCCGCAAGGAGGCTCCAAAAGATGAAGTTTCAAAAAATGCCCAGTTATTGATTCGTGCTGGATTCGTCCACAAGGAAATGGCGGGAGTCTATACGTACTTGCCGCTCGGATTGCGGGTGCTTAAAAAGATAGAGAATATCATTCGTGAGGAAATGAATGGTATTGGTGCACAAGAGCTTTTCATGCCGTCGCTTCAGGACCCGAATCTTTGGAAGCAGACTGATCGATGGAGTGATGAGGTGGTGGATGTGTGGTTTAAATCTGAACTTCGCGCGGGTGGCGAAGTGGGATTTGCATGGACGCACGAGGAGACAATCACGCAGCTCATGAAGCAGTTTGTGCGTTCGTATAAAGATCTGCCGCTCTTTGCGTACCACATACAAAATAAATTCCGCAACGAGGTGCGCGCAAAGAGCGGCATCATGCGTACGCGCGAATTTTTTATGAAGGATCTCTATTCCTTTACGCATACACAGGGAGAACACGATGCGTTTTATGCAGCATGCGCCGATGCATACATGCGTATCTTTAATCGCGTCGGAATTGGAGAAAAGACCTACAAGACATTTGCCTCAGGCGGCGCGTTCTCAAAATTTAGCCACGAGTTTCAGACACTCTCTGATGCGGGTGAGGACATCGTCTTTGTATCTGAAGAAAAGGGCGTCGCGGTCAATGAAGAGGTGCTCGCTGTTGCTGATCTTTCAGAGCTTGGCGTGACGCGTGATGAGCTCGTGGAGCGCAAAAGTATCGAGGTGGGTAACATATTCTCGCTCGGAACTAAGTTTTCAGAAGCGATTGGCTTGAAGATTGCAGATGAATCGGGAAAAGAGACGCCGGTTATTATGGGCTCGTATGGTATCGGACCTGCGCGCGCAATGGGTACCGCAGTCGAGCTTCATGCTGATGAGAAGGGAATTGTGTGGCCGGAGAGTATTGCGCCATTTGCGGTGCATTTGGTATCGCTCGCCAATGATGACGAAGTTCGAGATTACGCTGACGGAATTTATGATGCACTCACGAAGCGCGGCGTTGAGGTGCTGTACGACGATCGCGATGCACGTGCGGGTGAAAAATTTGCTGACAGCGATCTCATCGGTATTCCATACCGCGTGGTCGTGAGCACAAAGACCAAGGAACAAAATGCGTTTGAAGTAGTAGAGCGAAAAACAGGAGAGGTTTCGTATCTGTCTGAAGAGGAACTCTACGCAGACTTTGGTAACGATGGATAACTATGTTCAAGCTGCCTTTCATCAATCGCTTCCTCGATGCGATGTCGACCGATATCGGCATTGATTTAGGCACCGCAAATACACTTGTCTACGTGAAGGGGAAGGGGGTGGTGATTAATGAGCCGACGATGGTGGCAGTTAATCATAAGACGGGACAGCTCGTTGCAGTTGGTACTGAAGCGAGGGGGATGCTTGGTCGAACGCCAGCGCATATCGAGGTAGTGCGTCCGCTCGTTGAGGGTGTCATTTCGGACTTTGAGATGACGGAAGAGATGCTCACATACCTTATTGCAAAAGTACGAGCGACAAACCGTTCAATCATACCGCCGCGCGTACTTATCGGCGTGCCATGGGGGATCACGAACGTTGAAATGCGTGCCGTACGCGATGCGGCGCGCAATGCAGGAGCGCGAGAAGTACTGCTCATCGAAGAGCCAATGGCTGCGGCCATTGGCTCGAAGCTCCCGGTTTCAAAAGCAATGGGGAGCATGATTATCGATATCGGCGGCGGCACGGCCGATATTGCAGTGATTTCACTGAATGGAATTGTTGCTGCTCGCAATCTGCGCGTTGCCGGAGATCATCTGAATGCCGACATCATGGGGTATGTACGAAGCCAATTCAAAGTGGTGATCGGTGCTCGCACAGCAGAGGAAGTAAAGATCGCACTTGCATCGATAGCTGAAGGAGGGAACACACACGAAGTTACTGTCCGCGGTCGTGATGTGGTGACCGGGCTCCCGCGCGAAGTGGTCGTCACTGATGCTGACGTGCGCGAGGCAATCTCGAATGCAATTGATACAATTGTGGAAGCGGTGCGGACGGTACTTGAAGAGACACCTCCTGAAGTGCTTGCCGACATTATGCAGCGCGGTATCTATCTCTCGGGTGGTGGCGCGCTGATTCCCGGCGCCGCGCGCTTGCTCGAGGATCTCATCGGCGTGCCGGTAATCGTCGTCCCAGATCCTCTCCGAGCGGTCGTGCGCGGCGCCGGCATCGTCCTCGAAAACCTTGAAGAATATGAGAACATCCTTATCAGCAACGAAGACGAACTCACGCCGCGGTTCGCGTAGCGGCCGCCGCATCGGCGCTCTCTTTTTCGTAGCGCTCCTTGGTTTTGTTGTACTTTCATTCATGCGCGGCGGGGTCGGCGGCGCTGTGGCGTTCGTCGTATCTCCAATTACGGATTTCAAGATATGGTTTGGCAGTTCGTCGGCGACGATTCCGACTTTTTTTCGCACCCATAGCTCGCTTGTCTCTGAAGTCACCATGCTTCGTGAAAACATCGAGCAGCGCGCCGCTGACACATTCACTATTTCATGGCTGACAAAAGAAAATGATTTGCTTCGGAGAGAACTTGGATTGCGTGAGGAGTCGCGGATTGTAGCGGGTGTTCTTATGCATCCGAGCCAAACGCCGTACGATACACTTCTTGTAGACAAGGGTACGCGCGATGGTGTTGTGGAAGGAGCTACTGTGTATGTTGAGGGAGATATCGCGATCGGGAGCGTCATCCGCGCGTATGAGTCGAACGCACTCGTTGAGTTGGTGAGTACTTCGGGAGTTCACAGCACCGCATTTATTTTTGGTCCTGATATTTTCACTGACGCTGAAGGACAGGGTGGTGGTATTGTGCGTGTGTCAGTGCCGCAGGATATTCCGCTCGCAGTTGGAAATCTTGTCGTGCTTCCGGGAGCGAGTGCGGGAGTCTACGGCGCGATCACACACATTGAAGCTCCTGAATCAAGTCCGCAGCAATTTGGATATGTTGCCGGTCCGATACCGCTCGCATCCATTCGTACGGTGCACATCAGCACGGCACGGGCACCGACGCTGACGTATGAAGAGGCGCGTGCGGTTGTGGCGTCTGCAAGTACAACGCTTTTTGGTGTGCCAATACCCGATGATGTACTTATCGGCACATCGACGCCGACGAGCACTTCTCATCAGTAATATGCATTTTTTAGTTTTTCTTATCACCGGTGCCCTGACATTTATTCTCCCGTGGTGGCTCGTAGTGCCACTATGGCTCGCATACGTACTGATATATGACGGGTATGAGCTCGTGTTGTTTGGTATCTGCATGGATGCGTATGTTGGAACAAACGGATTGTGGTCGATTTTCTACACATCAGTTGCGGCAGCGATAGTCGCGGGCGGCCACTTGGTTCGACCGCGCCTCGCGTTTTACCGAGATTACTAATCTATGCGCTTCTTCAAGAAAAAAAGAAAACAACACATTGATCTCGATGAGATATTTATCGATTCATCAAATCTTCCATCATTTGATCGCGCGCGCCTTGAGGGACGGCTTGAGATGCCCCTGTCTCATCGAAGCATCATCGGTGTCGGGGTTGTCTTCGGACTCATTGCAGTCGTCTTTTTTGGACAAGCGTTCAAGCTGCAGGTGGTAGAGGGCGACGAATTGCGCGCTCAGAGTGAAAACAATCGACTCGATAAGGCGTATATCATTGCAGAACGTGGCGTCATCTATGACCGCAATGGCGAGCGACTCGCCTGGAATAAGGAAGATGATGATCTCGCCGATTTTGCAGGCCGTGCGTATACCGATCGGCGCGGTCTCGGGCAGCTTCTCGGCTATGTGACGTATCCGAAAAAGGATTCTTCGGGATTTTATTTCCGCACAGAATACGAAGGAATTATTGGTATTGAAAAGGAGTACAATGCGGTGCTTGCGGGCGAAAATGGTGAACAGCTCATCGAGATGGACGCGACACAAGAGGTGATCTCGCAGCATGTCGCGCGTCTCCCGACCGCTGGTACGTCGATTACACTTTCGATTGATGCAGAATTTTCTGAAGTACTCCATGATGCACTTGCAAAGACGTCTGAAGCGCAGGGTTTCAGAAGTGGTGCGGGAGTGGTGATGGATGTGCACACGGGAGAGATCATTGCGCTCGCGAACTTTCCATCCTATGACCCTGAGCTTCTCGCGAAGGGTTCGGATGCTGACGCGATTCGAGCGCTCAACGAAGATCCGCGTCTGCCATTTATGAATCGCATCATGTCCGGTCTCTACACGCCCGGTTCAATTGTGAAGCCATTTATGGCGTACGCTGCGCTCGCTGAGGGTATCGTCGATCCATTGAAGCAGATCCTGAGTACCGGACAGATCGTGATTCCAAATCCATATAATCCTGACAATCCATCGATCTTTCGAGACTGGCGTGCCCATGGGCTCGTCGACATGCGCCGCGCAATCGCACTTTCATCGAACGTGTACTTCTATGCGATTGGCGGCGGATATCAAGATCAGAAAGGTCTTGGCATTTCGAAGATCGATCGATATATGCACATGTTTGGTTTCGGCGAAGCACCCGGCACGCCGCTTGCGAGCGACAAGACCGGCGTGGTGCCGAATCCAGAATGGAAAGAGGAAGTATTTGATGATGAGTGGCGATTGGGCGATACCTATTTCACTTCGATTGGACAATTCGGCTTTCAGGTGACGCCGCTGCAGATGTTGCGCGCATTTGGTGCGATTGCAAACGGCGGCACTATGCTCACACCGCACTTTGTAGAAGGGGAGCCGGCACCGTCGTACGATCTCAATCTAAATCAAGAGTATGTGACGATCATTCGTGAGGGTATGCGGCAAGCAGTGCTCGACGGTACAACTCGTGCGCTCAATCGAAGCGACGTACATCTCGCAGGAAAGACTGGTACGGCGCAGATTGGTGCAAACAATGAGTACATCAACTCGTGGGCGGTTGGATTTTTCCCGTACGAAGAACCAAAATATGTGTTCGTCACTTTGCTTGAACAAGGACCAAAAAATAATCTCTTTGGTTCTGCGCCAACGATGAGCGGCGTGCTTGATTGGCTGATTAAAAATCGCCCCGAATACTTGGGACTTCCGCCGCGTGAAGCTGAGGCCGAGTAGAGCCATTGTTTGACTTCGCCATACGCCCACGTATAATGAGGCCACAATTTTTATTGTATTTGCTCTATAAACAATCATGACCGATTCACACGAAGCGTTTTTAACACCGGAAAAATTTGAAGAGCTCAAAAAGGAGCTTGAAAATCTGAAGACGGTGCGTCGTAAGGAGATCGCAGAATCACTCGAGTACGCACGTTCGCTCGGCGACCTCTCGGAGAACGCAGAGTATCAGGAAGCGCGCGATATGCAGGCAGCGATTGAGGAGCGCATCCTCTATCTTGAAAAGGTCATCAAGGAAGCGAAGATTGTTGCGCACAACAAGAAAGGCGATGTGGTGGGACTTGGTTCGGTCATCACAATTCAAAAGGATGGTGAGAAAGAGTCGCGTACCTATACGATCGTCGGTTCTGAAGAGGCAAATATTCATGAACACAAGCTCTCGTACCTCTCTCCGCTCGGTGAAGCACTTATGGGGAAAGCGAAGGGAGATTCATTCAACTTCAATACACCAAACGGCAAAATGTCGTACAAGGTAGTGGACGTGAAGTAGGGTTTTAAGTCATGACAAACCGCGCGAGGCCACAGACCTCGCGCGGTTTGTTTTTTCCCATTCTCGCGTTAGTATTGTTTCAAACCACTACGGCATATGTCATCACTTGAAGAGATTCGGCAGGAGCGAGAGGCAAAGCGTGACGCACTCATTGCGCGCGGCATAGACCCCTATCCGTCATCGGTCGGACGTACGCATCGCATCGCTGATGTGCAGAAGGATTTTGATACGCTCGCAGAGAAAGCGACAGACATGGTGCTTGCCGGCCGCATTATGTCGCTTCGTCGTCATGGCGGCTCGACGTTTGCGGATATTTTTGACGGCAGCGATCGCATCCAAGTATTCTTTTCTCGTGATGCACTCGGTGAGGATTCATACACACTCCTTTCGGAGACCGTTGATGCGAGCGACTTTATCGAAGTTGGGGGTACGGTGTTCGTGACGGGGCGCGGTGAGCGCACGCTCGCGGTGCGCGAGTGGCGTATGCTCACAAAGTCTCTCCAGGCACTTCCGAGCGAATTCTATGGACTCAAAGATGAAGACGAGCGTTACCGCAAGCGATACATTGATTTGCTTTTGAATGAACAAACGCGCGATCTTGTCGAGAAGCGTGCGAAGTTTTGGAGTGCGGTACGCCGTTTTCACGAACAGCACGGATTTATCGAGGTACATACACCGACGCTTGAAGTGACGACCGGCGGCGGCGACGCGCGACCGTTTGCAACGCACCACCATGCACTCGATATGGATGTGTATCTCCGTATTTCTGCAGGCGAGCTCTGGCAGAAGCGGCTCATGGTTGCAGGTATCGAAAAGACATTTGAAGTAGGACGCATTTTTCGCAACGAAGGCATGTCAGCGGAACATCTCCAAGAATATGAACAGTGCGAGGCGTACTGGGCGTACGCTGATTTCAAACAGATGTACGAATTCCTCCGTGATTGCTATCGCTATGTTGCGCAAGAGACCTTTGGTACGCAGAAGTTTTCAATACGAGGATTTGATATTGATCTTGCGGGTGAGTGGCCGCTCCTTGATTATGTTGAGACGATTGAGAAAAATACCGGCATCAATATCTGGGATGCGTCAGACGATGAGATGCGCGCAAAGCTCCGCGAACTCAAGGTTGAGTACGATGAAAAGACCGCAGGCCGCGAGCGACTCATCGATACGCTCTGGAAATATTGCCGCAAGTCGATCGGAGGTCCTGCGATCCTCATTAATGAGCCAAAGATCACGTCACCACTCGCGAAGACACGAAAGGATGACGATCGTACCGTCGAGCGCTTTCATTTCATCATTGCGGGCTCTGAAGTAGGGCAGGGATACAGCGAGCTCAATGATCCTGCCGATCAGCGTGCGCGATTTGAGGCACAGCAGGCACTTCGCGATGCGGGTGATGAAGAAGCGCAGATGGCCGATATGGAATTTGTTGAAGCGCTTGAGTACGGCATGCCGCCGACAGCAGGTCACGGCTTTTCAGAGCGTCTCTTTGCATTCCTCATGGACAAGCCTGCGCGCGAAATACAGCTTTTCCCACTCATGCGCCCTCGCGGTGAGTAGTTTCTCATGATGTAGAAAAAGGCCGGTGCGCTTGCGCACCGGCCATTGTTATTACATAACCGCTTTCAAGCGGTTTTATTTGTGGATAACATGGAACGAAGTGGGGTGAAGTGGTATATATTGGAGAAGTGGTGGGAGAAAGTGGTATACTCTCGGAAACAGAGTAAGCTATTGAGTCATGCTTATCGGCGAATACACACATACCCTGGATCCGAAAAAGCGCCTTTCAGTGCCCTCAAAGTGGCGCAAGGAGCTCGGCAAAAAGGTGGTGGTGACGCGCGGACTCGATAACTGTCTCTTCGTCTATCCGATGGAGCAGTGGGCGACGATCACGGAGAAGATCGGACAGCTTCCATTCGGACAAGCGGATACGAGAGGGTTCAATCGTTTCTTTCTTTCAGGAGCGGTTGAATCGGAGGTCGATAGTGCAGGGCGCATTCTCGTACCGGATTTCTTGAAGTCATTTGCAGGTCTCAAGAGCAAAGTGGTACTCGCAGGAGTCCATGATCGCGTTGAGATCTGGGATGAGAAAGTCTGGAGCGATTACAAGCGCCGCATCGAGAAGCAGGCTGATACGCTTGCAGAAAAGCTCGGTGAGATTGGAGTGCTCTAGATATGAACGAGCGCTCTGACATGCACACGACGGTATTGCTCCGCGAAGCGGTTGACGCGCTCGCGCTCACAGAGGGCGCAGTAGCAATCGATGCAACGCTCGGCAGTGGCGGACACTACGCCCAGATCCTTGAAAACGTAGGAGAGATGGGAATGGTACTCGGCATAGATGCTGATCCAGTAGCGGTTGAGCGAGCGAAGGTTCGCTTTGCCACGCATGCGAATGCACGATTTGCAGTCGGCAATTTCAGGAATGTAGCCACGATTGCGGAGCGTGAAGGAATTGCAGATGTCGATGGTGTTCTCGCAGATCTCGGATGGCGGATGGAACAATTTTCGAATGATCCATCACTCGGCGGAGGAAAGGGATTTTCTTTCCAGCACGACGAGCCACTCGCGATGACCTTTGGAGATCCAGCGACATACGCATTTACGGCAGCAGATATCGTCAATGAATGGAAAGAGCAGGATATCGTGAATGTTCTCAAAGCATACGGCGAAGAGCGGTATGCAAAAGGCATCGCGCGCGCGATCTGCACATACCGCGAGACAAAGCAGATAGAAACTGCTTCAGAGCTTGCCGGCATCATTTACGATGCAGTGCCGGGCGCATATAGACGCGGTCGCATTCACCCTGCAACAAAAACATTTCAGGCGCTCCGCATTGCGGTAAACGATGAGCTTGATGCACTCGCGGATTTTATCCACGGCGCACTTGCAACATTGAAGCCTGGAGGGCGGCTCGCAATCATCAGCTTTCACAGCATTGAGGATCGCATTGCAAAACACACACTACGCGCACTCGAAGACGAAGGCCGCGTACGCCGCATTACCAAAAAACCCATTACGCCGAGTGCCGAGGAATTGCATGCAAATCCTCGCGCACGCAGCGCAAAACTACGCATTATAGAAAAAATATGACACGCACCAACACAACACCATATTGTACTGAACGCCGAATTTTTTTCGCGGCGCTCTCGCTTCTTTTGATACTTTTTGGTGCGTATGTCTATTTCGTAAGCGCTTCAATCGTACACGTCATTGCTCGAAAGGAGGTGGATCGTGAGATTGCGCAGGTCAATTCAAAGATTGGTGATCTTGAGTCTGCGTATATAGTTGCGCAACAGGCGATCACCGAGGATACTATTAGCGAGTACGGTTTTGCGGTTGTCTCAGCTGACAAAGTCTACATCGAGCGTGCGCCGACAAACCTCGTACTTCTCACGCATAATGAGATCTAGTGCGACGATCCGAATCAGAATCATAACCGCAGGAGTGCTTGTGTTGGCACTGCTGCTTATTGTTCGTCTGTATCAAATACAGATTGCGCACGGAAGCTCATATCGCGAAAATGCTGAGCGACAGTACGTGCATACTGGACAGGACTTTTTTAATCGAGGATCTATCTTTTTTACAACACGTCATGGCGAACGTGTCTCTGCAGCCACCGTCAAAACAGGATTTCTCCTTGCGGTTAACCCGAGCGTTATTGAGGACCGAGAAGCGCTCTACACCCGCCTTAGCACGCTTGCACCGATCGATAGAGAGCTTTTTATGAAGCGAACCGCTGATCCCGAGGTCACCTACGCTGAAGTTGCGACACAGCTCACCAATGATCAAGGTGCGGCCATTGAAGCACTCGATCTAAAAGGTGTTTCATTGTACCGAAATCAATGGCGGTACTATCCAGGCGATACACTTGCGGCACATACAGTAGGCTTTGTCGCGTACGATGGCGACACGCTTACGGGTCGCTATGGTCTTGAGCGTACCTACAATGACACACTCACGCGTGAAGACGAGAAACTATCGGTCAATTTCTTTGCTGAGATATTCAGCAATATTGAAGATGTCATTTTCCATACGGAAGAAAAGAATCGCGCAGGCGACATTGTGACCTCAATCGAACCGACCGTGACGCGCACCCTCCAGGACGAGATCGCTTCGGTGCATGAGCGATGGAATAGCAAGCTCTCTGGCGGCATCATCGTCAACCCAAAAACAGGCGATGTATATGCGCTTGCGGTACATCCGACATTTAATCTCAATGATCGCGCTGGTGTTGGCATCGAACGGTTCGTGAATCCGCTGATCGAAAGTGTGTATGAAATGGGATCGATCATCAAGCCGCTTACGGTCGCTGCTGGTCTCGATGCGGGCGTCATTACGCCATCCTCAACTTATTATGATGCCGGTTCAATCACACTCGACGGGTATACGCTTCGCAACTTCGACGGCGAGGGCCGCGGGACGGTTCCGATGCAGGAGGTGTTGAGTCAGTCGCTTAATACCGGTGTCGCACACATCGTTGATCTTCTCGGTACAAAACGTTTCGGGGAATATTTCAAGAAACTTGGATTAGGGGTCGAGACCGGTATCGATTTGCCGAACGAATCGTATGGTCTCGTTTCAAACCTCGAAAGTCCGCGCAAGGTGGAATATGCGACGGCATCTTTCGGACAAGGTATTGCGATGACGCCGATTTCTACCGTGCGAGCGCTTTCAGCGCTCGCAAATGGCGGTGTACTCGTGACGCCGCACGTAGGCCAAAAGATCATCTATACCGATGGCCAAGAGCAGGAGATTTCGTATCCTGACGATGGGCGCGTATACAGTGAACGGGCAACCGAGGAGACGACCCGGATGCTGGTAGAGGTAGTAGACTCTGCGCTTGCACATGGCGTCCATAAAATGGAGCATTATACGGTTGCCGCAAAGACAGGAACGGCTCAGATTGCCAACCCGAATGGAGGAGGGTACTATGACGATCGGTACCTCCACTCGTTTTTCGGCTATTTTCCGGCATACGACCCGCAATTCCTCGTGTTCCTGTACACAGTGGAGCCTGAACAGGTAAAATATGCATCAGAGACCCTGACGCAGCCATTTATCAATATCACCAAATTCCTGATCAACTACTACGATTTGCCGCCTGACCGATAGTTATTCTCATGAAGAATTTTTTCAAACGAATTATTGTTGCCATTCTGAGCTTTGAAGCGCGGATTCTTCTTTCGCGCAAAAAGCCGCACATCATTGCCATCACTGGAAGCGTGGGCAAGACGTCGACGAAAGATGCTATTTACGCGGTTATCAAAGAACGTGTTCGTGCGCGCAAAAGTGAAAAAAGTTTTAATTCTGAAATCGGTGTACCGCTTTCAATACTCGGTTTGCCGAATGCGTGGAGCAATCCGTTTGGGTGGATAAAAAATATTTTTGAAGGTCTATTTGTTGCACTGACTGCGCAGGAGTATCCGCAGTGGCTTGTGCTTGAAGTCGGTGTTGATCGCCCGGGTGACATGGCTGCGATTACGAGTTGGGTAAAGCCAGACATTGTTGTGCTTACGAGATTGCCTGACATGCCAGTCCATGTTGAATTTTTTGGATCGCCGGAAGAAGTGATACAAGAAAAGCTTCACCTGGTGCGTGCACTGAAAGAAGATGGTGTGCTCGTGTACAACAATGACGATGAACGTGTGCGCATCGAAGCGGGAAATGTGCGCCAAAAGACTATCGGCTACAGCCGCTACTCGCTCTCCGACTTTACAGCGTCAGCGGACAAGATCATCTATGATAACGGACGTGCTGTTGCGCTCGAGTGCATGCTCACCCACGGCGGAGAGGCTGCAGTGATGCGTGTCGAAGGCTCGCTCGGGGTTCAGCACGCGTATAATTACGCAGCAGCAGTTGCCGTCGGTTCGATTCTTGGCGTGTCCATGAATGAAGCGGTAGACGCGCTTCGCGAGCACATGCCGCCGCCGGGCCGTATGCGCATCATTGCAGGACTCAAGGACACGCTCATTCTTGACGATACCTACAATTCTTCTCCGGTTGCACTCGAACGATCGCTCCAGACGCTCAAGGAAGTGAAGGGGGTGAGTCGCCGCATTGCGGTCTTGGGCGATATGCTTGAGCTCGGACAGTTTTCGGTGCGTGCGCACCAGACGGCGGGCGAGCAGGTGGCGACGTGCGCGGATATTCTGATCACTGTTGGCGTGCGTGCACGCGGCATTGCAAAGGGTGCGCTCGTTGCAGGTATGGCTGAAGAACATATTTTTCAATATGAGGATGCTCTTCAAGCAGGGAAGGAGCTCCAGGGACTCATTCAGATGGGGGATGTGATTTTGATAAAAGGTTCGCAGGGTTTGCGCATGGAGCGCACCGTCGAGGAAATCATGGCAGAACCAGAAAAAGCGGGAGAACTTCTCGTGCGCCAGGATTCTGTTTGGCGCAGTCGCTAGGGTTTCGTATTCTTAAATTTTAGTTTATAAAGGTGGAGGTCTGTACGAGGGAGGGGCACATGTTTCGACCGAGCACGCTCCGCGCTGCAATCGCACATTCGCAGCGCCGGACGTCGATGGCGGATACGGTTCGGGTGCCTGAGCGGCATTCCGAGGAGGAACAGATTCCCAAATCGAGGGAGGGGGAGGCGGTCGCATCACGGGATGCGGATGCCAAGTAGGAGGGGGTGCGTCGCCACGGCGACGCACCAACCCAAGATGAAACAGGCTTTATCATTAGGCCTTTTTTTGTTATATTGACTCCGCAAAGATGTGGTGTGCAATGACTCCACGCTTTCAAACATACACGGCCCTATCGTCTAACGGTTAGGACATCGGCTTCTCAAGCCGGTAATCGGGGTTCGATTCCCCGTAGGGTCACACGAACAAAAACAGCCAGCTTCTGCTGGCCGTTTTTGTTCGATTGGTGATGCCTGGGAGGCAAATCGAACGGCCGGAGGAAATATTATTTCCGAGGCGGGCTCGCGACCGAGCGAGGCGCTTTTTTTGCTTGACACAGCATCATTTTCATATATATTTCAAAGTGGACTGTAAAGGCCGGTCTTTGTCAATGTGTGGCACAGACTGTATTCATGCCTGGAAGTCTCTTTCGAAAGGAGTGTCAGCTATGGCACGTAAAAAGAAGTTCTCCTTCTCCACCAAGACCGTTCCGGTCGACAAGGGCGGACCTGTTCGGTTCCAGTCGCAGTGCCGCAGCGGTGGCGGTGGCGGCAACGGTCGCTGCGGTGGCGGCGGGAAGTGCAGCAAGTAAGTATTTCCCTCCTCGACCACCTGACGGGTGCAGTGCAATAGCGCTGCACCCGTTTCTACTTTTTATATTGTTCACATCGTTTTGTTACAATACACTCATGCAAATATTCCACTATCATTTTCTAAAAACAAACAAGGAACTGGATAAAGCCGCCGATCAGATGCGTGAAATTTTTGATACGACTGCGGAAAAAGTGATTACTCTCACTGAGCCAGTAGAGACTGACATTGTAGTCCGTCACAGTCCTCAGAATGCAATCCCTGAATTAGGAATTTCTGGGCAGTATACAAAAGCTGCACGCTGTATTGACGTGTACGTAGACCTCAATAATATTCATCTTAAAAATAATTTTGAAACGGAAGTTGCTCGCACGTTTATACACGAATACATGCATGTTGTACGTGAACAGTACGTACCATGGGAAAATGGAACGCTGCTAGACTCCCTAATTGCAGAGGGTTTAACGCAAAGTTTTGAGATTGAAGTTCAACCAGAGTTACCTCCTTCTATTTACGCTACTTCTTTCACAGAAGATGAGCTGCAAAACCTATGGGATAAAGCAAAAGCTATTCTAGATCAACGTGGCTGGGCTAATGACGAATGGTTTTTTGGTAGCGAGAATATAAAATGTTGGTCTGGCTACTCGTTAGGTTTCAAGTTGGTGCAAAACAAAATTAGCGCGAGCGGGTTAAAGGCCAGTGAATTATATAAATTACCCGCTACTGATTTTTTAGATAAAAAATAGGGCGAGGAGCTGAACTCCTCGCCCTAGGCGACAGTTTAAGCAAACGGGTGCGGGAACTTCCGGATGTTTCCGTAAGTCAAACGCTTACCCTTCTGCCTTGCCATATCGTACAGCCGTCGCATTCCACCAGGTTCTTGCCGGTAACCGAACGTCATCGGTACAAGTCCAGGGATAACAGAGCGAACTATATGCAAGTCACCATTGCCACCATATTCTTCCGACAGGAAAAATTTGGTGGTAATCAACGAGAGATCCTTCCGCTCAAGCACATCAAGCAATCCGCCCCATGTTTTCACTGGAACAGACAACTCCTTGAGGTTGCAAACCTCACCTCCGAACATAAAATCAGCTCTACGGAAATATCCTTTCTGTTCGTAGAGTGCTCCATGTTGCAGAGGCATGGCCACATCCGAAGGTTTCAGTGCCGAAGCAGGACCGTTTTGCAGCCTTGCCAAGACAGAGGCCTCAACCTCCATCAACGCATGATCTATGGCCGACTCGATTTCGAAACGGGAGCACGAAGCGCAATTTGTGTACGCCAGTGCTTCGTTTTGAGTCAAGACGGTAACGACCGGGGCCAGATCGAGGGTATGGTCTTTGATTGTTACACCGAACCCCTCTTTCTGAAGAACCGATATACGTTTCTGCAAGTGTTGTGGCAGCGAACTTACCGATATGGTCGGATAGTCACCACCAGCCAAGTAGGCGATCATAAACGAATCGCGCTCGATGAGTTCGAGCACGCTTGATTCGATTGCCCGCTGCTGGTCAGGATGTGCTGCGACGCCCGACGAGTTCGCAAAGAGGTACGGCGGGGTTTCCCCGAAGTATGGGAAATAGACGAGATCAGCCAACAGGTATTTACGTTCACCGGTCAACTCATCTTTTCCTTCCACCCACTCGTATGCGATTGTCTCGTCAAACTGCTCCAGAGGAAAATCAGGTAATTCGTACTGACTTTCATGGAACTGGATGACAGTTCGCGGATCGATCACATTCGGCACATCATTCAATCGCGCCTTCAACAACCCTTCCGTAACACAACCACACGCCGCCCATTCCTTTGCTTCCGACACAGCCTTGATCATGGCCATTTCAGGCGAGGAGTCCCGACCATATGACCAGTCCTCATTCAGCTCCGCCGATACGCGTGCTTGCGCAATAGCGAAAGGTGCTTGGTAGGATTGGGCAGTAGGCATGACCCAATCCACCTCAGACACACCAGTCGTATCGCTGGCCTCCTGTGAAGGATGACCAAACAAGATGGTTGTCATCGGCAGGTACTCACTTGGCATCCCACAAGCTGCGTGTAGCATATCTTCAGCAAAGCCGCCGATTTCTACTGTAGCAAGGTTGTGGGAGTAGGCAGCCAAATGGATGTTCTGTGCTACATGTCCCACTTCCAGCGGAACATACAGCATACTGCGATTGCCGTACTTTTCAGCAGTGTGTTTCAGAGAACCACCAATCACCACCGCACCATGTGCTTTTTCTGCCATCAGCGGGTCCATAAAGGCTCTTTGGAATTTAGCCACATCATCCGAGACCATTTCAAACCCAACTGACCACATTTGGCTGACACTCACACGGTACACACCAGGAGAAAGTTCTCCCGATGCACGCATGAGTGCCACATACAGCACGATTGGATATAGCGCACCGGCCGACGGAACGGTGCGTTTAGCATTTCTGCATTCACCATACCCAGACCAAAGCATATCCACGATGACCTGCACTTCGACAGGCAGCTTCGAGAAGCTACGAGTCGAGCGCCTATCTTCGAGGAGACTGCCAAATACAAACGTTGATCGGTGATAGTACTTACATTCGACCTCGGCTTTCTGGCGCTCCCAGGCCTTTTCGGCAAGATTTGCAGCTTCCAGATCGCTGACAGCATGGGCGTAACGTGAAGGATTCATAGCGTATTGCCACACATCCTCACAGATATACTTCGGATCGATAAGCAGCCCCAGACGAAACAGTTCATCGATCAGCTCAACGACGCAATCCTGGTCCCACTCAAAGGTGAGCGAATCGATGATTTGCATCTTTGTATGCGAACCGTCACACAAGGTAACCAGCTGTCCCATGAGAGAGCCAGGTGCCTCGATGATAATTTTTCGGTCGTTTTGGTGAAAGACCGTCTTAGTCTGCGCAACTTTAGCAGTCACGGGGATCATGAGGAGAGAATCATTAGTCATTTTCGTACCCTTCGTTGATTTGTGGAGAACAAAACAGTCACTCGGTAGAGTGACTTCTGATTGAAACTGTACAACAAATATATGGCAATGACAAGATTTACTCTTTACAAATCAATTGGATTGTGTGAAATTATATTTACATTATCAAAAGAAAGTTTGCGCCGATGAAGACACACGCATAATAAATTATTAGTTAATTCAAGCGCATCCGCGTTTGTTTATGCGTATGTTAAAAACCTTACTTTCAACTCATGATGTTGCCCATACAACGTCAATCCAAAAACTTTTCTCTGATATCTCAATAGCAGTAAAGGAAAAGGACCGTATTGGACTTATCGGTCCTAACGGAGTTGGGAAATCGACTTTCCTGAAGATCCTTACTGGAATAGTAGATCCTGATTCTGGAACCGTTACTAAAAACGGCCGGGTTGGTTATGTCCCCCAAATTGCCATAGAGTCACATAAACAAATGATGGTTGCTGAACTACTGCAGTCACAAGATTGCCTCTACGAACACTTCTGCAGTAAGTACCAGAGTAGGCAATAAAATAAGGATTGATTCTGAGAGTAAGCGGATTTACGCCCAGTTCTAGTTTTGGTAAAAAGTGTCACTCTTGTCACTTTTTGACCTCTCGAGAAGGGTCGGAGCGGTATCTAGTTAAATAACCAGAAAAGCCTGACGGGGCCTGTTCTATTTATTATGCGTAACCTACATGCCACATCGGAAGTTATGATCAATGTATGTCAATCACATTTATAAAAAGGGTAGGGATTGCGGTGGTTGCAATCGTGGGTTTTTACACCATGCAATACTTTGCGACGTCGGTGCATCATGCGTGTAAGTTGCCGGAGGAGGATTGCCCGCCGCCATTTTATTTGGTCGGTGAATTATTCTATAACACGATCGTGCAGCCGCCGTGGGTCACGTC
>CAZBQV010000006.1:0-24463 GCA_964494235.1 uncultured Candidatus Saccharibacteria bacterium
CCACTTTGGTCCTCCATAGTTCCAGTCTGCACTGCGATTCGGGTTGTAGCGTTTGACGAAGTCTCCCATGTACATCAAGTATATCACGCACAAAAAATCCGCCTCAAAGGCGGTTTTTTTGTGGCGCGCGATGTTTAATTTGCTGTAAACATCGATGAGAGCATTGTGCCGTCCTTCATCATGACAGCGTCCTCTCGAACATCGAACATTCGGTCGCCGTTTTCAGAATAAAACACGACGTGATAGTCTTTCCCCGCTGTAGTCGCACGCAAGAGTGACACTGACTGAGGATTGAGGCCAGCAGCAGTATTAAATCGTGCTGCGCCGAGTGCATTGCCGAGCGAACCGTTTACATCCTCATGAACAACGATCCAGCCTTCGGTTGTTGGGTATGCGATAGTGCCAAGTGCAACACTCGTGCCTGCTGCTTGGTCTGCAACTGAAAATGAAAAATTACCATTGATCTCCTCTTGCACGATTGGTGCTGAAGAGGTTGGTCGCTCTGAAGTCTGTGTCACTTCAGAAGTTTCTGGTACCCCTGCTGTTTCAGTCACTTCACCTTCAGGTGTTTCTTCTGAAGAAGTTGATGGTGTTGGTTTATCTGGAGATGCCGAGAAAACCCACACCAAGAGTCCACCAATAAGTAAACCTGCAACAAATGCGACGACGGTCTTCTGACTTTCTAATTTCTTATCATCCATACAAGGAATTTCTATATACCAGTAAAATACCCGAAAATTATAGCATGGCAGTTTAACTGCGACAGAGATTGACACCTTCTTCTATTATGGTCTCGATCTTATGCGGGGCGATGCCGGCCGCGCGGAGAACATCGCGTTTTTCAGGCATATCCTTACAGAGGACGACGCCGTTCATGAGAAGTGCTTGCTTTTCACGCATAGTGAGGCTCGGGAGTGCCGTGATTGGGTAAATACCTGCCTCCTCAATGTAGTCCTGGAGTGTTTTGTCCTTCGGGTGATCCCAACTAATGAGTTTGAGACCAACACAATCGGCGTACTCAATCGCTGCCTTCGTGAATTTTGTGTTTGTAATAATGTACCCTTCATTGATTGGACAATGTGCACCTGGCGCAGCCTTTCCTCTAAGATCAAGGAAACGAGCGTGCGAATAGAGCGCTACTTGCAAGTCCGATTTGACGCCGGGCCGTGCATGGAATTTTGCTTCTGCAATAAAACAGTGGTCTTTGTTGTGTGCAATGAGATCGACTTCGTGTTCGACACATGTGCCCCGAAGAAGTGCGCCGGTGCGTGTCGTGTATCCTCGTGTCTCGAAAAGGCGCGCGAGAAAATCTTCAAAAGGAAAACCTGTCGGACCGAGGCTAAAGAGTGCGCGACGCAACGAGTACTTGGCAACAGCTACTTTTTCGTGCTGCTTCTTGAGGAGCGACCGCGCGTATCGGTAGATATCTTCGGTTGTCATGCCGTCGCTCAATTCTGCTTCTACTTGCGAGACGACATTTTGTACGGCAGACGCAGACGCGCCGGAGCGCTTGAGCGAGCGGATGAGCTTCTCGCTTTCAAACGGCTCAGCGACGCCATCAGCTTTGATGACGAGTGGGCGTGATGTCATGCCGTACAGTATATCAAACTACGAGTCGACACGATCGATAATTCCTCCACCTAAACAGCGTGTGCCGCGATAGAGAACGCACGACTGTCCTGCTGCGGACATTTCAAGCGGCTCCGAGAGTTTGATTTCCGCGCGGGCATCCCCAGCAGAACTGACAATACCGCGCGCCGGCTTTTGGCGGTAGCGAGTCTGAATCTCCACCGCTTCGCCGTCGCGCGGCCCAATCCAGTTTGTGTCGGTAAGATAAAGCGTTGAGCCATGACCGTCCATATGTGTTGGTTTTTTGTGAGAAACAACAAGTATATTTTTTTCTATATCTTTCTCAACAACATAGTAGGGACGATCGTCTGCATGTGTGTTGTTATTTCGAAAGCCGTGTCGCTGTCCGATTGTATAAAATAATGCACCGTCGTGTTCACCTATCTCGTTGCCATCGGTATCGCGCACAGTGCCGACGTCGCGCGGAATAAAATGGAATAAAAATTCTTTCATATCGAGTGCACCCAAGAAGCAAACGCCCTGACTGTCAGGTTTTTCAGCTGTCGGAAGCCCAGCATGCTCTGCCTCTTTCCGAATCACCGCTTTCTCGGAGTTTCCAACAGGAAACACTATCTGGGAAAGCTGCTCATTCGTAAGAGTCCAGAGAAAATAACTCTGGTCTTTGTTCTGATCTGCGCCTCGATGAAGTTCAGGACCACTGTCTTTATCGATGCGCTGCGCGTAATGGCCGGTCGCAACAAAATCAGCACCGTGTGCCCGAGCAAAATCGAGAAATGCTCCAAATTTCACGTGCTTGTTGCACATCACATCGGGATTTGGTGTGCGCCCTGCCTTGTATTCGCGGATGAGATAATCTGCAACATCATTCTTGTAGCGATCAGTCGCGTCGCAGGTGAGAAACGGGATATCGAGTGTTGCCGCAACACGCATCGCATCAAGTCGTTCAGCTTCCCAGTTACAGGTCAAAAAGTCCGGTTGCCAAACCTTTATGAATACACCAACGACGCGATACCCTGCGTTTTTGAGTCGGAGCGCTGCCACCGACGAATCCACACCTCCGGAGAGGCCGACAAACACAGTTGATCCACGTACGTCTTTTCGCATTGCGAGTGTTATAGCATCTTGGCGCGTTATCTCAAATCTTAGCGAAGATACCGTTGCTTGTTGACGATGTGTTCATCAAAATCTACGGCGTAGTAAAAGGTGCCGTCCGGTGCAGTGAGATAGAAATAATATGGTGATTCTTCTGGAACGAGCGCCGCCTCAATTGCCGTAAGGCCCGGATTGCTGATGGGTGTTGGCGGGAGACCGCGATAACGATACGTGTTGTACGGGGAATCCATCTCAAGATCATCAAGCGTAATCTCCTCACTTGTTTTATCAAGGAGATAGGCGAAGCTTGCGTCAACTTGAAGTGGTATTCCTTCATCGAGTCGTTTCCAGAGGATTCCCGATACGAGACGCATGCTTTCACGCGTATTTGCTTCTCGTTCGAGTATTGATGCCATCGTGATGATGTCTTCTCGTGTTCGTCCAGATGCTTGAATTGAAGATTCGAGGTCAGCAATTTTTTCGATAAAAGTGTTTTCCATTAACTGAGCAAACTGTGGTGCGGTGTATGTTTCGGGGACGTGGTACGTTTCAGGAAATAAGTACCCCTCTTTCCCTTTGACTGCTTCGGCAAAATCCTCCGGCGCAATCTGTGGAAGTGCTTCATGAATGAGGAGAGCGATATCATCGTTTTCCATTCCCTCGGGAATCGTGACGCGCACGAGTGGTGTGCCGTGGGTACCACTGGTCACTGCGCGAGCAACTGCAAAAACTGAAAGCGGCTCAGTGAACTGGTATACGCCCGCTTTTACACCTTCGTCTCCGAAGCGAGCAATGAGTAATATTTGAAGGAAAAGCGATGATCGTACGACGCGTGCATCATCAAGAATATGCGCCGTCTCAATGACCGATGTGCCAAACGGAATTTCAATGCGTTCACTTGTAGGAAAAACAGAAGGCGCGCGTGAGAGGAAAAATAACATAATGAGGAGGAGAAAGACGCTCGCGGCAAGTACGCCCAATACACCGAAAACCCGCTGGGTGCGGGGTTTTCGAGCGTACAGCGCATTAAAAGTTTCGATGTCCATATCAGAAATTGCCGATCGGGAGATTTGGAGGAGCTTCTGCGCGGGCTGAAGGTATACGGCCAAGCGTTGGTGTTCCTGCGACCTTGCCAGGGAGATGAAAGATTGTCGCGAGTTCTTCGTTCGTCATAACGAATGTGCCGTCACCTCCTGTTTGGGGATCATACGCGCGCAGCTTGTACTCCTTGAGTTCGCGCTTTTTATGAAAGGCGCGCTTTTTTCCACTCGGATCTTGCCACCAGGGCCAGCTGTAGTCGGTACGCCATTTGAGAGCAATGGAATTGAGCATGTTGTCGCCATACTGTGCCCATGAGGTGATGAGGGCGCCGATGCGTTCACCCGGAAGGAAGTATCCCTTCTTGGCTGCATAGACTGCTCGTATTGCAGTATTGAACGGCGTCTTCGAGAGACTTCGCTCGAGCGCTTTTACTACATTACGCTCACCTTCCGTGAGGCGGGGCTGCGATTCAAGCTCAGCAGGTCCAAGTTTTTTTGCGTCACGGCCGACAATCTTGTTGATCTCTGCTTTGATGTCATCGGTCCAGTCAGGTTTGAGGTGTAGACTCCCGACTTCGAAATCCTCCTTGCGGTGCGCGGAAATGAGAATCTGAATCCAGATGCGCTCGTTCGGCCCGATGCTCCCCATCATGTCGAGCATCTGCGTCATTGGATCAATCTTGAACTCCTCTTTCGGATCCTTGTCGAGTCCGTAGTCGATATACGTTTTTATTGGGTATACATCGGCTTTTTTGATGCCGAAGTGAATACTGAAGAGATCAAATTCTTTCAGTTCGTTGTCGATCTCCGCGGTGTAGTCGACATCAAGCTCTCGTACTTCAATACCCGGATATTGTGAATATAGCTGCGTCTCAATAATGTTTTTGAATTTCTTCTTTGGCGTGTTGATGAAGAAACGGATTTTGCCGCCATCTGAGACGATCTCGAGGCTGAAGGTCGGCGGATGCTTTCCGTCAATGTAGGTCTGTAGGAGGTTGTCAGGACCTGATTTCTGGAAGAAATGCGTGAGCACGAGCTCCATCGCGAGCGGTGATTTGAGAATTTCTTCAGGAAGCAAAATCTCAAGTGTGGTGTTTCCTTGATCAAGCTTGAAACTCTTCTTTATGTACTGCATCCATTTTTCAAAAAAGAGGAAAAAGAGGACCGTCGGAAGCCAGATGGGGCTGAGTGCGATTGCGTACGAGATAACCGTCGAGAGTGCAACGTTGACGATTGCAAACGCGGTCAACAACAAAGCAACGCCTATGATGGCGACAATGATGGCTGAGCTAATACCAAAACGCTCAAACCACTTAAGAAAACCTTCAATCATGTGTACGTATTGTAGCACTGCGTCTACGCAAGCGTTTGCGTATTGTGTGGCGTAGTGTGTATACAAAAACCCCGCGGCCTATGGCCGCGGGGTTTTTGTTTTATTTTGCGAGTGTGTAATGCCCGTCTGGAAGTCGTGTAAAGAGTGAGGTGTCCTGAAGATTGACGATAATTGTGTTGTCTTTCACGTAGCGTTCCTTGCGGACGCGGTCGATAATCTCTTCTCGTGTGAGTGGTCCATTTTCTTTAAGAATTGTGCGGAGCACGTCTTTGACGACACCTGCGCTATATCCCCACTCAGTGAGCGCGTAGAGTCCGCGTCCGACGAGTACAAAACGAGAGTCTTTGATGAGTTCGTTGTGGCAGGTTGCAACGTGAGCTTTGCGATTGAAGAGCGACTCAATTGCTTCAGCAACCTCACGGAAGTGCATGGGAGAGCCGTGGCGCTTCACGGCAAGGTATGCAAAGTCGCGAATACCCTTTGCGCGGACATTTGGGCTTGTTGATATACCCCATTCGCCGAGCGGATTCTGTCCGATTGCCTTTGAGAGGCCGAGCCAGCGCTTTACATACTCCTCCTGCTTGTAACGTTCCTCTATTTTTGAAAGCTTAGAAATGAAGCGATTGATCATTTCAGACTCGCTGATGAGCTCTTCCTCTGAAAGTGATTCTTGAACTTCGAGCAATGCTTTCTCTACCGCTTGCGCGAGTGAGTCTTTTACGTACCAGCGATGATGGAATGAGTTATCTTCCTTATTTCGACTGAACGGCGTGCCGAGTACGAGGAGAAAGAAGATGTGGTTGCGGGTTGATTGGTCTGACGCGAGTGCTGCAAGAAGATCTTGCTCTGCGATGATACCGCCGAGGTCCTCAACGACCTGCGCGAGCTCTGCAAAAAGCTGCTCGTACTCCTTGTATACGTCCGACTTCTGGATTGACTGGATGCTGTAATTTTCGATCTGACGGACACGCTCACGAGTAATGCCGTAGGTCTGTCCGATTGCTTCGAGCGTCTGGCTCGTACTGTCCTTTGGATCGAGACCGTAGCGCTTTTCGAGCACGTCGCGGGCACGCGGAGGGAGCACCGTGAGAAGCTTTTTGGTGATTTGCTTTGGTTTAAAGCTGATAGTTTTCATAGTATGAGTGCTCTTTTTGACCACATTTACACTAATCAATCAACTATTTCTAGCACGCTATTTTAGGTACGTCAAGTACCCTTCTATCTAGGAGCTGGTGATAACATTTAGAATCTTGTTTGGCACGTAGACAACTCGAGTGATTGTCTTGCCCTCAAGTCGCTCAGCGATTCCTTTTTCAGTAAGTGCTGCAGTACGAGCGACATCCTCACTTGCGCCGTATGGTATAGCGATCGTCGCGCGGACTTTCCCATCGATTGAAACAGCGATTGTCACCGTCTCCGCAGTCAGAAGTGCCGGGTTTGCGACAGGCCATACTGCCACATGGATTGAAGACGTCTCTCCGAGCGCCTCCCAGAGTTCATCAGTCAGATGCGGCGCAAACGGCGCAAGAAGTGTGAGGAATGTTCGATACGTTGCTTCAGTGAGTCCTTGTTTCTCTGCTTCGTTGATGAAAATCATGAGCGCACTGATACAGGTGTTGAACTTAAAGTTCTCGATGTCGCGCGTCATCTTATCGATCGTCCGATGTAGGAGTGCGGTAATTTCTGAAGGTTCCTCTACTGCCACGTGGTCTTTTAGGCCGTTGACGCGCTCGAGGAAACGACGGATGCCTGCAATACCTCCCATATTCCATGGGTAGTTGGTGGTCTCTCCGTACGGCCCCATGAACGCAAGGTACATTTTGACGGTATCCGCGCCGAGTCGAGCTACCTGTTCATCAGGATCAATCACATTTCCCTTCGATTTCGACATTTTATTGCCATCAGGACCAAGCACGAGTCCCCGATTGATACGACGTGTATATGGTTCCTCGGTACTTGCGAGTCCAAGATCAAAGAGCGCCTTTTGCCAAAAGCGAGAGTAGAGGACGTGCATGGTTGTGTGCTCTGCGCCGCCAAAGTAGAGATCAACGGGCATCCAGTCTCTTTGGATCTCGAGAGACGAGAGCTCATTGTCATTTTTATTGTCGATATAGCGAAGGAAATACCATGAAGAATCGACAAACGTATCCATGGTCTCTACCTCTGGTGTCCATCCTTTTCCAAAGATTTGTTCGGTGCGATCGCGGAGCTCCTGTGATTTCGCGAGCGGAGCAACTCCGGTTGGTTTGAAGTCGACGTCGGTAGGAAGCGTCCATGGAAGGTGCTCAAGTGGCACCGGATGCGCCATTCCTTCAGGGTCATACACAATAGGAATCGGCACGCCCCAGTAGCGCTGACGACCGATTGACCAGTCACGAAGCTTGTATGTCTTCGTCATTCGTCCCCCTACTTTCTCCACAATCTTTTCCTTTGCTTCTTCCGAATCCATTCCATCGAATTCAGAAGAGTTCATGAGAGGGCCAGGACCTTCATAGTACGGATGATCTGTCTCTCGGTCGATGACCTTAATGATTGGGATATTAAATTTTGATGCAAAACTGTAATCTCGTAGATCGTGCGCAGGCACTGCCATGAGCGCGCCGGTGCCGTAGGTTGCGATTGCATAATCTGCAATGAAGACAGGAATTTCTGCGCCGCTTGCAGGATTGATGGCGACGATCCCTTCGAGCTTCACACCAGTCTTCTCTTTTGTTGCGTTGAGACGATCTTGTTCATTTTTTTGTGCTGCTGCTTTTCGATACGCGTCAACTTCATTCCAATTTTGAATTTTCTCTTTGAGCGATTCGATGCGTGTATGTTCTGGTGCAAGTACGAGGTATGTTGCGCCGAAGAGCGTGTCGGGGCGCGTGGTAAACACTTTTACTTCGTCGCCGGAAGAAAGCTTAAAGGTTATTTCTGCACCTGATGAGCGGCCGATCCAGTTTCGTTGCGACTCTTTAATCGCATGCGGCCAGTCGAGTGAGTCAAGATCGTCGATGAGGCGATCAGCGTACTTCGTGATACGCAAAAGCCACTGCGGCATTTCACGCTTTTCAATGACGTCTCCCGATCGCTCGCACGTGCCGTCTGAAAGGACCTGCTCATTTGCTATGACCGTATTGCAGCCAGGACACCAATTGACTATGCCTGTACCTCGGTATGCAATGTCATTCTCAAAAAACTTCGTGAACATCCATTGCGTCCACTTGTAGTACTCAGGGTCGGTTGAGCTCGTGGTCGCATTCCACGAAAAAGCATTACCCATGCTTTCAAGCTGCCCTTTCATGTGGGCGACGTTTGCATCGGTCCACTCTTTTGGATCGAGGTTGCGTTTGATGGCTGCATTTTCTGCAGGGAGACCAAAGGCATCAAAGCCCATTGGGAAAAGCACGTGCTTTCCTTGCATGCGACGCGCACGTACGTATGCATCCGGCACTGCAAACGCGTACCAATGACCGATGTGAAGATTTCCCGATGGATATGGCCATTCGACAAGCACGTATTCCTTCTCCGCGTGATTTGCGCGCGTATCAATTTCGTACAGCTTTTCATCCGTCCACCGTTTCTGCCATTTTTTCTCTATCGATGCGTGGTCAAATTTCTTATGCATGGCAGATCATAATTACCCTCCCGAAGCGCCTTCAGCTAGAAAATCGTCTGTGTTAGCGGTTTTACAAGCGCGGGATCGATCGTGCGCTCAAAACACTGTTCGCCAGCAGAATATTCCCACGTTGTGGTACCGACAATGCCGTATGACTCGGCGTAGCTTGCGCTGTATGCGCCTGAATCCTGTCCAAATGTCGCGCAGAGTGAGAATGAAAGATCGCTTTCGCGTGTGTAGGTATATGCAGGGCGATCCTCAGGAGCTACCGGTATACGATACCCCATCACGTCATTTTCGAGCGCAGTCAGCGATGAAGGAAGTTCTTGATTTTGCTGCCAGTATGTGACGATTTGATACTGAATTGTCTGAAGATCACTCACCTGCTGCTGATCAAGGCGAATTTCACGCTGTGCTGCCGGACTTCCCATTATGAAGAATCCTCCGATAATCACTGCGATGACGCCGAGGCCGAGCGCTGCGCCAATCGCTTTTGAAAGCGATTCTCGCGTATTCCAGTGTCCGCGGATATCAAGGATGAAGTACCAGAAGCCAGCGCCCATGATGGCGAGTAAGATAACAACCTTCAGTAAGAATGGTGTTGGGAGATCGCCGCCGAGGAATGAATTGAGAAGTACGATCAAATCACCGATGATGGTCGCTCCTGCGATGAAGAGCGTGATGTAGGTAAGCCAGCGACGGATGCCGAGTGACTGTCGCTCAGGAGACTTCCGTGTCTCCTTTTGGATCATGCGCATGAGGTAGAGGAAAATCGGGACGAGGACGATGAGCGACGCGATTGCAAAGCGCATCGTGCCTGAGTATGGATCAGAGTAGTACATGCTGTACATCGGATCTGGGAATGCGACGTCAACGAGTCGAAAAAGGAGCGTGATGAGTGCAATTGCAGCAAGGTACAGCGTTGCAAAAGCACCGAAATGAACGAAAAAGTCCCGTGGCGTATTTTTCATATATGTTTATGAACAACCTCCAATAATCCACGTATTATGTCGTGGAAACGCGCTTTCGTAAAGGCGGCCCCTCGTTACTAGATACGAAACTCAATGACATCACCGTCTTTGACGATGTATTCCTTTCCCTCTGTTCGGAGTTTGCCGGTCTCGCGCGCGGCGGCTTCTGATCCTGCATTGATGAGATCTTCGTAGCTCATGACGCTTGCGCGGATGAACTTCGTTTTGAAATCAGTGTGGATTGCGGTCCCCGCTTCAGGCGCAGTCCATCCCTCTTTGATAGTCCATGCGCGGGTTTCCTTTTCTCCGGTGGTGAAATATGAAATGAGGCCGAGAAGCCGGTAGCAGGCGCGGATAAGGCTTGCGATACCAGAATCTTGCGTGCCGTACTCGCGCCGAAACTCTTGCTTTTCATCTTCAGAAAGATCCTTGAGCTCATGCTCAATGCCAGCATCCACCATCACATACTCAGAACCAGACGTCTCAATGAATGCCATGAGTTCTTTCCATCGATCATCGTTTTGCTCGTCAAAGTTGTATGCGCCCACCTTCTTGTTGAAGACGTAGAGGACCGGCTTTGCGGTGAGAAGGTGCATTGATTGGAGAAATGGCAATTCTTCTGCACTGAGCTCGACGGTATTTGCGAGTTTCCCTCCTTCGAGTGCTTGGCGAATCTTCTCGAGTACTGCCTGTTCTTTGATAGCGTCTTTGTTGCCGCTACGGACGTCGCGCACGAGGTTGTCGAGGCGTTTAGTAACTGTCTGGAGATCAGCCATCATGAGCTCGAGGTTGATGACCTCGATATCTGCCATCGGATCGACTGCGCCGGCGACGTGGATCATATCGGGATCATCAAAAATGCGTACGACTTCTGCAATCATGTCAGTCTCGCGGATGTTGGTGAGAAATTTATTACCGAGTCCTTCACCTTCTGAGGCCCCCTTTACGAGGCCGGCAATATCAACAAACTCCACGACTGCGGGAATGGTCTTTTCAGATTTCGAGATTTTTGAGAGTGTCTCAAGGCGATTGTCAGGTACCGCGACAATACCAACTGACGGATCAATGGTACAGAAGGGGTAATTCTCCGCAGGAACAGAGTTTTTGGTGAGTGCATTAAAAAGCGTGGATTTCCCCACGTTTGGCAAACCGACGATACCGACTGATAGATTCATATACGCCGCATACTAAAGAAAAGAGCGGTACAAGTAAAGGGAGACTCTGAATTTAAACGATAACGCCGATTCTCGCGTCACATATTTTTCGTACGCTCCGACGTATGTTATTGAAAACTGGCACTTAGTCCCCGCGAACACTCAAAATATGTGACGCGAGAACCTGTCTT
Source organism: uncultured Candidatus Saccharibacteria bacterium (assembly GCA_964494235.1). Lineage (GTDB taxonomy): Bacteria > Patescibacteriota > Minisyncoccia > Phycocordibacterales > UBA918 > JACQKD01. Next base: position 10,973 of record CAZBQV010000006.1, read on the forward strand.
AGATACCTCTTTTTCCGAGTATAGCCACTTTCTTCATCCATTTTGCGCGGACTTGATCTGAGACACGATCTGCAGGTCCAAAGGTCGAAGCGGTTGCTTTGATTCCGGCAAAACCGAGAATGCCGTGAACGATTTCGTTTGTGTAGTCGCCAAATTTGAGCCACGTCATGAACGGGCTGTGGGTGCCGGCAATCACAATCACACGTGCTGTCTTGCCGGCGAGTCGCTGAATGAGTTTTTTTGTTTGTTTATCAAAATTGAACGCGAAACCAGGTAGGTACATGCGGTCAAACATGCCCTTGAGGATTGCGGGCATGGTGCACCACCAGTTTGGATAGACGATGACGATATGATCGGCCCAACGCCATTTGTCCTGCATGGCAAGAAGGTCTGGCTCGAGCTGTTGAATCTCTTTGTAGCCTTTATGAAGAATCGGATCAAATTGCATGTCAGAGATATTGACACGCATGACCTCGTGCCCTGCTTCGCGTGCTGCGTTCTCATACGCGGTCGCCACCTCTCCTGAAAAACTCGTCGTTTCTGGATTACCCAGCAGCACCAAGATCTTTTTTGCCATAGTGAGTTCATTATACGAGAGCATCGTGCGAGCTGTTTAAGCGTGGTGTTAATAAGAGCCCGCGCACTTGTGCGCGGGCTCTTATTTCACCTCCTCTTCACTCTTATCGTCGTATCGTACCGTTTGGATTAAATCCAGGACGACCTCCACTTTGTGGCATCTGTCCTCCCATGAGTGCTTGCATCTGTGCCTGATATTTTGGCATCACTTTCATAGCCGCCTGCATTTGGCTTGATCCATTCTTCATTTCTGCCTGAATTTCTTTTGCGATGTTCTCAAACAGCTTTGGATCTTTCTCGAACATCGTCATAATGAGCTCCTGTTGTTCCTTGGGGACGCTTGCGAGCTGCTTTTCAAGCAGTTTACGGGTCGCAAAACTCTTTAATTTTCCAAACATAGGAGCTTATTCTACCATGCCAAGTCTCAAGTATCGTAGTTGACCGACAGCTCAGAGTGTGGCCGCATATTGACCAAACCAAATAAATATGTTATTATCCAGCCCTTAGTACGCATTAGTCTGATTTCATATGTTAAACCGTCTCTATGGCTGGTATGGGAAGCGTGTTGTTCAGGGAGCGCTCGCGCTCATCATTCTCCTCGTAATCGTGGGAGGTTTTTTGCATTTCTTTGGTGGAGATGACTCCGTCGAGACCGTTGAGTTGAATACCGCGACTGTCGAGGTGCAGACTGTTCGCGATCTCGGAAGTGCCAGCCTCTTCTCGACAATCGGTACCGTAGAGGCAGTTTCAGAGGCAAAACTCCAGACAGAAAAAGGTGGACGCGTGACCTCTGTCCGCGTTGAGATCGGCGATCGCGTTGCGGCTGGCACCGTGCTTGCATCTATAGAGAATGCGAGTGAACAGGCTGCACTTCTTCAAGCTGAGGGCGCGTATGATGCCGCAGTGGCGAACGCTCGTCAGAGTGAGATCAGCGAAGGAGCGAGTGCAGAGGATGTCGAGAACGCGCACATCGCGGGATGGAATACCTACCGCAGCACATTCATCAGTACCGACAGTATTCTCCGCACGACACTTGAGCCGCTTTTCTCTGACAGTAACCGCCAGCGACTCCAGCTCGATGAGTTTAACTGGGAACGACGCATGATTCGCTATGAATTTGAGACATGGGGAGAACGCTCACTTGGAGCGCGCCCTCAAAATGTCGCGCCTGCTCTTGAGGAGGCAGAAGCGCATGTCGAGCGCCTCTCAGTTCTCGTCGATCAAATATACGAACACATTGCGCGAAAGGAGCGGAGCGAGAGCGATCCTTCAACTGAAGCGATTATTGCTGATTTCAAAACTGATCTTGCATCAGCGCGATCAACACTTAATAGTGCGAAGCAGTCACTTGCTTCAGCAAAAGCAACAATCTCAAGTACTGAGGCGGCGTACGAACGTGCGCAGCTTTCAAGTACGGGTGGCGAGGTCTCGCTCGCTGATGCGAGCGTAAAGCAAGCACTCGGCTCACTTCGTGCTGCACAAGCACAGTATGAAAAAACACTGGTGCGTTCGCCTATTTCTGGTCTTGTAAATGCACTCTACCTCAAGACGGGAGATTATGTTTCTCCATCGCAGCCTGCAGCGATTGTTGCAAACAACGACGCGCTTGAAATTCGTACCTCAGTAAGTGAGGAGGACAGCGTACTTCTCTCCGTTGGCGATCCCGTCTCAATCGAAAACAACGCAACCGGTACCATCACAGCAATTGCCCCGGCAGTTGATCCATCGACTGGGAAAATTGCAGTAAAAATATCAATTGAAAAGACTGACTCGATCGAGAATGGCCGCACCGTTGCTATTACCTTTGGCTCAACAGAGTCTCAGAAGGAATCAAGTGAGATGCTTGTTCCGCTTGCCGCACTTAAAATCACTCCGCAAGGACCACGTGCATTCTCAGTCTCAGTAGAAGGTGTACTTACTGCGCATCCGGTGACACTCGGAGCAATTCGCGGAGAGATGGTTGTGATTGAAGAAGGTTTAACGCTCGATACGATCATTGTGACTGACGCGCGCGGACTGAAAGAAGGACAAAAGGTAACGATCGTAACTGAATAATCTATGCATTCTCTCTGGTATTTCTTCCTGAACAAGCGCCAGTTCAGCTGGCTTCTCATCGCAGCACTCGTGGCTGCGGGCGTATATGCAGTATTTGCAATTCCGAAGGAATCATCGCCTGAGGTTATCGTACCGATCGGTATCGTCTCAACGACGTATCCTGGTGCTTCAGCCCTCGACATGGAGGAGCTCGTCACGAATAAGCTCGAGGACTCGATCGCAAACATCGACAACCTCGACAATCTCACCTCGACATCACGCGATGGTGTATCGATCATTACGGCGGAATTTGATGCGAGTGCTGATATTGATAAATCAATCCAAGATCTCAAGGACGCGGTGGATGCCGCTAAAGGCGAGCTTCCCCGCGATGCAAACGATCCATTTGTCTCAGAAGTAAACTTCGCTGACCAGCCAATCCTCGTGCTGTCTATCTCATCTGACCTCCACCCTGTTGCCTTTACTGAGCTCGGTGAAGAACTCGCTGATGAATTTAAAAATGTATACGGCGTCTCTGACGTCGTTATCGACGGTACACGCCCTCGCGAAATACAAGTAGTCGTGCGCGAGGCTGCGCTCTCAGCATACGGCCTTACCCTCAGTGATGTCACTGCGGCACTCGCAAGCGCAAACCTCAACGTACCCGTCGGTACGGTTATTACTGATGGTGTTGAATACGCCATTCGTTTTGAGGGAAAGATTGCTGACGCTGCAGAGATTGAAAACATTCCCATGAATGCTGGTGGTCGCATTGTCTATCTTCGTGATGTTGCAACGATCGCAAATAGCGTCACAAAAGAATCAACCATCTCGCGCGTATCGGTCGGTGGTGAACTCGCTGAATCAGCGATGACCCTTTCTATCTACAAGCGCGCAGGTGTCGATGTGACCGCAATGGCAGCAGGCGTTCATGAGAAACTCGATCTCATGCAGGCCGAAGGCGGCATACTCGCGACCTCACAAGTCCTCATCGTATTTGATCAAGGTGAGCAGGTCCGCAAGGATCTCACCGAACTCATCGAAGTGGGTATTGAGACCGTTATTCTTGTGATCCTCTGTCTTCTCCTTACGATCGGATGGCGTGAATCACTTGTTGCAGCGCTTTCGATCCCGCTTTCCTTTGTGATTGCATTCATCGGACTCTATTTCTCAGGCAATACGATCAACTTTATTTCCCTCTTCGCACTCATTCTCGCGGTGGGTATTCTCGTTGACTCGGGTATCGTGGTAACTGAAGCGATCCATACTCGTATGCGAAAGTTTGCTGATGGTGATCGCGCAGCGCGTGAGGCAATACGTGAATATGCATGGCCACTCATCGGGGGAACAATGACGACAGTTGCAGTATTTGCGCCACTCTTCTTCCTTTCAGGTATTGTCGGAGAATTTATTTCATCAATTCCATTTACGATTATCTTCGTGCTTCTCGCGTCGATTGTTGTGGCGCTCGGTATGGTGCCGTTGATTGCCGTTATGCTCACGAAGCAAGGTAAAGGAAATCGATTTGAAGAAATCCAGGAAGAGTACACGCACAAGGCGCAGGAGTGGTATCGTGTACGTCTCATACGATTCATTGAGAATCGTCGTGCACAGCGTATCTTTCTTTGGGGACTTGGTCTCGGCCTCATTGTTGCGTTCATCCTCCCTATTTCAGGATTGCTCAAAGTGATCTTCTTCCCACCTGAAGATGTCGATTATGTCTACGTAGAAATTGAGATGAAGCAAGGTACGCCAGTTGGCAATACCGATCTCGTCGTGCGTGCGGTAGAGGAAATCCTTTATGAAAAAGACTATGTTACCTCATTCACTTCTACAACTGGTAGTGGATCGTCGTTTACCGGCAGTGGCAACTCAGGTGGAAAATTCGGTAACGTAACCTTGAAACTCGAAGAGGAACGTGCACTCACCAGTGCAGAGATCTCAGCAGACCTCCGTGATTCATTTAAAGACATTCAGAATGCTGACATCAAGATCAGCGAGCAGGTAAACGGTCCTCCGACTGGTGCGCCCGTCTTTATTAAGTTCCGTGGTGATAATCTCGATGACCTTGCGCTTTCTGTCGACAACGCAGAGCGCGTGCTCGCATCAATCTCCGGCGTACGTGATATCACGCCAAGTACTAAGAACAATGCGACTGAGCTCGTACTCGAAGTCGATCAGGATAAGGCAAGCGCTGCAGGTATTTCTCCTATGGCAATCGGAGAAGTCTTGCGCGCTGCGGTCTTTGGTTCAACGGCGACAACCATTACGCGCAACGGCGAAGATGTCGACATCGTTGTGAAGCTCGAGGTAGATCCGACTGCAACAGACTACGCTGCAGCTCCCGAAATTACACTCAACACGATCCGCAATCTCACGGTCCGCACCCTCGATGGCCGCAGCGTACTGCTCGGCTCAGTCGTCACCGAGCGACTTGCTGCAGCAAACTCAGCAATCGCGCATGAGGACAAGGAGCGCGTTGAGAGTATCTCAGCGTATGTAGATCCGGGTACTACTGCAGCTGAAGTCGTGGCAGCATTTCAGGCTCGTGAATCAGAGCTCGCACTTCCTGACGGCGTCACGATCCTCTATGGCGGAGAAACAGAAGACATTAATCAGTCATTTACCGAAATGGGTCTTGCCTTCGTCGCTGGTCTCGTGCTCATGCTTGCGATTCTCGTACTCTCGTTCAATTCGATCAGATACGCACTCTATCTCCTGCTTGCGGTACCACTCTCACTCATCGGTGTATTCAGCGGTCTTGCACTTACCGGTCAGGCACTCTCGTTCACTTCGCTTCTTGGTGTGATTGCACTTTCAGGTGTGATCATCAATCACGCGATCATTCTCATGGACTCTATGCTCCACCAGCGTGCACTCCGCAAGGATGAGCCGCTTATTGAGGTGGTTGCCGATGCTTCAGTATCGCGACTTCGTCCAATCTTCCTTACGACCGTTACGACCGTCATTGGTATGATTCCGCTCTCAACCATTTCCGACTTCTGGAGTCCGCTTGCGTACGCGATTATGTTTGGTCTCACGTTTGCGATGGTGCTTACGCTCATCTTCATCCCCATTCTCTTCTACCGCGCTGAAAAGCGTAAAGATGAAAGGGCTGCACGAGGATAGCTCGATGTTGCGATTTCTCGCATCTCCCCTATAATCTCCCGCGGAGGTGTGAGATGAAGAATGTGAAAAGTTCGCGCCACGGAAAAAGAATCCGTGTACTCGACGTCACTAAGCGTGTGCTTGGTATCCTCGGGAATTTCGCGGAGGTCACCGGCCATTCTCTTGAGCCGCCTGAATTTACAAGCGGTACCTCGCCTGGTACGAAGCGCTTGAGCGTTCGGCACGTCAACGGACAGGTGCTTGCATGCACCATTTTTGACGGGGAGCACCGACAGCGATTTCGCGTCAATACGCAAGACAGGCGCATGACCGAGGAAACACTTGTGCGCATGTGCCGTCGGAAGAAGATCACGGTGGTACTTCACCCTACCTGATTCTCAAGGGAAACAAAAGAAAACAGCCGCCAGGCAACTGGCGGCTGTATCTTTTCTATAAAGTCATTTATTTTTCTACCGAAGAAACGGTCACTGTTTCCGTAACAACGACGGTTTCCATTGCGGGTGCTGATAGCTTCTGACTAATCATGCGAATCGCAACCGCGACGAGTAGGATCCCTGCGAGATACACGAGCATGAGTGAGACATATGAAAATGTCACTACCGGAAGCGCCGTCACGATACCGAGCGTGTACCAGCTTGTTGCTTGTATTGCCGGACCAAACATCATTGGCATCTTGTGGAGCGTCATAAGGATTGCATTGATGAACAATACAGCCACAATCGTCCAGACTAATACAAGTGCTCCTGAAGCGAGGAGCTCTGCAACTCCTGCGCCGAGGTACATATAGAAGCCAATTTTTGCAAGCTCGGTCAATAAGATGAGTATCATCGCCACACGAAGTACGGTGTACACAATTTTTTGATACGGCTTACCTGCGTCGCGTAATGCAGGATTACGCATTGCCATGAAATAAAAGAGAATCGCATACGTCGATGAACCGACACCGAGCGCGATTGAAATTCCGCTAAGCGCCTCTACTACACTGTATATTGTAAGCATCATACTGAAGAGGATACCACAGAGAAATCCGAGCGTCAGGCCAAGCTGTTTAAAGCAACACGGTCACCTGATTATTGCTGATTTCGCACACACCTTTTTCGATTTCAAAAGATTGAGAGTCGCTTTCGGTGCGTACGGTCACGCGGCCAGCTTTGAGCGGCGTAATGAGTGCTTCGTGGTCAGCGAGGATAGTCATCTCTCCGAGTGCGCCGGGCACCGTCACGGAAACTGCATCGCCATCAAAGAGGGCTTCATTTACTTTCGAGACTGTTACGCGTGTGGTTTTTGCCATAGTTAGGCTTTTACCTCGTCGATTCCGCCCTTCATGTAGAAGGCTTGCTCTGGTTTGTCGTCATGCATGCCATCAAGAATTTCCTTGAATCCGCGGATTGTTTCAGAAAGCGGTACGTATGCACCCGGAGTTCCCGTAAAGACTTCACCCACGAAGAATGGCTGCGAGAGGAATCGCTGGATCTTGCGTGCACGATAGACCGTCTGCTTGTCCTCGTCTGAAAGTTCTTCGATGCCGAGAATTGCAATGATGTCCTGAAGATCTTTGTAGCGCTGAAGTACTTGCTTCGTGCGTGTTGCAACTTGATAGTGTTCTTCTCCAACAACGAGAGGATCGAGTGCTGAAGAGTTTGATTCGAGCGGATCAATCGCAGGATAAATAGCCAGTGCCGCAAGTGCACGAGAAAGCACGACGGTAGAGTCGAGGTGCGAGAAGGTAGTTGCAGGCGCTGGGTCGGTAAGGTCATCTGCCGGTACATACACAGCTTGCACCGAAGTGATGGAACCTTTTGAGGTCGATGCAATGCGTTCCTGCATCTTACCCATTTCTTCAGCGAGCGTTGGCTGATAGCCTACTGCAGATGAAACGCGACCAAGGAGCGATGATACTTCCTGACCAGCCTGTGTGAAGCGGAAGACGTTGTCCATAAAGAAAAGTACGTCTTTGCCGCCGTGATCACGGAAGTATTCTGCCATCGTGAGTCCCGTGAGGCCGACGCGTGCACGCGCTCCCGGTACTTCGTTCATTTGTCCGAACACGAGTGCAGTCTTCTCGAGCACGCCCGATTCCTTCATTTCATGATAGAGGTCGTTTCCTTCACGCACGCGCTCACCGACGCCGGCAAATACTGAATAGCCGCCATGTTCGGTCGCGACGTTGCGGATGAGCTCCTGAATGAGCACGGTCTTACCGACGCCGGCGCCTCCGAAAAGTCCGACCTTGCCTCCCTTAATAAAGGGAGCAATGAGATCGACGGCTTTAATACCCGTCTCAAAAACCTCTGCCTTCGTCGATTGCTCGGTAAATGCAGGTGCTTCGCGATGAATTGACTGCTTCGGCGCATCGTTGATGGGCGCACCGCCGTCGAGCGTGTCACCGAGGACATTGAAGAGGCGTCCGAGTGCTTTTTCTCCTACGGGTACTGAGATAGCGCTACCGGTATCGACAACTTCCATGTCGCGTGTGAGACCGTTGGTATCCTGCATGGCGATGGCACGCACACGATCGAGACCCACATGCTGGGCAACCTCGAGCGTCACCGTCTCACCATTTGGACGCGTGACAACAAGTGCGTTCTGGAGCGCAGGCACGCCATCCTTGAAGTGTGCGTCAACAACGGGACCGATGATTTGTGTGATGATTCCTTTCATAAGCATGTAATTAAAATTATGTAATTATTTTTGCGCCATTGCTTCGATACCTCCCGTAATCTCCGATACTTCTCGTGTAATCACTGCCTGTCGCTCCTTGTTAAATTTGATAGTCAATGATTTCGTCATCTCCTTTGCTTTCTCAGTCGCATTCTTCATCGCTACCATGCGCGCTGAGTGCTCGCTCGCTTTTGACTCGAGGAGTGCATGGTACACCATGATCTCCAAAAGCTGCGGTACGAGGAGTGCAATAATTTCTTCTGGATCAGGCTCAATTGTGTAATTGAGCACTGCTTTACCCTCCTCGCCTTCGTCCGCAAACTTTCCGCGTGCGGGGCGAATACCCTTGACGATGGTACGCAAGGTCTCTTCTTTTAATGGCAAAAGCTGATGAATTGCCGGCTTCTGTTCGAATGTCGAAAGAAAGTTTTGGTACACAATGGCAACACGATCACATTCCATCGCCGCAAATGCTGCAGCAGCAAGCGCGACAACTTCGTGCATATCAGTGAGTGAAACTTCGTCACTCACGTTCACGTAACTTTTCATGACTGCGTAACCTCGATTTGTGAGGTAGTCGGTCGCCTTTCGACCAAAGGTGATGAAAGAAAGTTTTTCCTTGTCAGATTCTCGAATCTCTGCCTCAAGAAGCTTAAGGACCGCACTATTCACATTTCCCGCAAGACCTTTGTCGCTCGTGATGGCTATAAACAAGGTGCGCTCGCCGTCGCGCCCCTTGGCATATGGATGCTCTTTCCCTGTGCCTGTTGCTGAAAGGCGCGCGAGTACACGAAGTGCAGCACGCGCGTAGGTGCGTCCTGAAAGCGCACGCTCTTGGCTCTTGCGCATTTTTACGGCTGACACCGCCTCCATGGCCTTGGTCACCTTGCCCGTGCGTTGCGTTGCTCGTATTTTGTTTTTGATAAGCTTGAGAGCCATAGAGAGTGTTAGGCGTAGAACTCGGTGCGCGCCTCTTTGAAGTCCGTGATTGCTTTCTTTAGGGCAGCATCAGTTTCCTCCTTGATATCGCGATCACCTTCAAGCGCTTTGAAGATTTCGGGTCGATCACGCTCAATAAATGAGAGGAATGCTGCTTCAAGCGGCTTCACTTTTTCTACTGGCGCACCTTCGAGGAGGCCATTGTTTGCACCAAAGAGTGATGCGACTTGTTTGTAGAATGGCATCGTCTCGTGCTGCTTTTGCTTCAAAAGTTCAGTAAATTTGCGACCGCTTTCGATGCGTGCCTTCGTGTCGGCATCAAGATCCTGTGCAAACTGCATGAATGCTTCGAGCTCACGGAACTGCGCAAGCTCAATACGAATTTTGCCCGCAACCTTCTTCATCGCTTTTGTTTGAGCTGAAGAACCTACACGCGATACCGAAATACCCACGTTGAGCGCAGGTCGAACACCCTTGTTGAAGAGTTCGGTCTCGAGGAAAATCTGTCCATCAGTAATTGAAATTACGTTGGTCGGAATGTAAGCCGACACATCGCCTTCCTGCGTTTCAATGAGGGGAAGCGCGGTGAGAGAGCCGCCGCCAAGCTTTTCGTTAAGTTTTGCCGCGCGCTCAAGAAGACGTGAGTGCAGATAAAAAATATCACCCGGATATGCTTCGCGTCCCGGTGGGCGACGAAGGAGGAGCGACATCTGACGGTATGCGACCGCGTGCTTTGAAAGATCATCGTACACAATGAGCGCATCCTTCCCTTTTTGCATGAAGTATTCTCCGATTGCTGCTCCTGCAAATGGTGCGAGGAACTGGAGCGCGGCAGAATCCGCGGCAGATGTTGAAACAACGATAGTGTACTCAAGCGCCCCCGCGTCTTTGAGTTCTGCGACGATGCGTGCCGTCTTTGATTCCTTTTGACCGATTGCAACATAGATACAGATAGGTCGACTTTCTGCCGGTTCAAACTTCTGGTTGAGGATGGTGTCGATAGCGATAGTCGTCTTTCCAGTACCACGATCGCCAATGATAAGCTCGCGCTGTCCACGACCAATCGGAATCATTGCATCGATTGCTTTGATTCCAGTGTGAATCGGATAGTTCACTGCCGAACGATCCATCACGCCGTACGCTTCACGCTCAATCGGCATATCCTGATCTGCTTTGATTCCACCTTTTCCATCAAGCGCAGCACCAAGTGGATCGACCACACGTCCGACTATTCCTTCCCCAACTGGAATTGAGAGCAGCTTGCCAGTGCGCTTGACGAGCATGCCTTCGCGCACCCGCGTTGCTTCACCGAGCACAACCACCTTCACGGTATCCTCCTCAAGGTTGAGTACCAGACCATAGAGTGCATCCTGCGCATTGATCGCGTCGGAAACAGTCGATTCGCCCGCATCATCAAAGTGCACCATTTCTGACATGAGTGCGTCGCGGAGACCCTCGATTTCAGCAATGCCGTCTCCAACAGAAACGACGCGGCCGACTGCTTCAGGCGTCGCCTGTGGTTCAAATGAACCGATTTCTTTTTTGATGCGTTCTATGATGGTGTTGCTCATAATGAATACCGTAATGATTATTAAAAATTATCGATCTGCTGTAATGGTTCGATAGAGTGACACAAGCGCCGTGCGATAGCTTGCGTCAACCATCGTCGTGCCGCTTGCAAGGACAAATCCACCGACAATGCGATCATCGACGACTGTCTCGTAGGCGCGTCCGTCTTCTTTGAGTGCAGACAGTGCATCGGCGATTTCTTTTGCGAATATCGTTGTATCTTCGATCTTGCTTACGCGAAGAACGCGCGCGTCTTTTTTACTTTTCCGCAATTCATATGCCTGAAGCGAACGCGCGATACGCGGAATGAGCCGCTCATGACCGCGTGCTCGAAGCACCCGCGCAATACCTGATGCGATCTCTGCATCATTTTTGCCCTCTTCCTGAAGTGCGATGATAGCTCGCGCGTACTCGTCTTGAAGCATATTTAAGATTTCTTAAGAATCTTTTCTGCCGCCAAGATTGCCATTTTTGCAATCTCATCCTCACTTTCCTTTCGAGCGCGCTCTTCTATTTCACGCGCCTTCAATGCGGCATCAGCAAGCACACGCTCACCTTTCTGCGTAGCATCGGCAAGCACCTCCGCGCTCTTTTCTACCGCTGCATCTTTTGCGCGTACGAGCACTTCTTCAGCGCTTCCATGAGCCGCCTTAAGTATCGCTGCCTTTTCTTCCTCTGCATGCGCAAGCTTCTCTCCTGCTGCCTCTGCATCGCGCACTCCTTGCTCTATTTTTGCCTTGCGAGCATCAAGCATCGAGAGCACGGGCTTGTAGAGGAAATACCACAAGAGCGCCAAAAGAAGCGCGAAGTTAAAGATCTGGATGACAATGAGTCTCCAATCAATCCCAAACGTGGTGAGTATTTCCTGCATAGGCAAAAAAGCCGAGGTTACGCGAATTTAATAATGAAGCCGACGACGAGCGCAAAGATTGCAAGCGCTTCGGTGAAGGCAATACCGATGAACATCGTAGCCTGAATCTTGCCCGCAGCCTCTGGGTTACGTCCGATTGCTTCAAGCGCCTTTGACACGAGAATACCTACACCGAGACCCGGTCCGAATACACCGACGCCGACAGCTATTGCCATTGCGAGTGCTTTTGTTGCTTCAAGTTCCATATGGTTGATTATTTAATTTAATGAATAAATGACAGCGACCGAACGGGTCGAGCACTGTCATGTGCTCACTAATGGGGCTCGGTGACCGCAAGCTTGATGAAGAAAAGCGTGAGGACTGCGAACACAAACGCCTGGATGAATCCCACAAAAAGCTCAAACGCCATAATCGGTACCGGCAAAATAAACGGCACGAAGAAAATAGTGATGAGCAGAAGCACCTTTCCTGCAAAGATATTGCCGAAAAGACGAAATGAAAATGAGACGAGGCGTGCGAGTTCGCTAAAGAGCTCGATAATACCGATGAAAAAACCGAGCGGCGACTTAAAGTTAACAAACTTGCCCGCGTACTTCAAGAAACCGACAAGAACAAAGCCGGCGATCTCAATCGCAAGGAACGCAATGATCGAAAGTGCAATCGTCACATTGAGGTCGGTATTTGCTGGGTAAAGAAATGGAATAAATTTCTCATGCCCGTCATGGAGAGACGTAAAACCGACCGAAGTTACGCCAGGAAGCAGGCCGAACCAGTTCGCACCTAAAATAAACAAGAAGATGGTCATAATGAGCGGGAAAAACTTCCGCGCAAGGACATCGCTCTCGAGGACATCCTTGATATAGTCATATGCTCCACCGATAAGCAGTTCGACGAGTACTTGCACCTTGCCGGGGATCATTGAAAGCTTGCTGCGCATAAGGAGCGCTCCCACGACAAGAAGAAGCATCACACACCAAACCGTAAAAGTCGTGTTGGTGATCGGGACGCCATAAACATGCCCGATTACATCAGGGGCAAGGTGTATAGAAACACCTTTTTCTGCACTATGTTGTACTGCCTCCTCAGCCATAAAAATCGCTGAAATAATAGCATTTTTAGCCATTTTTCGCAAAAAATAGCTTTATATTGTCTCCAATACCCCGGTGAGTAGGGTACCCAAACCTACAAAATTAGATTTTCTTCGGAATTTCTCGGTGCCGAAAACAAGATTGCACATGATCGTTGACCATTCCTACTGCCTGCATGTGTGCATACCAGACCGTTGGTCCAAGAAATGAAAACCCGCGCTTCTTGAGATCTTTCGCCATTAAAAGTGCGAGGTCGGTCACCGCAGGGATATCTGCGTCCACCTTCCGCCTCCCTTGTATTGGTTTCCCTTTCACCCAGCCCCACATGTAGTTTGAAAAGCTGCCGAATTCATTCTGAACAACGAGAAATGCGCGTGCATTCTTTATGGTCGACTCGATTTTCATGCGGTTTCGAATAATTGAAGGGTCTTTCACAAGTCGCTCAACGTTCCCTTCATTCATTTTTGCAACCTTCTTCGGATCGAATCCCTTAAAAGCTTTCCGGTATCCTTCACGCCGATTGAGGATTGTTCTCCACGAAAGACCCGCCTGGGCGCTCTCAAGCACGATAAATTCAAAAAGTTTAGTATCGTCTGTCACTGGGACACCCCATTCCTCGTCGTG
>CAZBQV010000007.1:0-23216 GCA_964494235.1 uncultured Candidatus Saccharibacteria bacterium
TCAGGTATTGAAATCGCATTCTCAAAAGCGATTCGCGGACGCATTCTTGCAGAAGATGCAGTCGATGCGTCAGGTGCTGTCGTATTTCCAAAGGGTCACTTGCTCTCACGCGCGGATGCGCTCGCGGTCGAGAAATCATCAGCACCGTCGGTGGTGGTGCGTTCTCCAATGGCCTGCAAGACGCTCCGTGGTGTATGTCAGCAGTGTTACGGCGTTGATCTCACGACCAACAAGCTCGTAGATATTGGTGAGGCAGTCGGTACGGTTGCGGCGCAAGCGATCGGTGAGCCAGGTACGCAGCTGACGATGAACACGAAGCATGCCGGAGGCGCCGCGTCTGTCGGTGGCGACGTAACGCAAGGTCTTCCACGCGTGGAAGAAGTATTCGAAAAGCGAACGCCGAAGATTCCTGCGATCGTCTCGAAGACGGACGGCATGGTGATCGAAGTTCGTACCGAAGGTCGCGACAAGGTGATCGTGGTCGCTCCGGATATGGGCGCGCAGGCTGCAACAAAGAAGCGCGAAAATATCGAATACGAAGTGCACTACCGCCGCACGGTGCTTGTGCGCGAAGGTGAGACGGTGAAGCAGGGTCAGCTCCTCACCGACGGTTCTGCAATTCTTACGGAAGTGTTCAAGTACGGCGGTGAGTCTGCAGTACAGGAATATGTCATTGCTGAGACCAGCAAGATCTACGAGCTTCAGGGTGTGACAATTTCTCGCAAGCACATCGAACTCATCGTGAAGCAGATGCTCTCACGCCTCAAGATTGTGGATGCAGGCGATAGCCAGTTTACAACTGGAGACATTGTCGAGGAGTGGAACTTCCAACGCATCAATCAGGAACTCAAGGCCGAAGGCAAAGAGCCGGCAAAAGCAGAGAAGCTCATTCTCGGTATTACTGAAGTCTCGCTTACACGCAAGAGCTTCCTCTCAGCTGCTTCGTTCCAGAACACGACGCGCATTCTCATTAATGCGGCGGTACATGGCAGTGAAGATCGACTTGCAGGTCTCAAGGAAAATGTCATCATCGGCCGCCTCATTCCTGCAGGTACGGGCTTTGAAGGAAGTCAGAAGCAGAAGATGATCGAATCGATCCAGGACTAGGTGGAGTAGGAGACCGCGTGTTCCTCTAAAACAAGAGTGCTCCGGCACTAAGAGAGCAATCGCAGCTTCGCAACGAAAAACGAGAAACTCGCTTCGCTCGGACAATCTCGTTTTTCTGCTCAGCTTTCTTGTTCTCTAAGTGCCTCCGCAATTGTTTTCGGAACACGCGGTCTCTGCGTAGGGGCTTGTGGCAAGAAAGAGCATATAATTCTGGCATATGAGCACACCCGTTGAACAAATAAAAGAGCGACTCTCCATCATTGATGTGGTCGGCTCCTATGTGCAGTTGCAGAAAGCGGGCCGGCATTTCAAGGGTAAGTCACCGTTCACAAACGAAAAGACGCCGTCGTTCTTTGTGTCGCCTGATCGCGGGATGTACTACTGCTTTTCTTCAGGGAAAGGCGGCGATATCTTTTCATTCATTCAAGAAATGGAAGGTGTTGATTTCAAGGGCGCGCTCAAGATTCTTGCTGAGCGTGCACATGTAGAACTCACTCCTGAGAATCCACAAAAGCGAACCGAACGCGAGACGCTCTACGCAATCATTGAAACCGCAAACGTTTTTTTTGAAGAGAATCTACGCGCACATCCTGAGATTGGTGCGTATCTTAAAAAACGCGGTGTCTTGGACCAGTCGATTGCAAAATGGCGCATTGGTTATGTGCCGGACGAATGGCGATCGCTCAAAGATCATCTAACGAAAAAGGGATTTTCTGATGAGATGCTTGTGCGTTCTGGACTCGTAAAGCGCTCTGAGGAGGGGAATTCACTTTACGATGTCTTTCGCGGACGCGTGATGTTTCCGATTTGTGATCCATCGGGGCGCGTACTCGCGTTTTCTGGCCGGACGATGTCGTCTGATCCCGCGCTTCCAAAGTATGTGAATTCTCCTGAGACTGAGCTCTATGAAAAGTCGCATACGCTTTTCGGATACCACCTCGCAAAGCAAAGTATTCGCACGCACAACTTCTCGTTGGTGGTTGAGGGGCAGTTTGATCTTGTGCTCGCGCATCAGGCAGGATTTACCAACACCGTCGCAATTTCGGGTACGGCGCTCTCTGAGCACCACTGTGCGTTGCTCGAACGACTCTCAAAGCGTGTGGTACTCGCGCTCGATGCTGATCGCGCAGGAATCAATTCGGTCAAGCGCTCGGCGCACATCATGCTTGCGCGGGGTCTCGATGTGAAGGTTGCGACGCTGCCAGATGGGAAAGATCCTGCGGATCTTGTGGCGGAGGATCCTACACTGCTCAAGAATGCGATCCGTAATGCGACAACAGTCATCGAATTTTTGATTGGAGTGTTGAAGCGTACGGCACGTGATGAGCGTTCATTTCGCCTCACGGTTCGCGACGAAGTGCTGCCTTTTGTACTCAGGATCCCTGATCGCATCGATCGCGAGTATTTTGAGCAAGTCGTGAGCGAGGCGCTCGGTACGACAAAAGATGCAGTGCACTTTGAAGTGGAGCGTCTCGCGCAAAGTTCACAGACTGAATCCGCTATACCTGATGCGGTCGAATCACCACAGCGCGCGACGGTCTCGCGCTATCGTACCGATGAGCTTGCACGATACATATATAGTGTGAGTCTTTGGGCCGATACGCAGAAGGAAAAAGAAGGCGACGAACTCCGACAAAAACTCGAAGAGGCAGTCGGTGAGGATGCATGGCGGACGCTCGCTGATATGTCGGAAGAAGAAAAGAATGAGCTCATGTTTCGGATTGAGCGAGAGAGCGAGACGTTGACGCTCGATGTACTCACGGAACAGGCGAGCGAGTACATACAGGAACTGCGCGTGCGGATGCTGAAGCGCCGCCTCGGCGATGCGCGAGAAAAGCTTCGAACGGCCGAGGCGGCGCATGACGACGCTGCGATCGCGACCTATCTTGCAGAGTGTTCGGACATACAGAAGCGTTTAAGCACCGAAGGGGAGTCGCGCTAGATTATTTATTGGTCTTGTGTATAGTAGGGATAATTATAATGCTATGAAAAAGGCGACCAAAAAGAAGGCGGTAATGAAGAAAAAAGCGGCCAAAAAAGTTTCAAAAGTGAAGCGTACAACCTCAAAAAAGGTTGTAAAAAAGGTCGCCAAAAAGGCCTCGAAAAAGAAGGCTGCGAAGAAGGCGGTCAAGAAAAAAACCGCTAAGAAGGCTGCTAAGAAATCAGCGCCGAAGCCCGCAGTCAAGAAGCGCGTCTCAAAAGGTGATGAGGCAAAGGCTGTGGAGCTTGTTGAGAAGGGCCGCGCCCGTGGCTATATCACATACGACGAAATTCTCCGCGCATTTCCGACGATCGAAAACAATGTTGATTTTCTTGACGAGCTCTACGAGCGTCTCTCGGTTGCATCGATTGATGTGCTCGAGTCAGGTGGCATGCTCGGAGAGGACTTAAGCGAAGGACTCCTCGACAAGCGCAACATCTATCGTCGCAGCGACAACGGCTACGACTCAATTCAGATGTATCTTCGTGAGATCGGCCAGTATCCACTGCTCAATGCGTCGCAAGAGCGTGAGCTCGCAAAGCGTATTCTCGATGGAGATGATGAGGCGCGCAACTTGCTCGCGCGCGCAAACCTCCGTCTCGTTGTTTCGATTGCAAAGAAATACGCAGGACGAAGTCCTGATCTCACGCTCCTCGACCTTATCCAGGAGGGTAACCTCGGCCTTTTCAAAGCTGTCGATAAATTCGACTTCACGAAAGGTTTCAAGTTTTCAACGTATGCAACGTGGTGGATTCGCCAGGCTATTACGCGCGCACTCGCCGATCAGTCACGCACGATCCGCATCCCCGTGCACATGGTAGAAACGATGGCAAAGTACAAGCAAGTATCGCGCCGCCTCTCGCAAGACCTCGGACGTGATCCGATGCCAGAAGAGATTGCAACGGAAATGGGTATTGAAGTAGAGAAGGTGTATCAGATTGAGAAGATCAGTCAGGACACAATCTCGCTTGAAATGCCGATTGGTGACGATGATGATCGTTCACGTCTCTCGGACTTTATCTCGGATGACAAAATCATCTCGCCTGATCAGGAAGTCGCGCATCGTATCCTCGCAGATCAAATGCAGGAGATTCTCGGAACACTCTCGGAAAAGGAACGAAAAATCCTCGAGATGCGGCACGGACTCCTCGATGGTACGTACCATACGCTTGAAGAGGTGGGGAAGGAGTTTGGTGTGACGCGCGAGCGTATTCGTCAGATCGAGGCAAAAGCGCTCGAAAAAATCCGCCAGCACGAAAAAGCACGCCGATTGAAGAGCTATTAAAACCAAAAAGCCGCCCCGGGGCGGCTTTTTTGATATGCGAAATAAGGCCTTCCCATATCGATTCGCGATGGTATACTCATTCTCGTGAAGCATCAAGCATCAAAGGATATCGTCGTTGCCGGGCTTATTACTGATACGCTCGGCCGCGTCCTGATCGTAAAGCCTGATCATAAAGATGGGTGGATTTTCCCAGGCGGGTATGTTGAGGTTGGTGAGGCGCCAAGCAGTGCATTTGTGCGTGAAATGGCAGCCGAGCTCGGCGTTGATGTACCGGGTCCGATCAGACTTTTGAGCGTCGATTATCGCGGCCTCAACGATGAGTACGTCATGTTTATCTTTGATGGAGGTACCTTCACTGACGATCTAGTTGCATCGATCACGCTTCCGCCGCAGTTGCTCGAATTTCGATTCGTCCCAGTGGAAGAGGCGTCTGCGTTGCTTCGCGCGAATAGCGCGCGTCGACTCATGCCGACGCTTGAGGCGCGCAACAAAACTGGTATTGCCTATCTAGAACATCAAGAGCTCCTGTAAACCGATTCGATTGTGATCGAATCAGTTCGCGGGCGTTTTTGTTCCTGTGTTCTCCTGTGGCTATTTCAGACACACTTATTATTCTTGTAGTTTCTATTGTCTATATATTATGGTTCTCGCTATTGTTGCAAGTATTATTTTTGTCGTTGGGTACGTTTTGATCACGCTCGAACACTACTGGAAAATCAATAAATCGATCACTGCCACAGCACTTGCAGCGATACTCTGGGGCGTCATTGCGCTCGCCGGACTCGATGTTCATGCAATTGAAGATGCGCTGCATCTCATCTCTGCCGAGACTTTCTCGCTCGTTGTATTCCTTCTCGCGGCCATGACGCTGGTGGAGATTCTCGTTCACTATCGCTTTTTTGATCTCTTACGGACGAAGCTCTTTGCGCTCGGTCTCAAGGATACGGCACAGCTCATCCTTATTTCAACGATCGCATTCTTTCTTTCGGCTATCATCGACAACCTCACGACAACGATTGTCATGGTGCAAATCGCACGTCGATTCTTTAAAGGACACAATCTGCTTGTTGCTGCCGGGGCAATCGTCGTTGCAGCAAATGCTGGTGGTGCATTCTCGCCAGTTGGCGACGTAACGACAATCATGATCTGGCTCGCGGGTAAATTCAGCGCGCTCGAGATCATTGCATGGGGCTTCCTTCCTGCACTCAGTATTTTTGTCGTGAGCATGTTCCTCTTTGTGCGACAAATGAAGCGCGACAGTGGCGATGAAGAATTGACAAAACAGGACACAGTCTCGCTCACGCCATCTGAAAAGACGGTCATTACGCTCTCATTTGCATCATTCGTGCTTCCGGTCCTCGCACACCTCGCTGGATTGCCGCCATTTATGGGTCTCTTGCTCGGTGTGGGTATTGTTGGATTGACGATTGGTTGGTTTGCGAACACTGCGCGACATCGTGAATCGCATCTTTCGATGGAGATCGAACGCCTGCTCGGTAAGCTCGACATCACGAGCCTCCTGTTCTTCATCGGTATTCTCTTTGCTGTTGGTGCGCTCAATTTCCTCGGAGTTCTCGATTTTGTTTCGCATAATCTCTTCGGATCTGATCCAGCAGTATCTCGACTTATTGCGGGTAGTGTACTTCTCGGTGTTTTCTCTGCGCTTGTCGATAACATCCCGCTTACTGCCGCTGCGCTTGATATTCTTCAAACCACCGATTCACGCATCTGGGTACTCCTTGCGCTTTGTGTGGGTACAGGAGGTTCAATGCTCGTCATCGGATCTGCGGCAGGAGTGGTAGCGATGGGTATGGTAAAAGACCTTAGTTTCAAACAATTTTTGCGAATTGCTACTATTCCCGCAGCGGTTGGATATGCTGCCGGTATTCTCGTCTGGTACGTCCAGTTTCTCCTCTTCTAGTGTCTGCTGTCCAGTAGTGGGAGGTCCGCGTATAATGGATCTCTATGGCTTCAGAAAAAATGGATGCAGCGGCATTTGAGGAGGCCTATGCGCGGTTAAATGCTGCCCAGAAAAAAGCGGTTGACACGATCGAAGGGCCAGTGATGGTGATTGCGGGGCCGGGGACCGGCAAGACACAGATATTGGCACTCAGAATTGCCAATATCATACAGAAGACCGATACGAGTCCTTCAAGTATTCTCGCGCTCACCTTTACAGAAAGTGGCGTGGCTTCGATGCGCGCGCGCCTTGTATCACTCATGGGTCAGGAGGGGTATCGTGTCCGCATCCATACATTTCATGGATTTTGTAATGAAGTTATACGTGTCTATCCGGACAGGTTTCCGTCGATTATTGGGCGAATACCGCTCATAGAGATTGATGCGATTCGTATCATCAAGGATATTCTTGACGACATTCGACCAAAGCTTTTGCGTCCCCACGGCGCACCTGATTTTTACGTCCGCGATATTGTCGGAAAGATCTCTGAAACAAAGCGTGAACACATGACGCCAGACGCGCTCGCCGAACGGATTGCGACGAAGCGTTCGTCTATTGAGCATGCTGATGATCTCTATCATACAAAAGGTGCGCATGCAGGGAAGATGAAGGGTCACTACATAAAAGAGCTCGCAGCACTCGACAAAGCTTTCGAGTTTGTTGCTATATACCGTCGCTACGAAGAAGCGCTTGAAGCGAATGGATTTTATGATTTTGATGATACGATCATTGCGGTCATTGAGGCGCTTGCGAGGGACGAGGAGCTGAAGCTCATGGTGCAAGAAGATCACCAGTATATTCTTGCTGATGAGCACCAAGACGCCAATGGGAGCCAAAATGAACTCCTAACGCTCCTTTCAGATTTCCACACACAGCCGAATCTTTTTGTGGTAGGTGATGAAAAACAAGCAATTTATCGATTTCAGGGGGCATCGCTTGAAAATTTCTTTTCGTTTACGCGGCAGTATCCGAATGCGGTCGTGATACCACTGTCTGATAACTATCGTTCAACACAGTTAATTCTCGATGCAGCTCATACGTTGATTGCATCGGCGCGCGGAGCTGAGTCGGTCGAGCGTGTCCGGCTTTCTGCATGTGCGACGCATGATGCGGTGCCACTTGAAGCAATCCGCGCGCCGGAAGAAGATACTGAGCACACACTGATCGCTGAACGTGTTCTAGATCTTATCTCCTGCGGAACAGCGCCGCAGGAGATTGCAATCCTTGTGCGAAGGAATGCGGATGTTGCGCCGATTGCATCTGCGCTTTCACGCCACGGTATTGTATATCGAGCGACCGGTGATGATCCGGTGCTCACGCATCCGGTTGTTCGAGGCTTCCGCGCGTTCCTTGCCGCCGTTGCTAATTACGGTGACGATACCTACTTGCTTCCAGCGCTCCTGCTTCCATATTCAGGAATTCCGACACTTGATGTGTATCGGCTTACGAACACGCGAAAGATTGCCGGTGCAACGCTTGCGGGTATTCTCGGTAATCCGCCGGCACTCGCTGATCTTCACGTTGAGCATATTGAGGAGTGTGTGGCTTTTTCATCGGTGCTTGAATCAGGTGCGAAGATGGAAACAGATATGCCTCTTGCTGCTGCGATTGAGCGCATGCTGTGGACGTCAGGCTGTATGACATACGCGCTCGCACAGCCCGATGCGCTCGCTGTGCTTGAGGTGCTCCGAACACTATTCCGGTACATTACCTCACTTATTGAAGCCCATCCAGCCTATAGATTGAGTGATATTTTATCAGCCCTTACAGAAGCTGAAACATATCGGCTTTCACTCAAGGCACCATCCGTCCGTGATACGCGCGCGGTTTCTGTTATGACAGCTCATCGCTCAAAGGGTATGGAGTTTGATCACGTATTCATCCCGCACGTGCATGATCGCGGATGGGGCGGGAAACGAGCTGTTGATCGGCTGCCGCTCCCATTGTTTGAAACTGTTGGAGGGAATGAGGAAGATGACGAGCGACGGCTCTTCTATGTCGCGATGACTCGTGCTCGCAAAACACTCGTGTTGTCATACGCAGAGCAGGGCGGTGACGGTACACTTCAGGTACCATCGCGTTTTCTTGAAGAATTAAAAGACGGCGCGCATGTAGAGGAGCAGATCATAACGACTCCTGCACAGTTCTTTAGAGCTCCCGTTGAGGCGCGAGAACAGACGACACTCTCTGATGAAGAAAAGAAATATCTCCGCGATCGGCTTTTTAATCAGGGCCTCTCGGTTTCTGCGCTCAATAATTACCTTGAGAGTCCGTGGAAGTACTTCTTTATGAATCTCGTACGTGTTCCGCAGGCACGCGTCCCGCACTTGTTGTACGGAAGCGCGATGGATGAAGCGCTGAAGTGGTATACAAACGAACGGGCAGTAGATCGTACCCCGTCGTCAGATGAGGTAATTCGCGTTTTCATACATGCGCTCGGCAAACTTCCAATGACGCAACGAGACTTTGAAACATACCGCGATCGCGGGAAAGAAGCGCTCACTGGATATCTTGCAGAATATGCAAAGAGCTGGCATGTGCATGCAGAGAGTGCGGTTTCATTTAAGATTCCATTTGAGACGGGCATACCTGGTATGCCAACGATTATGCTTCGAGGTGAGCTTGATAAGGTAGAGCATCTCTCTAATGGGGAAATTCGGGTGGTGGATTACAAGACCGGCTCACCGAAGACGCGCGGAGAAATTGAGGGGACAACCAAAACTTCAAATGGCAATCTCAAACGTCAGCTCGTATTTTATAAACTGCTTGTCGAGCGCGATGATGTGCGGAAGTGGAGAACTGATGAGGGTGTCCTTGATTTTGTTGAGCCGGATAAAAAAGGGAAGTACCGCCGCGAGAACTTTTCGCTGACAGGTGAATCAGTTGCCGAACTAGAAGAAGTCATTCACGATGTACTTCGTGGAATCTACGACTTCACTTTTTGGGAGACTGCGTGCACAAAAGAAGATTGGAGCGCAGAAGGCGTTGCGCTCATCGAAGCGATAAAGAATAGGAAATCGACTTATTGAGCTGCTGGTTGATCGGGAACTTGTGAGACGAGATCGGCGATGATTGAGTCCATACCAGCTTGTGTTGCACCTGTTGAGTCAGTGAAGTCTTCAAATGGGTAGGCACCTGGAATTTGATCAAGAATTTCGTTGCCAGCAATGATGAGCGTGTGCGGCGTGCCTTGTCCTCCTGCTTTTTGAGCATCGAGCACCGCTTGTTTTATTTTATCGTCGTACTTGCCGCTATTGAAGCAGAGCTCGAAACGACTTCGGTCAACACCTGCGGTCTCAGCAAACTCAGGAAGACGCGTCATGTCAGTTGATCCGACATAGTTTTGGCCATTACGGGTTTCGATTGGCTTTTCAGAGAAGATAAGGTCGGTAAATGTCCAGAAAGCCGGCGTGCCACCGAGCTCGGCAACACATTCAGCTGCCGTCGAGATTTTTGGAGCGTTTGGATGGAGCTGTTGGATCGGGAAGTGGCGGTATACCCACGCGACCTTTCCGGTTGTGCCGTACTTCTCAATGATCTGCTTCATGGTCGTATGGAATTGGCCGCAGAACGGGCAATCATAGTCGGAATATTCAACGAGCATGATGGGAGCATTTGGATTGCCACGGATGTAGTCAGTTGAATCAACAGGACGGAAATCAATTGATGTTGTTTCCGGCTGCTCATCGGTCGTGATGGCTGGCGCGGTATTTTTGCCATTGAGGTAAATTGCTCCGGCAATAAGTGCTGCCGCAATGACAATTGCTCCAGGAATGATAAGCGGATTTTGTTTCGTAGGCATACAAACTGATTAGATTGGTAGTATAGACTAATTATACCACGAGGCTTCGAGGTTGGGCCGAATGGGGTCCCTGAGCCGGGCGTGGGTCACATGATATACTCCCAATAATCTCTATGGGATTTTTTACCGCATCAATTTTGGGTTTTGTCCAGGGCGTGACCGAGTTTTTGCCCATTTCCTCAACGGGGCATCTCATTCTCGCGCGATCATTTCTTGAGGTCGTTGATAGTCATGCGTTGGCATTTGATGCAGTGCTCCAGATGGCAACAGTGTGCGCTGTCGTCGTGTACTTTTGGCGAGATCTTTGGGCTTTGGTACAGGCATTTTTGCGATACGTCGGGCGGCTGCCGGTTAATGCGCGCGATATCAATCTTGTATGGGCGCTCCTTGTGGGTACGATCCCTGCGGTGATTGTCGGGCTTTTGCTCGAGGACATGATGGAGGTTCTTTTCAGATCTCCGCTTCTCGTTGCGGGCGTCCTCGTCCTCGGTTCAGGTCTCTTTATGCTTGCAGAGGTTATGTATGCAAAGCGGCCACCACAAAAGGAAATCAGCATACAGACAGGTTTCCTTATCGGTCTCTTTCAGACACTTGCGCTTATACCGGGTATGTCTCGATCGGGCGCAACCATTGCAGGCGGCATGCTCCTCGGACTTTCGCGTGTCGAAGCGACGCGGTTTGGTTTTTTGCTCGCTATACCAGTTATTCTCGGCGCCGGTCTCAAGAAACTTTTTGAATTATTGACGGTTGGCGCAGGCGAAGTAGCATGGCCGGCACTTGTTGCGGGCGCTGGCATTGCTTTTGTGGTCGGACTTGGTGCCATTCACTTTATGATCCGATTTGTGCGGACGCATACGCTCTGGCCGTTCATCTGGTACCGGATCGCACTCGCTGCGGTGGTCATTCTCGCACTCTATTATTGAGAATTAAAAGGGAAGGGTGTGCGTGAGCGCATTTCCTTTGTCGTCATTCCATGAGGAGGTGTCAATTTCGACGTCACGTTTTTTGATTCCTTCCTTAATGCGCACCTTTCCGTTGTCGCGCGCATACTCGAACAAACGCTTTGTTATTTCGACGTCTTTTTGACAGTATTTTTTGATTCGATCAATATCTCCTTGTTTCCACCAGGCGATTGCTTGGAGTCCGTTTCCGCTCTTCTTCGTTCCGAGGGTCGCCTCAGCGACCGAGTCAAGGCGGACGCGCTTGCCGAATGAATGTTTAATGGATTCGAGCAGGTCAATACTGCGGATGCTAAAGAGGGAACCTGGATAATATTTATCAAGAATAGGAATATCGAAGTGGTTTGAATTATATCCGACGATGGCGTCGGCATGTTCGAAAATAGGCCAGAGTCGCTCAAGCTCCGTATGGTCGACCGTTGTGTACGAGTCAGAGAGCGAGTCATAGACCGATGCGACAGAAATATCAAGCAGTGCCGGCTCGTTTTTGCCGATATCCTCGAAGGTGTTTTGTGTTTCAATATCAAAAACAACGTACCGCATAGAAGATGGCGCTATGAGATGTGCGCAATAATTTCGGCAAGGGTTCCTTTTGTTTCTTCGCCGGTTGCCATGGTGCGGAGTGTAAATGTGTCCGAAGCGACTTCATTTTCACCGATGACGATTACGTATGGAGTTTTTCGCTTTGCCGCGCGCTCCATCAGGTCTTTGAGCTTCTTCTCCGAGAAGTCGACCGCAACGCGGATGTTTTTTGCGCGGATTTCCTCACGCACAGTCAGTGCTTTTTCAATGAGTTCTGTTGAGGTTGGGAGAAGCATGACCTGCGGACCATTGGTGAACATAGGTAGAAGGTTGTGGGTCGTGAGGAAATCGCGCATGGTGACATCGCCGAGGCCGAAACCGATTGCGGGAATCGCGTCACCGCCGAAGAGTGTCGTGAGGTTGTTGTAACGACCGCCGCCAAAGATGGAGCGATTGTTTTCTTGCGAAGTGTCGAAGATCTCGAAGACGATGCCGTCGTAATAATCGAAGCCCCGAACGACTGACGGCTTGTATTCAACGTTGGTGATGCCGAGCGCCGCAAGATGTGCGAGGCATGCCGAGAGTCGCTCGCTTTTAAGCGCATAGAGTTCCTCTTCATTGAACGGTCGACCGAGAATTTCGGTTGCTTCTTCGTTGAATGTTTCGATTTTATCTTTTCGATCGAGGAGTTTATACATCTTGTGCGTCTGCGCTTCAGTGAGCTTTTGTTCTGCGAAATAGGTATTGAGGAGCTGGCGGTCGTTTACATAAATGACAAAGTCCTTTTCTTCTGCACCAAAGGCTTTGAGGATGTTGTACGCGAGCGCAATAATTTCTGCGTCAGCTCCCGCGTTATCAACGCCAAAGATGTCGCAGTTGAGCTGCCAGTGTTCGCGAAGACGGCCGCGTTGCGGACGTTCGTAGCGGAAGAGGTTCGGGATTGAATACCAGCGGAGCGGGAAAACAAGTTCGCGGCGCTTACCCGCGACCATGCGAGCAACGGTCGGGGTCATCTCGGGACGAAGCGTCACTTCGCGATCGCCACGGTCGGTAAAGGTGTAGGTCTGCTCGTTGACGATTTCTTCGCCAGTTTTTGCGCGGTAGAGTTCTGCCGGCTCAAGAACCGAGGCATCATATCGTTCAAAACCGTACGACTCGGCAACCTTTGACCACGTGTCAAAGATATAGCGCTCTACGGCCATATCTTCAGGGTAGAAGTCTCGGACGCCCTTATAAGGATCGGTAGAAAGTTTGTCGCTCATTAGGGATGATTGTACGGGTAAGCGTCGGTGCTGACAAGGAAAAAGCATTATGGGTATGGTTGCCAGACGGGTGCAAAATGCTCGGTCTCGTGGACACGCATGAGAAAAATCCATGCGCGCTCCATGAAGTGAGCCTCTTGCGGAGCATTGTGGTACGAGACTTCGGCGAGTAATTTTTCGTACAGTTCTCGCGGGCGAGCGAGTATGCGTGACCGATGGACTCCAAAATGTCCGCCGCCGTAGACTTCTCCGATTCCTGGATATTCACCGATTATGCGGACGCACCATTCTTTATAGGTAAGGTCAGGATGGCCGAGTGGCGTATGCTGCCACATGCGGAGATTGAAATCAGGGTGCGGCGCAGATGCACCCCATGCGGATCCATCTGTCCAGTTTTTGGTGTATCCGTACTGTGTGACATCGCGGGCGAGCGCTGAAATATCGACATAGTGGTCGAATGGATTTCCCTGGAGAAAGATCATGCGTTCAGGCAGGTCGTCGTATCGATTCACAATGAAACTGAGGAAGCTGTGCGCTTCGCGGCCGACATTCGGAAGCGGTGTCTCGTCGTGGAGAAAAGGAGCGGGGAGTGCAGGACCTTTGTTGAGAATGTGTACATGGGCGAGACTCGTGGTCCACGAGAGATCTTCGCGGTATCGCGCAATGACAAACGTGACAGATGGAAACATGGAGGTCAGCTCACTGAAGAGTGCGCGCGTGCAGATTTGATCGCCGCGTGTCGTTCTGAGAGGAGTGTGTCTGCTGAGCGAAGGATGAGCGCCTTCACTTCTTCGGGTTGCGGAATGCCCTTGATAATGAAATCGACTTCTTGTCCGGCGGTCTGGGTGCGGATGGTGCCGAAGCCGAGGAGGGTTGCAATGAGGCCGTGTATTTCAATATGGACATCCTGGAGGCGTTCGAGGCGGAAGCTCGCGGTTGTGCGGCGGAAGAGGCCGAGCTGATTGACGGCGATGATGCGTCGATCGGTGATTGTCCAGACATCGAGGTAGTAGTCAGTCCATGTATAGAAGAGGATCATCCAAATAACGAGGCCCCATGCCGAGAAAAGAAAGAGCGCGACAGCATCGGTCTCGGGGAAACGTTGGATGAAATTGCCGACAATGCTTGTCTCGTGGAAACCGAGGTACGCGATAAGTGGAATGAAAAAGATGGCAACAGGGATGAAGAGCTCGGCAAAGAGTATGAACCAATGCTTCCGCACGACTGCGAGTATGGTTTCATCTTCTTCGAGGTGTACGCGTTCGGGGAAGGTTTGCATATCAGAGAATAGCGATAAGTGCGGTCATCATGCCGCCGAATGCAAGCAGCACTCCGCATATATAAATGTACGTCGCAGCGCTGTTGGTCGCTTTATGTTCGCCGTACGCATTCCAGTGGTAGATGATGAAGATTGAGAATACTGTCGCAATAAGCAGCAGTACGAAAAAGGCAAAGAGTGCGATTGTATCAAAGTTCAGTGCAGTGCTGTTCATTGCCACTATTGTGCCATATCAGGCGTGGGGCGCCCGCGTAAGGCGGGTATAGCGCATGACGCCGTATTGGTCGGCGCATGTCCCACATGAGGTGTAGGGAAGATCTGCGGCAATCTGGTGGATTGTATCGCGTTGTTCGGGTTCGTGCTCTATATAGAGGATACCTGCAGGCGCAAGATAATCGGGAGCTTCAGTGAGGATACGTTCAATTACTTCCATTCCATGCAATCCGCCGAAGAGCGCTTCGTGTGGTTCATGCTCAAGGACGCTTGTTTGTGTGAGTGCACTGCGCTTTGGGTCGATGTAGGGGGGGTTGGTGAGGATTGCATGGTAGTGCGTCGCAGGGATGTCCGAAAAAAGGTCGCTGCCATAGATATGCGCACGGCCCGGGTCGATGCCATTTTCAGTTATATTGCGGGCAATGGTTTCGTGATGGCGCGCGTTGATTTCGCAGAAATCAACGCGCGCCGTCACGAGCTCTTTTAGTACTGCGACTCCAATACATCCCGATCCTGCGCATAGGTCGAGTACTTGCACTTCTTTCTTCATTGATTTTAGTTCTTCTATTGCGCGCTCGACCCAATATTCCGTCTCCGGGCGCGGAATGAGCGGACGGGAATCAAGCAAAATGGTTGTATCAAGAAAGGGGATATGTCCAATGATGTATGCGAGCGGTTCGCCCTGCTTGAGTCGGGTACAGTCTGCGTGATACGCTCCAGTCTCCATACCGTTATATTTTTCTTTGAGGAGCCATGCTGCGTCTCGGCTCATGTCTTCATGCATGAGGTGACTATACGCATTTCTCCTGGTACACTCAAGTGTCTATGGCAGATATGCTCGTTATTAAAGATCTCGTTAAGCAGTACGGCGACAAGCGTGCGGTCGATGGCATTTCGCTTTCGGTCAAGCGCGGCAGTTTTTTTGGACTTCTTGGTCCGAATGGCGCAGGGAAATCATCGACAATCGGCTGCATCACCGGCACGGCGCGTATTACGTCCGGGACAATCTTAGTGGATGGTCTCGATGTTGAGAAAGACTACAAGCTCGCGCGTACGAAGGTCGGCATTTCGCCGCAGGAATTTAATGTTGATTTCTTTGGTGTCGTGTGGAGAATCCTCGATTACAATGCAGGATTTTTCGGCATGCGCAAAGAAGAGCGTCGGATTCGCGTAGAGACAGTGCTTGAGCAGTTCAAGCTCATGGAGCACAAGGATAAGAAATTTAATGAACTTTCAGGCGGCCTCAAGCGTCGCGTGATGCTCGCGCGTGCGCTCGTGCATAATCCTGATCTCCTCATTCTCGATGAGCCGACTGCGGGCGTCGACGTCGAGCTCCGCCATGATCTCTGGCGCTACCTTCAGGAGCTTAATCGCGGCGGAAAGACCATCATCCTTACCTCACACTATCTTGAAGAGGTTGAGCTGCTCTGCGACGAGATCGCGATTATTAATCGCGGCAAGGTGGTTGCTGAAGGGACGAAACAAGAGTTTATCAAGGACGGCAAGACGCTCGAGCAGCGCTACTTGGAAATAACAAAAGAAGGATTCTAGTATGACTATGGGCATCAATTGGGTCGGACTGTTTACATTCCTGCGCAAAGAAGTGCAGCGCGTGATGCGTGTTGCGGTCCAGACGATTTTTTCTCCGCTCATCTCGGCGACGCTCTATATTTTCATTTTTGGACACGTGATCGGCAGTCGGATTGATTTGATTGCAGGAGTGCCGTACATCACCTTCGTTTTTCCTGGCATCCTCATGATGAACATCATTGGCTCATCGTTTGAGCACACCGCGAGCTCGGTATTCATGGGGAAGTTCCTCAAGAGTATTGAAGAGATGCTCGTGTCGCCCTTCTCATATATTGAGATGATTGTCGGCTTCGTTCTCTCGGCGGTCGTACGTGCGACGATCGTTTCACTCGGCATTCTGAGCATCGGTATGCTGTTTGGCGCGGTTGACCTCAACAATATCTGGCTTTTCCTTTTCTACTCGGTCGCGGTCTCGACCATTTTTGCACTCATCGGCATGATCATTGGTCTCTGGGCAAAGGGCTTCGAGCAGTTTAGCCTCATCAACATTTTCATCATTATGCCGTTCTCGTTTCTTGGCGGCATCTTCTACTCAGTCTCAATGCTTCCCGAGAAAGCCCAGATTATCGCACACATCAATCCGTTCTTTTATTTCATCGATGGTATTCGCCATGCAATGATCGGCTACAGCGAGGCAAATACGCTCGTCGGTCTTGCGCTTATCTTCGGGCTCATTGCAGTACTCGGTACGATCGTTGTGCATCTCTTCAAGATTGGTTGGCGTATTCGCGCGTAGTGTCCACATTTTTTGTGTGATATGCGTACGCGTATGCATATGTTGAGTGCTACACTGTAGGGAAATGGAATCACGCGAATCAGTGCGTACGATTGCGCGCACGCTTTTGACACGGGGAAAGGGAATACTCGCAGCAGATGAGAGTGTCTCAACGATGGACAAGCGGCTTGAGGCGGTGGGCGCCGGTACGACACCAGAGATGCGCCGCGAGTATCGTGAACTCCTTTTTACGGCGCCGGGTATCGAAGAGTTTCTCTCGGGCGTTATTATGTTTGATGAGTCAATTCGCTCATCGACCGAAGATGGTACACCGTTTGCCGATCTTTTGACGGTGCGCGGTATAGTTCCAGGCATCAAGGTGGATAAAGGCACGGTGCCGCTCCAAAATTTTCCCGGAGAGGTTGTCACTGAAGGTCTTGATGGCCTTGCGGAGCGACTTGCTGAGTACTACACCATGGGCGCACGCTTCACAAAGTGGCGCTCGGTCGTCACAATTGGAAAAGACATCCCAACGCCGCAGTGCCTCTCCGTGAATGCGGTGATGCTCGCGCGTTATGCTGCGCTCGTGCAAGAAGCAGGTATGGTGCCGATCGTTGAGCCGGAAGTTATTCTCCACGGCGATCATTCGATCGAACGTGCGCAGGAAGTAACTGCGGCAGCGCTTAAGACACTTTTCAGTACGCTTACCGAATACAAGGTTGATCTTCCGGGACTCATTTTGAAATCGAGTATGGTGCTCGCGGGCGATGGCAATAAGTCACCATCATCGCCGGAGGAGGTGGCCGATGCAACCCTTCGAACTTTCAGAGACACGGTGCCGCCTGAGGTTGCTGGTATTGTCTTTCTCTCGGGCGGTCAGACGCCGGTCCGGGCAACCGAGAATCTTCAAGCTATTGCCGTACAAGGGGATCAGCCCTGGAGTATCACGTTTTCGTACTCAAGGGCCATTGAGGAGCCCGTTTTGGCCCTCTGGAAGGGTGATAAGGCTAATACTGAATCTGCTCAGCAGGCGCTCTACCACCGCCTTATGCTCAACGCGCGCGCACAAACGGGCGACTATGAGCCGAGCTTAGAGAAATAAGAAAAAGCCCCGATTTTCTCGGGGCTTTTTCTTATTTCTTTTCCTTGTAGACGGTGTGTGTTCGAGAGATTGGGTTGAATTTCTTGAACGAGAACTTGCGGTCGGCAAGCTTGCGCTTGTTCTTGGTCGTGTAGTAGACATGACCTTTGCCGACGCCTTGTGCGTCGCCTTCAGATACAAGCTTGATGAGTCGGTCTTGTGACATAACGGGACAATCGTACCAAAGAGAGGGGTTTTCGTCAACGGGTGCTAGAGGGGGTTTTGAGGCTCTGGTATGATGGGAAAATGCCATATATACGCCACATTGAGCCTTATCTTAGACATATCGTTATCGGTCTTTCGGTCGCCCTCGTTCTTCTTGGCGGGTACCTTTTTCTCTTTCCGGATCAGCCGGACTTTGCTGACGTAGCGTCATACGAAGACGCTCGGAAAACAGGCGACCTCTCTCATACGGCGCCAGCGCTCCCTGTATGCGCAACTGATATTGACGTCGTTGAGAGCGGCGGGAGCGTGGCGGAAGTGTCATTTCTTTGTGCGAATGAATCCATGCGCGCAGCCTTTGTAACTGATCTTCGGACTCAGTTTGAGTGGGATGTTTCAGTGTATGAGGGAGAGAAGGTGGTGATGCAACGGGCAGAGTAGCGGATATGAAAATCGCCGCGTGGCCAAAGGCCACGCGGCGATTTTCTCTACCAACTATGCGCGCTGTACGTTTGTTGCAGCTGGACCCTTAGGACCATTTGCAATTTCAAACGTTACTGCGTCTCCCTCATTGAGCTCATCGAATGTCGCACCGTTGACTTCGTTAGCGTGGAAGAAAATATCCTTCTCGCCAGTCTCTGGTGTGATGAATCCGTAGCCATTTGGGTGCTTTCGGGCAATAGTGCCTTTCATCGCGTGTTTGACTTAATGTTCTTAAACCAAAACCTCTTCTCCACAAGACGACCATTTCCCTGGGCAAGCGTTTTGTTGCCACCATATAACCACACTTCTGGCAAGAAAACAACCAGTGCAGGAAAGGTGTTTATAACTGCTTGCGCCAGAAACCGCCGCTCGGAAAAAAGGGAAGTGACTGGTATCTGCCGATTATCGTCCGGTGGATTGCGAGCGCAAGACCGGTAGTGCCGAGTTTATTTCCGATGACTTCCGCAAGCGTGCGCATGTAGGCACCGCTGCCTGAGACTGCACGAATGCGGAGGACTATCGCGCGCTCGTCCTGTGGCATCTGCTCAAAAATCTCATTCCACCGCGCGCGAATATCTGCCCGTCTAAAGTCTGCACCGAGCTTTTTGTTTTCGTCCGTTACTTCGGGTATTGATGCGATCTTCTGTTCTATCAATGCGCGAAGTTCATCTCTAGAGTAGGTGTGCGTGCCGATGAGAGTGAGTGCGTAGAGTCTCGTCGTCACAGTCGGTATCTCTATCTCATCGAGACGCCCTTCGAGCGTCCACAGGAAGAGCGGCTTGCCCTTGACAGTTTTTGACGAATAGCGCGGATAGGGGAATTCGTGCGTGCCGACGAGCGATGCGAGCACTGTGCGGATGTCGTTATTGATCGGAACGCGCGCGAGTGGTTCGTGGCGCGCAATACCGAGGATATCACCGGTGTCTGATGCATACGAGAGGAGCACTTCACATTCGTATTCTTTGTCGAGTGCGTGGTATGCCGTTTGATTTTTACACTCATCTCCGATGAGGACGAGGAGTGCTCCGGATGCGAGTGGGTCGAGCCGTCCCGCGTACGCAAGGGGGACGTCATGCCCAATATGTTCGCGCGCTCGAAACGCTTCGATAGCTGCAAGCGGTGTTTCTCCGACACGCTTTTCGATCACGACATATTTTTTCTGGGAAAGTCTGCTCATAGGATAATGCGCATGTACTATACTACAGATATGGTTCACGAATCTCGGTCATTTTCTGAGTGGTCGCACACGCATGAAGCAGTCGCGTCAGCACTCACTACGCACCTCGTACATGGTCTTGCGGAAGAGGAGGCAACAGTGCGCCTCACGACATACGGCCCGAATGAATTTGAACAAACTGATCGCAACACGAAACTCCGTATTATTTTTCGTCAGCTGAAGAGTCCACTCATTTTTATTCTGATCGCTGCGATGGGAGTTACTCTGTATCTCGATGAGTTGTTTGATGCTGCAATCATCTTTATTTCCATTGCGATCAACACTTTCCTCGGATTCTATCAGGAAAACAAAGCAGAGAATGCGATTGCGCACCTTCGTTCATATATTCAAGTCCGCACGCGCGTGGTGCGCGATGGGCGCGAACATGAAGAAGATGCGCGTGACATTGTGCCGGGTGATTTAATTCATCTCACGCCCGGAGGGCGAATTCCTGCTGACGCACGCCTTATTTCAGTAAATGGTTTGCGCGTCGATGAGTCAATTCTTACGGGTGAATCGCTTCCCGTTGAAAAAATGATAGAGGTGTTGCCCGAATCAACGCCGGTCGTTGAGCGGCACAACATGGTCTTTGGCGGCACACTCGTCGCTGAGGGGACCGGAATGGCGATTGTAACTGCGACCGGATTGCGTGCAGAGTTTGGCAAAATCGCAAAACTTGTGGCATCGACTGAAAGTGAACAGACGCCAATACAGAAAGCGGTGTCGCGGCTCGCATGGATTATCGCGGTCGGCATTACGGTGTTTGTCGTGTGGATTTTTATGCTCGGTGTCTCACGGGGGGAATCGATTGCTGAAATGTTCCTTGTCTCTATTGCAGTCGCGGTTGGCGCTATTCCTGAAGCACTTCCGATTGGTCTCACTGCTATTCTCGCAGTCGGCGTGGAGCGTCTCGCAAAACGAAAGGGTGTGATGCGAAGTCTTACCGCCGCTGAGACGCTCGGTTCGACAAGTGTCGTCATGACTGACAAGACGGGGACTTTGACCGAGGCGAATATGCAGCTCGTCGATATCAAGACGACACAAGAAATGATTGAGGGTGAAAGCAGGGGGAGTGCACTTGGAGCATTTTCTCCTGCACACAAAGAAGTGTTAACACTTGCACTGCTCGGAAGTGATGTACTTATTGAGAATCCTGACGATGTGGTCGAGGAGTGGCGTATGAGTGGAAGCCCGCTCGAGACCAATATTGTGCGGGCTGCAGCGCTTCACGGCATTGAAGTCTCGCACGCGCGTACGAAGCGAGAATCGCAGTTGATCTTGCCGTTTAATTCGACCAATAAGTTTTCTGTTTCGAGTACGCTGCATAGCGTAGCTCGTGCATTGCTCGGAAAAAAGAGCGGCAGCGCATACGTTGTACTTGGTGCGCCTGATGTGCTACTTCTACGCGCTCAACTCACAAAGGATGAGTATCACACGCTTCAGCGCGCAGTCTTTGAGGCGAGCGCTGAAGGTAAACGATTGTTGGGTGTTGCCATCTGTCCTGCGCAAGCGTCATTCTCAGTGAGTGCACTAAAAAAACTTCAGTTTGTTGGGGTACTTGCTTTCTTTGATCCGGTACGGAAGGAGGTGCCAGACGCAGTGCGAAAAATCGAGGGGTACGGTGTGCGTGTAGTGATGGCGACGGGCGATCTCAAAGGCACTGCGGTTGCAGTCGCGCACTCAATCGGATGGACGATAGCAGAAGACGAAGTGCTTACGGGTGATGATCTTCAGATATTGTCAGATGATGCGCTCTCCGAGCTGCTTCATCGCATAAAAATATTCGCCCGTGTGACGCCGCAAGATAAGCTTCGAATTGCACAGCTCTTCCAGAGGCGTGGCGAGATTGTCGCAATGACCGGCGATGGCGTCAATGATGCACCTTCGTTGAAAGTAGTCGACATTGGTATCGCCGTTGGTTCGGGGAGTGATGTCGCAAAAGGTGTTGCTGATCTCGTGCTGCTCGATAATAATTTCAATACTATTGTTGCGGCGATTGAGGAGGGAAAGCGTGTCTTGCGAAACATCCGGAAGACGTTTGTGTATCTGATGTCCAATTCGCTTGATGAAGTCATTCTTATCGGTGGATCACTTCTGCTTGGACTTTCGCTTCCATTGACGGCAATACAAATTATTTGGGTCAATTTTTTTACCGGTGGTCTCCCAGCGATTGCCTTTGCATTCGATAATGAAGGTGGTTCGAGAATGACGGGACGCAATGGTGACCGTGCGATTCTTAATCGAGAGGTGAAGGTGCTTACGCTCGGTATCGGTACCGTCTCGTCTCTTCTCCTCTTTAGTCTCTACTGGGGACTTTCACAGTTCTCGATTGATCAAGAGACAGTCAAAACCTTTGTTTTTGTATGCTTTGCTTCATACATACTCTTCATCGCATTCTCGTTCCGCAGTCTTGAGAAATCGATTCTTTCGTACAATCCGTTTGGGAATAAATTTCTTCTCTTTGGTGTTTCTTTTGGCATCTTACTGCTTGGTCTGACGATGTATGTGCCGTTCTTGCAAGAAATATTTTCAACGACGGCATTGCATCCGATATGGCTGTTCTTCCTCGTGCTATGGATTATTTTCAATCTTTTTCTTGCAGAGATCACTAAGTGGTTTTTCTACCGCCGGCGATAGTGCGAAAAAACACCGCGCGCCCGTAGGGCGCGCGGTGTTTTTGTACATCATGCTTCAGTCTATGAGCATCCGAGTGAGGTAAGACACTGTGCACGGTATGCTTCGGGTACTTGTGCACATGCGGCGCACTGGTCGGCACTTCCTTGTGCTCCTGCTCCGGCATTCATCTGGGTATTGATATCGATATTGAGGCCTTTCATCATCTCGCTCATGTCGGTGAAGGTGATGTTTGAGGGAAGTGAGAAGACGCTCTCGTCTCCGCTCCAGTTTTCACATGAGTAATCAACCTCCTTATCCATGTCGACAGCCTCGGTATTGTTTGATGCCGATGTCTCTGTTTCGGTCGTCTGATCGAGTGATATCTTGAACCCTTCGGAAGTTTCGTCCGTCCAGACGTAGCTCGTGTTATCGAGGACGATCATGTGACTTGTCATTGCACCGGCAGATGTCTCAGCATTGAAATCACCACGCATCTTTCCGCTTTTGATATAGACGGTCCCCGACGTGTTTCCAGCTTCTGTAGAGTCGGTAAAAGTGCACTTCTGTGGTGACGTGAGTGCAAGGAGTGCTTTCATCGACGTGCGCTGCGAAGCAGTCTGTGCTTCATCGGTCGGTGCATCAGCAGTCTGCATGTTTTTACCAAATGCGAACCACCCAATCGAGCCGATAATAATCAATCCTACAACGACATATATGATATTTTGCATACAGACCAATGATACTCGCTTGATGCAAAAAGAAAACACCAGTGCTTGAGTGTGAATAAGAGAGGCGAAAATATGGCCAAGAATAAGCCCAATTTAAGCACAGCGTGTTTGATCTGGTATACTGGCTTTTATGGAAAAAACGATCATTATCTACCACGCGGACTGTATTGACGGCACGACTGCCGCGGCGATTGC
>CAZBQV010000008.1:0-6064 GCA_964494235.1 uncultured Candidatus Saccharibacteria bacterium
GGCAAAAAATATGCATTATGTGGCCAGTTCGGACCATTACTAAAGGTTAAGAACGATATCCAATAAGCTTTATGATGAAATTCCTTAAAACAGCAGCCCTTTCCTTTGCAGTAGCGGCACTCGTGCTCGTTCCATCTGCACAGGCGCAGGCTGCGACGACCGTTGCGTATACTAATGCAAGCATCCAGGCACAGCTCCAGGCGCTCATCGCCCAGGTGCAGCTGCTCCAGCAGATTCTCGCATCACGCGGCGTCACTACCCCAACCTACAACTGGGGCAACTGCTACGGATACGGCTACCAGTACGGATGCGGTGGCTACTACAGTGACGACAACGCAGATGACATCGACTCAATCGAGGTCAACTTCGATGGTCGCATGGCACAGGTGCGCGTTGAGTTTGACGACGATGACACCGAGCTCTACGCAGTAGAGGCACAGACCATCCGTCGTGTTGCTGAGCTTCTCTCACCGGTGCTCAAGGTATCGGTACCCACCCTTGAACGCATCATCAACGAAGATGACTGGAATGATGACGACGAAGACATTCGCAGCATTGACGTTGAGTGGGATGGCGATGACGCCGATGTCGTCGTACGCTTCCGCGACGGTGATACCGATCGCTTCACACTCCGCAACGTTGACGAGGATGAGGACGATGTTATCGAGGAAATTGCTGACCGTTACAACGAGGATGAGGATGATATTGAAGACATCATCGACTTCGAGGACGGAAATGACAATGATAACGATGCTGATATTGAGTCAATCGAGGTTGAGTGGGACGGCGATGACGCAGACATCACGGTAGAATTTGAAGATGGTGATGAAGATAATCTCCGCCTCAACAACGTTGATGAGGACGAAGACGAAGTGATCGAGTATCTCGCAAATCGTTATGACATCGACGAAGATGAAGTCGAAGATGTAATTGATTTCGAAGATGCCAATGATGACGAAGATATAGAGTCAATCGAGGTTGAGTTCGACAATGACGATGCGTACATTGAGGTTGAATTCGAAAATGGAGACACCGACAACATCACCCTCCGCAACGTAGATGAAGATGAGGACGAGGTGATTGAGTATCTCGCAAATCGCTACGACATGGACGAGGATGACATTGAAGATCTCATCGACTTCAATTACTAATCCCCTTCTCTCGCTCGAGAGAATATACAAAACCCCCGCGGCTTCGCCGCGGGGGTTTTGTTCTTGTTCGTGAAGAAATTCTACTTCGCGTTGCGTGCAGCCTTGATCTCCATTGCAACGTTTGGCGGTACGACATCGTAGTGATCGAATTCCATCGTCATCGATGCGCGGCCTTCGGTCATCGAACGAAGGATCGTCGTGTAGCCAAACATTTCTGAGAGCGGCACCATCGCATGCACCACCTTCACCATGTCGCGATCTTCCATGTTTTCGATCTGTCCGCGCTTTGATGAGATGTTGCCAGTGACGTCTCCCATAAACTGCTCGGGCGTCGTGATCTCCACCTTCATGATCGGCTCAAGGAGTACCGAGTCAGCCTTTTCAGCAGCCTCCTGCAATGCCTGGATACCTGCGAGCTTGAAGGCAATTTCAGATGAGTCCACTTCGTGGTACGAACCGTCGAAGAGCTCGACTGATACGTTCACCATTGGGTAGCCTGCAACCGTACCGCGATCGAGCGCTTCCTTCACACCCTTCTCCACCGCAGGAATGTATTCATTTGGAATCGCACCTCCCTTGATGTTGTTGATGAATTCAAATCCTTCCGAACGCTTCGTGTTCTTTGGAAGATCTTCACCATCTGCGAGCGGCTCAAGTGGCTTCACGCGAATCTTCACGTGACCATACTGACCCTTACCTCCCGACTGCTTGATATACTTGTGCTCCGCTTCTGCAGGACGGCGGATTGTTTCGCGGTATGCTACCTGCGGTCGGCCGGTATTTGCCTCCACATTGAACTCACGCTTCATACGATCAACGAGAATCTCAAGGTGAAGCTCACCCATGCCGGCGATAATGGTCTCGCCGGTCTCTGCGTCAGCAGATACGCGGAATGTTGGGTCTTCGTCCGAGAGCTTCTTCAAAGCCATACCCATGCGCTCCTGATCCTGCTTCGTCTTTGGCTCAATACGCATTGCCACCACTGGTTCTGGAAAGACGATTTGTTCGAGAATAATCGGATTTGCTTCATCACAAAGTGTGTGCGAAGTCTTGGTGTCTTTAAGGCCCACCGCTGCGGCAATTTCTCCCGCGAGCACCTCCTCTACTTCCTCACGCTTGTCAGCCTGAAGACGCACGATACGTCCGAGGCGTTCTTTATCTCCCGTTGTTGCATTGTAAATATAGGTACCTGACTTCACGACGCCCGAGTAGACGCGGAAGAACGTCAGCTGACCGACAAAGGGGTCCGTCTGGAGCTTGAAGGCAAGTGCACAGAATGGCTCCTCATCAGACGGCTTGCGCTCAACGATCTCATCAGTCTTTGGATTGGTTCCCTTCACTGGTGGAAGATCGATTGGTGATGGGAGGTAGTCCACGACCGCGTCGAGTACGAGCTGCACACCCTTATTCTTGAGGGCCGAGCCCGTCATCACAGGGAAAATCTTGTTTGCGATCACTGCCTTGCGGAGTGTCGCGACGAGATCATCGTGTGACGGCTGATTGCCTTCGAGATACGCATTCATGAGCGCATCATCGTGCTCCACGACTTTCTCCACGAGTTCTGCACGCGCTGCATCAGCTTCTGCCTGAAGTTCAGCAGGAATATCATAGGCAACCACATTCATGCCCATTTCTCCTTCAAAGCGGAAGGCTTTCATCTTGATCAGGTCAATGACGCCTGCGAACTGGTCTTCTGCTCCGATCGGGAGCTGAATGCGAACGGCATTTCGCGAGAGGCGCTTCAAGATACTTTCGTACGAACGCTCAAATGAGGCGCCCGTGCGGTCCATCTTGTTGATGAAGCAGATGCGGGGCACCTTTGCTTCGTCAGCATAGCGCCAGTTGGTTTCCGACTGCGGCTCCACGCCGGCAACGCCGTCAAAGACGACGACCGCGCCGTCGAGTACGCGCATCGAACGCTTCACTTCGGCAGTGAAGTCGATGTGTCCCGGTGTGTCGATCACGTTGAAGTGGAACTTCTTTTCAGGATCATTACGATCTGCCTCTTCAGACTTCGTCCACTTACAATTAATAGCAGCAGCGGTAATGGTGATGCCGCGCTCGCGCTCCTGCTCCATCCAGTCGGTCACTGTCTCACCGTCGTGTACTTCGCCGATCTTGTGGCTCATACCGGTATAGAAGAGAACGCGTTCAGACGTCGTCGTCTTTCCGGCGTCGATGTGCGCAATAATACCGAAATTGCGTACTTTCTCGAGTGGATACTGTCGTGCCATATAAATAAAACCTCTTAAATAATTGATTAATTGCCGTTCTTGAGGAGAAAACTCGCCCAAAAAGAAAAAGCCAAAGGAAACCACCGGCTTTTAGTGCCGATACTATACGACACCCAGGGAAAATGAGCAATGCGCCCCGTCCCCTGCTCCCTATGGCCTTCCCGGCGCTATTTCAAGCTGTATATTGACAATATATGTCTTATATGCTATAATAATGTGCAGGTTAAAATCCACGACATCAACTCCAAGTAAGGGAGGTGCGCTTGAAAAACACCCTCATCTGGATGTGGGTCGCCGCGGCCATCGTGGCCGTCGTGATCCTCGTCATCGTTTCGAACCCGAAGATCGTCTTCGGGCGCGAGATCGAGGGGGCCTCGCACGAGGTCCCCGCGCTGAAGCCCGCCGTCGGGCTTCAGCTCACCCTGCTCTCATCGAGGTGCTAGCACTTCGACGAGAGCACCAAGGCCACCCCCACCCGGGTGGCCTTTCTACTTTTCCATGTAGAAAAGTTGGCATATCAGAAAAACTCCGGTACCATTCCGCACTAGACGCACACAAACATAGGGGGTAAAAACAATGTCGTCGCAACACCGCACGCCATGGGGAGGCAATCGCTACGCGCTGCCCTCGCTCGTCGCGGCAGCACTGCTTGTCCTGGGAGGACTCGCACACCACCTTCTCTCCGAGAAGCAGGTGACGATCGCCGATGTGCCGAAGGTCTCCTTCACGCCGCACACCACCGTCGGCCGGACCTACATCATCTCCAGCGGCACCCCCGAGTCCGGACTTGAAGCGATTCTTCAGTTTGGCCTCGGAGCCCTGGCCAGTCGGACCGCCGCCGCCAATGCCAACTAGCACGTTCTTCTGACCCCAAGGAGTTCTCGATGACTCCTCCGGAGTCGACTTAGCCGCCGCCGCTCACTCGAGCGCCGGCGGCTTTCCATTTATATATTTCCGCTACGACATCCTGATACTCGATGCAATCCGATCGACGAGCCCATCGACATCAAACGTCTCTTGCTCGAGCGTACACATACCCTGATTTGCTTCGTCATAGTTCATGCACTGCACGTACCGAAGTGTGAAATCAACGTGCGCAACAAAGTCTCCCTGCTCCGTGCGGTATGTATAGGTGGTGTACGTACTTCCTGCTGCGCCCTCAGAAGACATATCAATGCAGTACACACGATCACCGACCGTTCGCTCTTCCGTATTCACGAGCGCGCCCGTCGCATCAGCACGCTCTCCGGTCTCACAGACAAAATCTTCTGCGACGAGCGAAACCTTTGGCGGCCATTCCTGTGCACTAATGAATTGCGTTGGGAGTGGATCAGGATATTGGAATTGAAGTCCACGTGCATCAGGCTCAGTATATTTCCACTCACCCTCTCCCGGTCGTTCGCCGAGCGCGACGCCGGCGATGCGCCACATATCATCAACGAGTCGTACTGTGAAAACGACCGCACGTCGCGATGTTTCGGTCGGTGTCTCGCCGATGCCACCACCCTCGTTCGTTACTTCAATAAGGTAGCTCTGCACGAGATACTCAGTGTCGCTTCGCCGTTCGAGCGAGCCAACCTCAATGCGCTCTGGCCACGGGCTCGATGTCTGCCGACCAAGTGCTTTCGCCGGATTACGTGCCCACTCATCAAGAAGCTCACGCGTAAGGTACGGCCCGTACACATTTTGTATTTGTGACCACACCCCACCCTCATTCAGGAGCGAAACATTTTTGAGCTTCGTCCCAAATTCTTCGATGAGCGCACGAACCGCCGCCTCATCTTTTTTTGCTTGCATCGCCGCAAACGGATTAAAGAAATAAAACCCGACCACGAATGCGATTACAGCGACAGCGATTACAAGTATTTTTGTCATCGAAAAAGTATAGCAAACCGCGTTTTTTCTTCATTACTTGCACACAGATAAAACAAACCCCGACGGCGCGCATGCGCGCCGTCGGGGTCATCAAAGCCTACGGATACATCGCTTCTGCAAAACAGAGCGACGGCTCTTCATTGAATTGCACCGCCGCTCTCCCGAAATAGTGTTTCAACCAATGTTTGAACT
The DNA here is from genome assembly GCA_964494235.1 of uncultured Candidatus Saccharibacteria bacterium. Taxonomy (GTDB): domain Bacteria; phylum Patescibacteriota; class Minisyncoccia; order Phycocordibacterales; family UBA918; genus JACQKD01. Next base: position 5,453 of record CAZBQV010000008.1, read on the forward strand.
CGATCAGGATTTTATCGGGAAACACATGCCCCCCAGTCGACGAATACGCAAACAGATAACGAACTTCGATGTAGAACCACGAACCTGCCCATCGCGCACTGATTGACGTGCGAGAATTCTGCAGATCTTCCGGCACCGTTTCAAGAAAACGTAGCATGCTGATATTCGGATCAGCCGCTTCGTCTCTCCGCACACGTGCACCATACACGCCTACCGAATGGATCGAAATCTTCGACATCGCTCCGCCCCCATTCTTAAAAGAACCCAAACACCCGTGCAGCCTACGCCATCTAGTAATCCTGTCAATCATCGTCTCGACTCGCACCATTGCATACCTCAGAAAGATTGAGTATTGTCCTCACTAGTATTGTTCATCTAAGAAAGGCCTGTCATGGACAAGTACACGCCGCCACCGTGCGACGGCGAAATCTTCAGGGCCGGCATTCCGGTTGCGGTTATCACCGAAAGCAACCCGAAGGCCATCGAGGAGTGGATTCTCGAAATCCGCCGATGCACACAAGTGCGCGTCGACTGGCACCAGAGTGGCGGCCGAGCGCAGGTGCTCATGATTGGAGACGCAACGGCGCACGCACGTGTCCAGTCCGCGATGGC
>CAZBQV010000008.1:6164-22711 GCA_964494235.1 uncultured Candidatus Saccharibacteria bacterium
AGGTGCTCATGATTGGAGACGCAACGGCGCACGCACGTGTCCAGTCCGCGATGGCAAACATCGGAGGAATGGTCGGGACCGTCCATCTCGTCGCGTACGGAGCCACCGGCCTCCCTCGCGCAGAACAACAAGTACCCGCAGGAGTCGCCTATTCCGACCTCGGCTTCATCGTCACGTGAGATGAACTGCCGCACAGACACCACTACTCGCCCGCGCTCCGCGCGGGCTTTTCTTTTTCAAATGCTCAACGTATAAATCTGCTCTCCAGAAATCTTCCGAATCCTACTTTTATCCAAAAGCGCACGGTGTTTTTGATTGATCTCTTTCTCGAGATTTGCAGGCTTCCCTTCACCTTCGGTAAAAAATCCGAGGTACGTTTTCCCATCAAGCTCAATGAGAAACATGTGTTCTTGCGTAAGTCCTTCTTCCTTGAGCGTTTCGATTGCTTCCGCGCGCAACTCGCCCATGAGCTTCGCGCCCCACGCTTTCCACTCACCCACATACTGCGGATCAATTTCTATAAGTCCAAGATTCGTATTTTGCATTCCTATTTATCTTTTTCATTAAGCCCAACAAGCTTCGTGAATTTTCTATCAAGATAAATTAATAAGACGATAAAAGAACCACAGACAAGAATGATGTAATAATCCTCGCCTATTTTAGAGATAAGGTAACGTTCCAATACATTCGCAACCAAACTTCCAGAAACTCCTAAGAGAAGGCCTGTAAACAACATCCCAACTGCCCATTTCTTTTCTTCTTTTTTCATATCAGATACTCTCGCTTATTTTCTCAATCGAGCAATGATGGTATAGCCGATAGCAAAAACAAATGTAATGACTCCGAGCACGATCGAGAGCTGGAAGGCTGCCTCGCCTCTACCTATCGACAGGACACCAGAACTGTAGACAGAGATACTTGCCACAACGAAAACTGCGAGCGGAACAAACCACGAGGCAATATATTTGAGCCAAAGTTCGAAGACACGATCTCTAAAAATTAACAGGAACAACAAGACTCCAGATAGAATCAAGGTACCCCAGAATATTGGTTTTAGAAAACCAACCACAAAATAATAACCGTCTCCAGCAGTCCAATTTCCAAAATTCCAAAGCAAAAAAGTAATAAGGGTGATGACAAGCGTTGATGCAACTATGGTTAGATTCATTTTTTTGTAGTAATTCATATCCATTTGAAATTATACAACGGTCTTTATAAACCCTGCTCAACTCTAACTAAGATATCAAGTAGTATTTTTGCATCCATTTTCGATATCTGCCGAATATTTTCTCGCAGCTTCACTGCCATCTTCATTGCTTCAATGGATAACTTTGCGAAATATATCCTATTCTTGTTTATGAGATCCTCTGCAACAAAAGCGGAGAGTTTGAAGTTTCGCTTGATTGTCGATGAGATATTCATTCCATCAACTGTCTCACGATATTTCTGGAGAAGCTCTTGAGCCGTTGGCTCTTCCGTAACAATTTCTTCACCATCAACAGTAAATTCTGCATCAGGCTCTCCGTCACCATTCTGATCAATGATAATTGAACTAAAACTGTCACCTTCTTTACTGAAAGTTGCTACCGTCGTGGAGCTCACCAGCATATTGTGTGCAGTATGGAGATTTTCTTGCTCATCACCATTTTCTAGAGAATCAATGATGAGTGTGTACCCTCCATCACCTTCGCCTTCGAGGACAACATCATAGTCAGTATCTGCAGGCACAACGACATACTTACTCCCACCAAGTTCGAAGTAACTACTACCAGGAATTTCTTCCTTCGGAGCATTATTTGAATCAACACCAGTTACATTCCCATCTTCGTCTGTGACTTTTATCTTTACGGGAGAGTGAATGGAGATTACTCGATACTCATCATCAATTGATGGTTGATTTTTTGATACAAAATCAATTCCCTCCAATGACGCTCCGGCAATGATCCTATCTATGATCTCCTGTACGCCTGGCGACTCAGTTATGTTTGAATGTTTCTTTTCGCCAATACCAAACTCGAGGCCTTCGGAAACTAAATCGATATACAGACTTTGTCTCTCTCCAGCGTATCCCTTAGCAGAAATACTCATGACTGTCTCATCTCCATATAAGGTCTGTAAAGCATACGGCTTTAATTTCTTAGGCAAAGAACATGCAAGAGTAACCGATGTACTGTTTGGTGGACACAACGCCTCAGTCATCTCCCTGTACTCAATTGACTTAATCGTTGCGAGTCCTGTGCCCACAATCTCGTATACCTGAACATGTTCAGGCGCCGTCCATGTGTCGAGCTTCTGCGCATGATCTTCGAGCGCGTCGAGTAGCAGCGATGTATTTGCAACACTCGGCTCATTGATAGGCATCCCCGAAGTACTGCGACCTTCTGCACCATTCACGAAATCAACAAACTCCGAGATTCCGCTCACGGTCGTTCCATAAAATTCGATAAGGGACTGTGTAACGCTTGAATCTTTAAAGGTAACGAGCGGCTCGTTGATAGCCTGTATATATTTCTCTGAAGGCAGGAGTGCGTATGCGCCAGGCATGTTTTTGATCACCTCTCGCGCAACTTCGTCATCAATGAGAAAACCACCCACCTTCTGCTGATCGTGCCCATGGAGCAACGTCGCAATCGCTTTTGGTGTTCCGAGGTGCGGCGTCGCGACAAAGACCACCGAGTCAATCAAGTCATCCTTCCCTTCTTCTTCAAGTTTCATCATGAGCGCTTTTGCAAGCAAGCCGCCGTTTGAGTGGCCGATGATTGCAACTTTTCCGTTTTGAGATTGTGCAGCAAGCTCTTCAACGAGATCGACAAGATACTTCTGCTCACCACCCGTTGTCCCGTCGTAGTACGCACTTCCATTCTCAACGATGTCGAATACGCTCTTGCGCCAGTCATACGCGTACGGCTCCCAATCTTCGATGACTTCCGCATCAACGAGACCATCGAGGTACGACACGAAGTCTTTGTAGATATTAGACTGAAAAAATGGGGCAACATCGATTTCATCAATCACATCTTTCGTTTGCACGTCTTCAATACTGTTTCCTGACGCATCAAGCGCAAGCTTTGCAACATCGCTATTCCCGCTCGGCTCCCAGAGACGATTTCCATCATCGCCATCGTAGAGACGACTTGCCTGCGTGCCCGGCAAAAAGAGCACGCTCGGATTGCCTTCGGGCATATTCTCAACATTTCGTATTTCGAAGCGCATCGTGCCGAAGAAAATTGGCTCTCGATGAGCAGCATAAGCTCGCGGCAAAATAAACTGCATCAAAGTATCCTTCCATGTCGGAACATAGCTTGCCTCGATAATTAATTCGTACACATCGATTTCATAAACTCCCTCATGTTCAAAAGAAAGTTCACCATACCCTATCGCAGTATCCATAAACTCGCGCGCGCCTCCTTGTCCATCAGGAAGATAGTACAGTTCTCCATATACTGGAGGACCATCCGTGTTTGAATCGACAAAAAACATACTGAATGCTCTGCCGAACGGAAGATACGCGACATCTCCGTGAGAAATAGAAGCTACTGTACTTTCATCAAAGTAATGAGTTTCTGCAGGCCGACAATTTCCATTTTCATAATCGGCCTCAGTGCAAGGAAGTTCCACCTCGGTTTCTGGATCATAGTACGTCTCATCAGCCTCCGAGCAGATCCCGTTCTCGTACTGCACCTCACTGCACGGCAACTCAACATCTTCCTTGATTGTAAAAAGGAAATCGCTCAGATCATATGCAACTACAACCGGTGCCTGTACGCCTACAAAAACAATGAGTGCGACGATTGCGACAAAAATCTTTTTCATAAAAATGTTTTACGGAGTAACAAAAAGCGCTCCCATAAGGGAGCGCTTTTTGTTACCAAGCAAAGTGTGCGAATGCACGGTTGGCTTCTGCCATGCGGTGCGTGTCTTCCTTCTTCTTCACCGCTGATCCTTCCTCTCGTGCTGCGGCCATGAGCTCTGCTGCGAGTGCCTTGGCCATAGGGACGCCCTTCTGCGCGCGGGCTGCCATAATGATCCAGCGGAGCGCGAGTGCGAGACGGCGCTCGGGACGTACTTCGCGGGGAACCTGATAGTTGGCACCACCGACGCGACGTGAGCGAACCTCCATCTGCGGACCGGCATTGCGGATTGCGGTCTCAAGTACTTCTACCGGATCGCCGCCGCCTTCTTTTGCGTTCTTGATCTCTTCAAAAGCACCATACACGATCTTGCGTGCAGTCTCCTTCTGTCCGCGCTCCATCACGTAGTTGATGAGGCGAGCTGCTTGCACAGAATTGAAGCGTGTCTCTGGCTCGATAGCTGGTCGTCGTTTAATAGGTCGTCGCATAGGAAAAAATATTCAAAACTATTTCTTTGGCTTCTTCACACCAAAGCGTGAGCGGCCGCGGGTTCGCTTGTCGACTGCGGTTGCGTCGTACTTACCGCGCACTACCGTGTACTGCACACCGATGTCCTTCACCTTGCCGCCGCGAACGAGCACCACTGAGTGCTCCTGGAGTGTGTGTCCCTCACCCGGGATGTACGCCGTGATTTCCTGGCCATTTGAAAGGCGTACACGAGCGATCTTTCGGATAGCTGAGTTTGGCTTGCGGGGAGTCTTTGTCGTGACGCGTGTGCAGACGCCGCGCTTGAAGGGAGAGTTGTAGTAGTTTGCGCGGTTCTTAACCGAGTTGAGACCCGACGAAAGCGCACCGGTCTTCGTCTTTGAGACGGGATTTCGGCGTCGCTTCTTCGTGAGTTGGTTGATGGTTGCCATGTGTGGTGTTTCGGGCCTTCGCCCAAAAGAAAAACCGCGCAATTACGGTGTGGCTACTGTACTATTTCCCGCCGAGATTTGCAAGCGCGCTGCCCAAAGCGCCCTCCCCTAGAAGAAGCTTGCACCCGTGAGGAGGATGAAAACACTGTTGACGAGCTGACTGAAGGGCGCCCAGAGGAAATTGATGAAGATAAAAATGAAGACAATAGTGGCAATGAGGCCATACTGCTCAATGCGGCGGCCCAGGTCCTCAAAGCTCATGCGGGCGCGGAGCGGCAAGAAGGCTGCAAGAATCTTTGAACCATCGAGCGGCGGCACCGGAATGAGGTTGAAGCATGCCAAGAGGATGTTGATATAGACGATGTACCCCGCAATGAAGAGAAAAGCAGCGTCGAGCGCGAGTACGTCCCCAAAACGCACAATGAGTCCGAAGACGACCGCAATGAGGATGTTGACCCCCGGCCCCGCCGCCGCAACGAGCGCCTCGCCCCATTTCTGGTTGCGGAGGTTGTACGGATTGTATGGGACCGGCTTTGCGTAGCCAAAGAGAATACCTGCGCCTGTGAGATATAGGAGACCCGGGATGAGTACCGAGCCAATAGGATCGATGTGCGGAAGCGGATTGAGCGTGAGGCGGCCAGCGAGGCGGGCTGTCGGATCGCCAAGCCAGTTTGCCATATAGCCGTGCGCGGCCTCATGGACAACAATCGAGATAATGAGGGCTGCGATGATGAAGATGAATCCGAGTTCCATATATAGGTATGGTACTAGAAAGCCGCATTCGACAAAAGGGACCGACTTCATTACCATACTTGTAGAAACGTAAATGGAGGTTTCGATGTACTTCGACCCATCACTTATGCGGAGCTACTTTGTCGCATATAGGACCATTCTCCAGGTAGCGCTCAGGACGAGCTGGCTGGGCGTTATATGTGCGATGTTTGAGGGAGACCACATAAGTGACACCCAAGTCCAGCTCCCTAGCATGATGACAGACTGGCGCGATTGGCGGCCGCAGTCGTTGGCTGGAACCCTCGTAAAGTGGAGTGTCGCATTTCCAGCACTCATTTTCATGGGAACCTGCCTTGTCATCGTCTCGATCTTCAAAACAACGCTTTGGCTCGCTTGTATCCCTTTCGCCACCATCGTCATACTCCTTCTCTCGTGTCGCCGCTCCGGGCAATCGACATGAGAAGAGTTTGTGGGGCCGCCTTCTTCCGGCGGCCCCTTCCTGTATCTTGCGATATATAAACAGTATGGTACTATGGCCCCACTATATGGCGAAGCAATGCGAAATAACTGGAAAGAAGACCCAGATCGGGGGTCGCTACTCAAACCGCACACGTGCGACGCAGTTTAACCCATGCGGAAAGGTACGCCGTCAGGCAAACCTCCAGAAGAAGCGTATCTTCGTACCCGAGATCGGCAAGACTGTGGTGGTCACCGTCTCAACCAAAGCTATGCGCACCATCGCAAAGAACGGCGCATACAAGACCCTCAAGGAAGCTAAGGTTATCTAAGAAGAAGGAATAGAAATAGGAAAACCCGCCATCTTTGGCGGGTTTTTCGTCGGCGCACCAAAGTGCGCCGACGAAACGTGAAAGAATCACCTCTCATCAACTACCCCATCGAGACTCTGCCACGAAACAAGAGATTGATACGTGCAATGGCACGACATAGCCAGTGTTCGGGGCCAGTATATGTGAAACGAACTTCACCCAAATCGTTTGAATGCTTTATGAGGAGTCCTCCACACACAGGTTTGAAGTGATGCCAATTTGGCTCGAGGCCATCATCCTTTGCCATGTCGCACTCCTTTTGCGAGGTTCTCTGGAGCGCATTCAAGCAAACAAGGGCGCGCCGTGCAACTCAATCCTCAAGTCGAAGTGCCATTCCATCAGATAAAAACGTAATACTGCCCTCGTCGGCAGTGTTTTTCGTCATGACTCCTGCGCGGTCGAGCGCATTGATCACCTCTGTATGTGGATGACCATAGCTGTTGTCTTTCCCTGCGGAAATGATTGCGTATTGTGGGCGGACTGCTTGTACAAATAGTTCACTCGTTGAAGTACGTGATCCATGATGCCCGACTTTCAACACATCGCTCTCGAGCGCAATACCGGACGCAACAAGATGCTCCTCGATCGCAATCGGTGAATCGCCCGTGAAGAGAAATTCGGACGTGCCGTAGGTGAGGCGCGCGACGATCGATGCGGTGTTGGTTTCGAGAAATGATGGATCGCGATCAGGGAAAAGCACGGTGAGGAGCGCGCCGTCGCCAAGCTCATACGCAAGTCCACGTCGAGCGATCGCCACTTCAGCACCTTCACGTTCTATTTGTTCAATAAATGCATTGTCTGCATTGGTCGCACTCCTGTTTTCTGTCATGACAACTTCCGATATTTCATACCGATCAAAGACATCAACGAGTCCGCCGATATGATCTTTATCCGCATGTGTTGCAATCACGATGTCGATTGAACGATCAAGAAATCCCATCTCTTCAGAAAGCGCGCGGAGCACCGATGCATTCGGTCCGCCATCAATGAGCACTTGCACACCTGTGGGTGACTCAATAAAAATTGCATCGCCTTGTCCGACATCGAGAAACGTCACAGAGAGTTCATCGGCGCGGCCTTTGGCCGCGCCGCTACTTCCCCACGAAATTACATATACTCCGACCATCCCACAGACGAGCACGAGAAAAAGTATGAGACGGATACGCACAACTTTTTCGTAAGACTCCATGCACTAAGTATATGCCCGCGCGCCTACAGCGCGCGGGCATATATAAAAAAGAGGCGGGACCGTATGTCCCGCCTAGTCCAGTTCTGTCTACACCACAGTCGACCATCCTGGAAGAAAAGAGAAGCACACCGAGCGTGACGGAATGCCGATATCCCGCCCCGCACGACGCACCACCACGGCATGAAATCGCCAGAGCTGCTCGATGCGCGAAGCAACACCAGCTGGTGGCGAGAGTCGCTTCGCAAGTTTCTCAACCCAGCGAATCGTCTGCTCGACGATATCGGCGTAGTGCTTCGCTCCAAAGATGCCGAGCGACGTCTGCAGATGCGCGAGATCGTCAAAACCAGGAATGGTGGTGCCTGGCATAGCGAAATTGCGCATCACATCGCCGAGCGCATCGATCGCATCGAGCGGGTCTTTCTCGAAGATCCGCTCGAACACCATTCGATACACCCCTGCGTGCCGTGCTTCTTCAAGTGCGATCTTCGCGGCGACGCGCTCGATCGTGCGATCGTGTGGACGCATCTTCTCGGAGATGTGTTTGTACGACAGCTGCGTCGCGCGTTCCTGGAGCACCGTGTATGCGACGAGACGATACGGGTCATGTGCCCAATCAGGAATGAATCCATCTCGCACGTATGCGTACTGCAGTCGCTCAAGCTCGACCATGTCGACGCCTTCGATGGACATGAGGCAGTTACGCAACACGGTGCCGTGGCGATCTTCCTCGGCAGTCCATAGATTGACCCACTGCCGCCACGACCCCCCATCTCCGAGATGGGTCGCAAGCAAGATGCTGAAATGCGGAAGTCCCTCTTCCGTGAGCAGATTGAGTGCGAGGACTGCAGCATACTCGAACGGAATCTCCAGCACCTGCTCCACATCGACGAGCTCACTCGGCATCCACAGATGCTGCCGCCCTTGATGTTCCCTCGTGATCAGCGCAATATCATCGCTCATACACACGAGCACTTCGCGATGACGACTCAATTGTCCGATATTCATTTCGTCCCCCTTCCCCTCTCGGGATGTAGATGTACGTCTTTCCTAATCCTCCCACGCGCCCAATTTTCTGCAAGTACGTCAGCAAATACACAATATGCTAGAATGCCCGTACATTATTCTCTTTAAGTTTTAATATATGCACACCTATACCGCGCGGACGTTTGAGTTGCCAGAGCTTGAGGGAATCTCAAAAGAGCAGATCGCTGCCCACCTCGCCCTCTATGAAGGGTACGTAAAGCACACCAATGTGCTCCGAGAGCAGATCAAAGAGCTTGAGGCGCTCGACAAGGAGAAATATGCGTACGCGATCATGGAGGTGCGCCGCCGTCTCGGATTTGAATTTGATGGCATGCGGATGCACGAGTACTATTTCTCGCAATTTGAAGGCGGCGCACAATCGGCAGACGAAGGAAGCACGCTCGCTGCGGCAGCTATCGAGAAATACGGTTCGTGGGAAAACTTTGTTGCACACCTGAAGACCGTCGCAATGACGCGTGGCATTGGCTGGACCGTCCTCTACCAAGACCCTGAAGGAAAAACGCTCCACACCGCATGGGTCGCTGACCATGAGCTCGGACAGCTCTCGGGCCTCCCCATCATCCTCGCGCTCGACATGTGGGAGCACGCATTCATGGTGGACTATCTCCCGAGCGAAAAGAAAAACTATGTCGAGAACTTCTTCAAGAACCTCAACTGGAGCGTGGTTGAGAAACGGTTTCAGAATTAATTTTTGATTTTGCCGAAACGCGATACATCGCGTATGCCATCACGGCATACGCGATTATTGTTATCCAAAATGGAAATGCAGGTACGATAAGTGCCGCAAACGGAAGTGCAGCAAACCATTCCGCCATTGCGATGATGTAGCCGAGCAGAAGGTATGCGATGTATGCGAACGGCAACGCGATGAGAGACGATACGAAGCCGAGCATGCCTGATAGAAATATAAAAAGCATCGCAAACGGTACGATCGGAAGCACGAGCACGTTGACCATGAGCGCAACGAGCGAAAACTCTCCTATCGAATACAGAAGGAGTGGCAGCACAAAAATCTGCGTTGCGATGGTGGCGGTGACGAATTCGCGTATTTGAAAACGGGTCGGCACGAGCGAGAGTCGCTCCTCAATCAATGGCGCAAGCAGAATGAGGCCAAGCGTCGCAAGAAATGAAAGCTGGAAACCTGGATCAAAGACAAGCAACTTCGGATTGATGATGAGCATCACGAGACCTGCAACCACCAGCGCACGGAGTACATCGTAGGTGCGGCCCGTCGCGCGCGCAATAAGTACAAGCACCGCCATAAACGATGCACGGACGACCGTTGAAGAAAACCCCGCAATGAGCGCGAATGCACCAATAGCGAGCGCACCGCAGACAACGCGCGTGCGCGGACGAAAGAAATATGAGAGGAGGCGCATCGTTGCTTCAACCACGATCGTGATGTTGTAGCCGGAAAGCACGACGATATGAATGATGCCTGCGATGCGGAATGAACGCTCAAGCTCATCTCCGAGTGCGCGCTTCACACCGAGTACGAGACCGTGCGCGAGCCCTGCCGCAGGCTCCGGTATGAGTGCCTCGACGTTGTGCATGAAGGCGTACTTGAATGAGAGAAGCGCGGACATGATTGGATTGCCATATCCTTCTCCGATCTTCTCGACGCGCGCAAAGGGTGCGACATACGAAATACCCCGCGCAGAAAGATAGCCTGCGTAATCGAAGGTACGGCCAAGATCAGTCTCAAATGAATCAGGATGTTCGAGTACTCCTTCAGCGCGAATGCGATCGCCGTATGAAAATCTTGGAAAACGCTCGGTAAGTATGAGCACTCGTACGTCGGCGGATACGCCATTGAGCACATCGGCCCGAACGGTGAGCTGCGTGGTGTTTTCTCGCTCATCAACTTCGCGGAAGATCGTCCCTTCAAGCACCACTTCCTGCCCGATATATTGCTCTGCGAGACGATCGAGTGAATCTTGCGTCGCAACGTCGTATCGAAGAATACCGAAAGCAAACGATACGAGCGTAAGAGAACATAAAAGGAAAAGGGCGCGAGACTTCGTCTCGCGCCCTTTTCCTTTCCTCATCCAGAAGATCGCCAGCACTCCCCCGACAAGCGCGAGCCCGTATACAAAAAACTCATCGAAAATAAAAAATGTGCGAACAAAAATCCCCAAACTGAATGCGAGCGCGATGCTGTATAAAGCGCTCTGCATCATACGCTAGGATTTGCGATCCATCGCTTCGTTCGCAAGCCGATCTGCCTCTTTATTCTGCTCGCGGCGAACGTGTACAAACTTCACGTGCGGAAAATCCTTCACGCGCATATTGTGTATCTCAATAAACTGCGGAATGAGCGACGGCTCTTTGATCTGATATTTTCCCGAAAGCTGCCGCTGAATAAGCTCGCTATCCATGCGAATCTCAACATGGAGTGATTTCGTGCGCGCACCGTACTGCTTCTTCACGGTCTGAAGCGCGAGTACCACCGCCGCATACTCCGCAAAATTATTCGTACCATTACCGAGAAAGAGCGACACTTCGTCGATCACCTCACCATTCCCTTTTGTGACATACGCACCGGCGCCCGCTGGCCCCGGATTTCCGCGCGCGCCACCATCGGTATAACAAATGACATCAGGAGTATCTTTCATGCCGTTACACTATCACAATTCCGCGTTCGCGGGGAGCACATCGACGATACGCAAACGCGTACTCATGCGATTCATAAAAAATGACTGCTCGGCGTGCGCGATAATCGTCCGAGCCTCTCCTGCCACGAGCGACGCCGTAAACGCGTCCGGCTCTGCAAAAAACGCGATCGCCTCAACGGTTCCATCAAACGTTTCAAAGAGCACCTTTGTATGATCGCGTGATTTACCAAATTGTTCGACGCGCGTAGGCGTGACGCTGCGAAATGCGAAGAGCGGTTTTGCATTCCCCTCGCCAAACGGCGCCAGCTGGCCAACCTCGCGGACAAAGCGCGGAGAGATTTCTTCCAGCGAAAGCTCAGCATCGACGATTATTTCTTTTTCTTCCGGCGCACGATCTTGCACGACGCCATATGCCTCATTCAGTCGCGACTCAAATGTGTGAATCGCCGGCTGCTGCACCGAAAAACCTCCCGAGACATGGTGTCCGCCGTACTCGATAAATACGTCACGCACTTCGTGCATGAGCGAGACCACACTCACCGAACCATCTGACCGGCACGATCCTTTAATGATCTCGCGGCCGTCGCGGCCCCAGAGAAACACCGGTCGATTGAAGGTCTCAACGAGCGTATTCGCTGCAAGCCCCACGAGCGCCGGCCGCCACTCGGGGTTTCCCATCACAATCACAGGCGGTACATCAATCACCCGCTCCATACGCTTCTTGATATCCTTCACCATCGCTGCCACCACTCCCTTCCGCTCATTGTTGAGTTTCTCGAGGTGACGCGCATGACCACCCGCAGCGTCTTCGTCACGTGTCGCGAGCATATGAAACGCGTCTTCGGGCGTATCCATGCGCGACGCAGCATTGATGCGCGGACCGATCATGAAACCAATGTCATCTTCAGTGATGTACTCCTGCTTCATGCGCATCGCGCGAAACAAGTGCTGGAGGCCAGGACGGCGCGTCTTGCGAAGTACCTGAAGGCCGTAGTGTGCGAGCGTTCTATTTTCTCCGGTCAGTGGCACCATGTCGGCAATCGTCGCGATACCGACCACATCGAGCCACCACTTCTCCCACCCCGTCTTGAGATCAAATCCGCCGCGCTCAATGAGTGCTTGCACAAGCTTCCATGCAACGCCCGAACCGCAGAGACCCTTGAACGGATACGCGTCGTCACGCTTTGGATTGAGTATCGCGTAGGCATCGGGAAGCTCGATGCCGACCTCGTGATGATCTGTGATGATGAGATCAATACCGAGCGCTTTTGCGCGCGCCGCCGGCTCAACATCCGTGATGCCGCAGTCGACGGTGATTACGAGCTGCGCACCCTCTTCATGCAGTTTCTCGATTGCTTCAACATTGAGTCCGTATCCCTCGTGGTGCCGGTGCGGGATATAGTTTTTAAAATTTGCTCCCACGCTCGAAAAGAAATCGTGGAGAAGGACGCCGCCCGGAATACCGTCGCAATCATAATCGCTATAGACGACGATGCGTTCGCCGGAGGCGAGTGCATGCAAGATGCGCTCGACTGCGCGTTCCATATCAGTCATGAGGAACGGATCGTGAAGCGCATCGTACTGTGGGGAGACAAACGTATGCGCAGCGTCTTTTGTGTTCACGCCGCGCGCATAGAGCAATTGTCGTACAACTGGAGAAAAATCAGAGAGCTCCAAAGCGACCTCATCCGGTATCTGCGGAGCCATGCGGTAACGGGTAGCGTTCGACATCGTGCCAGTATACCGCATATGCTATAGTGCTTCCGTAACTGATATTTTTTATGGACGATCTCTTCCTTAAAATCGTACGCGGCGAACTACCATCTGAAAAAGTCTATGAAGACGACGTGACATACGCCTTTCTCGACATTCACCCCAACAACAAAGGCCACGTACTCGTCGTGCCCAAAGAAAAATTCCGTAATATCTTCGACCTCGACGAGCGCACTTTAGCAGCAATGACAACGGTGGCACAAAAGGTCGCACATGCATTAAAAAGTTCACTCAAGGCAGACGGGGTGAACATCGTCATGAACAATGAGCCTGCTGCAGGCCAAGAAGTATTCCATGCGCACATCCACGTCATTCCTCGATTTGAAAATGACGGCGTCTTTGGTCACCTCAAAAAAACCTCCTATGCGGAGGGTGAGATCGGTACCTTTGCTGAAAAAATTCGCACAGCGCTTGCCTAGTTATTTTTGAGATAGTGCCTCGATGCCCGGAAGTGTTTCCGTCTCGAGGAAAACAAGCATCGCTCCCCCCGCAGTTGAGACGAAACAAAACTTCTCATCGAGCTTGAGTTTTTCAATCGCTGCAACGGTATCGCCTCCGCCAATGATTGAGTAGGCTGACGAACGCGCAATCATGCGCGCAACTTCTTCTGTCGCCTCGCTGAAACCTTTTTCAAAATTTCCGAGCGGACCGTTCCAAAGAATCATCTGTGCATCCTTGATAAGCGACTCGAGTTGCTTGAGCGCTTCAGTTCCGGCATCAAAAATAGCCTCATCAGTAGCGACTGCATCAGCTGCTTTTGTCGCACGACCATTCGGACCCTCAACGAGCACGTCTTTGGGTACCATAATGCGCGCATCATCGATGAGCGGAGAGCTCGAGAGGTCGATATCTGAAGTCTTTGAAACACCCACTTCATATCCGCGCGCTTTATAGAAATCATTTGCGAGCGCGCCGCCGATAAAGACATGATCGTACTCATTTACGAAACGCGATACGAGCGGCATCTTCGTTTCAAACTTCGCGCCGCCAAGTATGAAGAGCGCAGGATGCGATGGTGTAAATGCTTTTTTAAGTTGCTCATATTCGCGCACAAAGAGCATACCCGCGTACGATGGAAGATATTTTGGAATACCTACAATCGATGTGTGAGCGCGATGTGAGTCAGCGAAAGCGTCATTCACATAAATATCGCCGTGGAGCGCGAGAGCACGAGCCAACGCATCATCATTTTCTTCCTCGCGTACATCGCTCCGAACATTCTCAAGGAGAAGCACCTCTCCATCCATGAGCGCAGCAATTTTTTGATCTACATCATCGCCAACAAGTCCTCCTGCCCAGGTGACCGGTATATGCTTTTTAAGTGCATCGTGGACCGGCCTTAGTGTCTCATGTGGCTCGCGGCCGATGTGCGCAAGTACGATCACGCGCGCACCCTGTTCGATAAGGAAATGAATGGTCGGAAGCGCGTGGGTGAGACGAAACTCATCGCGCACCACGCCATTCTCAAGCGGCACATTGAGTCCTGCGCGCACGAGTACGCGCTTCCCTTTTAAATCTTGTACATCGACAATAGAAGCAAACGGCATACAATTACGATTTCTGCGCGGTAGAAAGAATTTCAGCAAAAGCTTTCGGTTTGAGACTCACACCGCCGACGAGAAACCCGTCGACCATCCCTTCCGAAAAGAGCTCCGCCGCGTTCTCTTCGTTGACCGATCCGCCATAGAGAATGCGCACACGATCCGCTGAAGAACGATCGTGGATGCTCGTAAGCACGCGGCGAATGAAAATAGACATCTCATGCACATCAGCGGGTGTAGCAGTTTTACCCTTGCCATTACCTGCACTGATCGCCCACACCGGCTCGTAAGCAACGACCAAATTTTTGAATGCTGCTTTGGGCACATCGGCGCACGCAGCACGAATCTGATCTTCGACCACTGAAAGATATTTGCCGTGCGCGTCGCGCTCCGATTCCCCTACGCAGACAATCGCGGTGAGCTTGTCTTTGAGCGCTGCTGACACTTTTTTGCCCACCTGCTCATCTGTTTCACCAAGCGCGCGGCGCTCTGAATGACCAATGATGACATGCGACACGCCGAGGCTCTCAAGCATGGGAGCTGAAATCTCTCCGGTGTACGTGCCTTCTTTCTCCCAAAAAACATCCTGTGCACCCAATTTCGTATGTACACCCGTCGTGAGTTTTCGGAGTTCAGCAATATATACAAACGGCGCAGCAATCACTGTTTCAACATTATTTCGGCGCGATGACTCTTTTCGAATATCGATAAAAAGCTCTTTTGCCTTTCCTACCGTCAGTGGATTCAGCTTCCAGTTGCCGACAATCAATCGCTTCGGTGTTGTTTTCGCTTTCATTCCTTTGATTGTATCACGGTAGAAAAAAGAGGGCCGCGGGCTACGCCCGCGGCCCTCTTTTTTCTATTCATCAACCGATATCTCCTCCCAGGTTATTAAACGAAAATCTTCAGAGGTAGATGGGATGAGTGGCGGCGGATCGTCAATCAAGGAGGTGTCATATGTATAAATTACCTCACGGTAACCAGAACATGTTCCAAAACAACCAGGTGACAAGAAGTAAGTTTGTTCATTTGAAACAAGTGTTCCATATATATTTAGACTGTCGAGATACACGGAATTTTGATATGTACCAGGAACCGCTGTATAGCCAAACCAATCACACAAAGGAGGTGCGCAGTACCCATTGCGACGCACTGCGCCTTTTTGGGCGACAAAAATGCCGTGTATCTTAGTATTTTCTGGCGCATTGAGCGCAAGCAGAATATCGTCTTCAGCAATCGCAAGGAGTCCTGCAGAACCGTCATCGGTCGTATAGGTAATATTCCCGTGAATAATGATAGAAGGATCGCTTGAATGCGCCGGACGAGCAGCAGCGATACTTACCTTCTTTGTCACCTCTCCTTTTAACCAGACCTTGTCTTCGAGAAATATGAGCGCGCAGTTATCCGGAATACCATAATTACCAATCAGGCTTTTAGTGCTGATGATATTCTGTTCATTACCACTTGATGTACCCGTATTTGAAAAAACAGAGACTGTACCAGTTACACGAAATAGATCAAAAGTGCCGTTGGTTTTAAAAATAACCTCATAGCCTCGACTTCCCGAGGGTCCAAAATACCTACCTGAAGACTGCGCAGATGTCTTCATTGTAGCAAGATCAACGCTCATCCCCGCAAAATCGACCGGAGGTACTGGAAATTGCCATAACTCAGGATTCGGACCAGTACCAAAAACCCCCGGTTTTACCTGATTAAAATTGCATCCTTGCTCCTGAGTGCACACCCAAGTACTTACTGCGCTTGTTACGATCGAATTATTAGTACCCTGCATATTAATACCACCATTACTATGATACGGACCAATGATTTCTCTTGTGGTATAAACCCACATGTTTGAGTTTCCCAAGTAAGAATAGTTTGCGATATTTGGACGTGCATATCGACCAAAAACCGCTCGCGGGTTATCAGGATGCGAATCGAGACGACCGACGGATGTGATATCAACGGCACCGATATATCCACACGCACCCTGTGCTCCTTCCACCGTCAACTCAAACTGCCCAATCTCCCCTGTCTGGGGGTCAGTGTAGCGGTGGA
>CAZBQV010000009.1:0-20374 GCA_964494235.1 uncultured Candidatus Saccharibacteria bacterium
TCCGTGCGGGTGATTTTGTAACGTTTATGGGATACATTCGCAATCAAGGTACGGCAGAAGCGCCTGATTCATGGGCACGCTTCTGCGTCGATAACTCAAATTGTCTGACGAGCTCTGCAGGTCGTCTCAATCCAGGTCATCGTGTCTCAGAACTTGGCCTCCCGCTTCCAGCTGGAGCGTCTTCTCCGATTAGCCGTACGTGGACTGCAGAGGCGGGTCGTCATACGATTTACCTCTGTGCAAACACGGGCACGCCCCCTATTGATGAAAATAATAAAAGTAATAACTGTACATCGATTACAGTTGATGTCGAAGCTGCTGCACCGTATGTGCCTCCAGCACAATCTGGATCGGGAATAGAGATTGGTATGACCACACCATTCTACTGGGAGCCAACAGGGCAATTCTCTGATTCGAACAATGATCCGTCACGACTCAACTACAATCGCTATCTTGCGAACCTCGACAAATTAAAAGGGAAGGTCGACTGGGTTCGGATCCATACGTGGAGCTGGCTTCTCTTGAGTCCAAATCAATTTAATGCCGATGGAACTCCAAAGAACGAGAGTACTATCATTTCAAATCCAACATTTTATGCGGAAGGTATTCGCGTATTGAAGCGTGCAATCAACGACGCGCACGCACGTGGATTCAAAGTGCAGCTTGCGAGCGCAGATATCGATCATCGCATCTCTGACTATCGTAAAAATGGTCAGTATGTGTACAGTATTGATCAGCTCCGCACGCATTATCAAAAAATGATGGAACGGGTAGCAGCTGAGTTTCGAGCGGCGGACAGCTGGGTTCTCTTTAATGAGTCGAATCAATTCAACTATCGAACGGGAGATTGGCAGGGCGCAAATGATAATAACGTGATTGATCATGTGCCCGGCTACCTTTCGGAAGTTTCAAGCCTCCTTGGCATCGCGCGGACAGAAATAAAGAAAACAAATCCAAGCACCATCATCATTTCCTCAAACTTTGCCCCATGGGAGATCAATGGCAATGCTTTTATCTCGCAGCAAAATCAGCGACGGTTGAAACTCTACTATGACGCGGTCATGCCGTATGTCGACATGGTCTCGTTCAACTGGTACGTGAGCGACCAAGGACACCTAGTTGATACAAGCAAGATTGACTTTGAACTTGGGCAACTTGAGAAGCATGTGAACTTCCTGCGTGCAAACTACAACAAGCCGATCTTCATTGGAGAGTTTGGTATACCGGTATGTCGTGGCGCGTCCGATGCGCAGCAGGTGACGTGGTTTAACGCGGCGCTCCGTAAGATGCAAGCACTCGGCGTTCCGAAGATCATGCTCTACACCATGCAGGACGACAGTCAGTTTGGTCTTGGCAGCAATGATTGTGAATACAACTTCGGTTTCATTAATCAATATGGACAGCAGCGTCCGTCGTACAACAGCGTTCTCAACGGTACGGTGCAGGATGTACGCGGGGGAACAACGGGGACTGGAGTCGTCATTCCGCCGGATGTGACTGATCCAGGCATTATGACGCCTGTGGCGTCATCGCAATTTTGTCAGGCGACGGTAAATGCAGGACTTGGAAACGTGCCAAGTAATCAGGTGTTTACAAGTGTCTCTTCACGCAATGCATGTCTCCAACATTGCCAAGCAAACATCCGCTCCGAAGATCTCGATAACTGGCGCAGTAATGGCTACAACATGTGCTGGTACGACAATGGAAGTTCGCGCGGATTTATTTCAGGTGAATCAAGTGTTCCAACTGTCGTGACGCCGACTGCGGACGAGCGGTTCTTCTGTCAGGCAACGGTAAATGCGGCGCTCGGACCAGCAGCAGGGAATAATCCTATTCGATCGGTCGCAAACCGCCAGCAGTGTCTCGATTTCTGCCAGGCAAACATCCGATCTGAAGATCTCGATAACTGGCGCAGTAATGGCTACAACATGTGCTGGTTCGATAAGGGCTTTATTTCTGCGGCCGGTGCATCACAAAATTTTGTGCTTATGCCGTCGGTAGTGGAAGCACTAGCGAGTATGAAGTGGTCATCGCAATTTATTAGCAGTTTGTTGCAGACAAAGAGCAATTAATCACGTAACCCATTTATATGAAACTCTACAAAATCATTATTCCGGTCGTCCTCATGTTCGCTGTTGCGATTCCTGCGTCGGCGCAGACGGTTGGTATGCAGCCGCAGATTCAGATATTGATCGATCAGCTCCAAAAGCTTCAAATTCAGCTTGTTGCATTGTCGAACAATGTTCCAGTTGACTTGATGGTGTCTGATATACAAATTCAGCGAGCAGGTTCGGGTGAGGCTGATCCCTACCTGCATACGTTTTCGGCACGTGTTCGAAACACTGGAGATGCTGAGTCATATGGACCGTGGTTACGTTTTTGCGTTGATAATCCAAACTGTCTGACGAACGACGGCGGACATGTCGGAGCGGATCCAAACATCGCACCAATTGGCGGAGGTCAAACTTCTCCATGGTATGCGCGCTCTGGAACCTATGGGCCAGGGAGTCATACATTGTATGTATGTGTAAACACCGGCAATCCTCCCGTGCCTGAGTATTCCATGAGCAACAACTGCATCTCACAAGCGTTCGAGGTGCCGGTTATTGAGACCATTGAGCCAATCGATCCCGATGAACCAGACGAGCCTGTGCAAACAGGTAATCCTGATCTCATCCCAGTTAATCTCATGCGTTCGCCATCAGGGCAAATCATGACAGGGCAACAAGTAACGTTTTCTGCGAATGTACGAAATCAGGGAGATGAACGTTCAGGTGGTCCGTGGGTTCGATTTTGTATTGATAATGCAAATTGTTTGACGAGCGCAACGGGGCACGTGGGTGTCGATCCAAACATCGCACCAATTGCGGGAGGTGCAACCTCTCCAGCGTACGCTCGTACGTGGACCGCGACAGAGGGGAATCACACGCTCTACTTCTGTGTGAACACTGGCAATCCTCCTGTTACCGAATCAACGATGAGCAACAACTGTTCATCAATTTCATTCACGGTTGATTCTTCGCTTGCTGCAGAGATCACGCCGTTTCAGCTTTCATATTCACCGATGACAGAAGAAATTACGGAAGGTGATACGCTCGTTTTTTACGGTGGTTTGCGCAATGTAGGAGGAAGCGTTCAGAAGGAAATACAGGCACGTTTCTGCATCAATAACAGAGATTGCGGAAGTTCAACGACTGGTCGCGTTGGTAGCGACTTAAGTTTCCCCTCGATTGGTTCGTGGACAACATCGCCGCTTCAGGCGCGTACGTGGACTGCTGTTGAGGGTAATCACACGCTCTACTTCTGCGTAAACACGGGCAGTTCTCCGGTTTGGGAATCAAATACGACAAATAATTGTGCATCCATCTCTGTTTCGGTGGTATCGCAAATCGCACCCGTATCAGATGCACTCGCAGATCTAAAGCCAGTCAATCTTGGTCGGTCGGCAGTCCGTATTGTTGACGGTGTCCCAACAAACGTCATTATTCCTGGACAGACGGTGACGTTTCTAGGAAATATACTGAATCAGGGACAGGGGACCGCAGCTCAATCAAATGCGCGTTTTTGCATCGACAATGCCGATTGTCTTAACTCAAACGAGGGACGATTAGGTCTTGAGGAAAGTATCGCACCGATTGGTGCAGGTAGAAATTCAAGCATTATTCTTCGCACGTGGACGGCGACTGCAGGTACGCATACGGTGTACTTCTGCGTCGATTATGGCAACAACGTTCCTGAATCAAATGAGAACAATAACTGTGTATCGCTCACCTTCACGACTGGTGCATCGACGCCAACCAATCCTCAGACTCCTGTGCCGCCACCTGCAACAACAGTTAAACCTGACCTCATAACGGAAAATCTCTTCCGTTATCCGGTCGGTGCGGTTACCGCGGGCACAATCATCAATTTCTCTGGTCGTGTCGCAAATACAGAGCAAACAGTCGCACCCGCTTCGAAAGCACGCTTCTGTATCGACAATGCCGATTGTCTTAATTCGACAAATGGTCGTCTCGGAAATGATCAGTCGGTTCCTGCTATTCAAGCGTCACAATTTTCAACCTCGTATGTTCGTACGTGGACAGCAACCGCAGGTAATCACACACTCTATTTCTGTGCAGACGTCGAGAAAAAAGTTAACGAGACGAGCGAGATAAACAACTGCACGTCGGTAGCATTTACGGTGGATGCAGGAACTGTGACGCCTCCTGCAACCACAGCGGCAGATCTCGTGATCATGACTGTTGCGCGCACCCCGTCTGAATTGATCGCTTCAGGCGATGTAGTGACATTTTCTGCGGCTGTTAAGAATAATGGGACGAAGGATGCTGGTTCGACCAAGTTGCGCTTCTGTATCGACAATGCAAACTGTCTCAACTCAACGACGGGACGCCTCAACGGCGATCAAAACGTTTCTTCGCTTGACGCGGGCGATACGTCAGCGACGTACACCCGTACCTGGACTGCAACTGCAGGCGCACACGTGCTCTATGCGTGTGCTGATTCTGGTAAAAAAGTGAGCGAGACGAGCGAATCAAACAACTGCATGGCACTTCCATTTTCGGTAGGTGTTGCTGTCGATGATAAGGAAGATGAGGACGAAGAAGAAGAGGAGAATCCTAATCCGGGAATTCTTCCTGATCTTCAGACGACAGGTCTCATTCGCCTCAATGCAGGCACGGTCATTGCCGGAACCCCTCTCACATTCATGGCGTACGTAAAGAATCTTGGAAGTATTGCGGGAGCATCACAGGCACGCTTCTGTATCGACAATGCAAACTGTCTCAATTCGACGAGTGGTCGTCTCGGAAATGATCATGCAGTAGCAGCACTCGCACTCAATGCAACGTCGGCACCGTTTGCAGCGGTGTGGACGCCGACTGTGGGTCTCCACAACGTGTATTTCTGCGCTGATGTCGGCAAGGTGGTTGGAGAATTCAATGAAAACAACAATTGCGAAGGATTTTCCTTCACCGTTCTTGCTGCGTCAGAGCCTGATCCAGAAGTGCCGGTGGCAGGATCGCCGGACCTTATGCCGGTTTCGCTGACACAAATCGTTGCCGGCGACATCAAGGCAGGTGACACTGTTGGCTTTGGAGCGCAGGTAAAAAATAACGGCGGCGCGTCGGTGGCAACAGAAGCACGCTTTTGTTGGAATAATGCAAACTGTCTTAACTCAACGACGCGCCGCCTTGGCGGACTCGATGAGGTGGTTGCGCCGCTTGCATCTGGACAGACGTCACCTCAGGTAATTCGTACATGGACGGCGATACCGGGTGAGCACACCATCAATTTCTGTGTGGATGTCGATAAAGTTGCGACAGAGACAGACGAAAACAATAACTGCGCAACGCTCGAGATCTCGGTTCCGGAGCCAGACGAAGAGGAGGCATAATTAAGATAATCATTTAATAACGTTTGTATGAGTACCAGAATCACCGTAGGAATAATTTCACTCGCGCTTGTCTTTGCATTTGCACTTCCTGTTGCAGCACAGACATCGTCGCTCGCAGAGCAAGTCTCGCTGCTCGAGCGATTGGTGTCCCTGCTTAGGGGGAGTATGCCAGCGCAAACGTCAGGCACGCCTGATCTGGTACCAGCAAATTTCTCTCGCAATCCTTCGGGGACGATCACGGTGGGTACGCCGGTCTACTTTTCTGCAGCAGTGCGTAATCAGGGAGGTGACAATCCCTACGCGCCGTGGGCACGCTTTTGCATCGATAATCCGAATTGTCTGACAAATGATACGGGACATATCGGATTTGATCCGTCGACAACCGCACTTGGTGCTGATCAGGTTTCAGATACCTACACACGCGCATGGAATGCGACAGCTGGCACGCATACTGCGTATTTTTGCGTGAATACCGGCAATCCTCCAGTGCCAGAAAGTACGATGAGCAACAACTGCGCGTCGATGACATTTACCGTTAATGAAGCGGCGGTTCCTTCGACGGGCAGCGCTGATCTCATTCCGGTGAGCCTTTCACGTTCTCCTTCAGGCACGCTTACGGCGGGGATGGAGGTGACCTTTACGGCAGCGGTGCGCAATCAGGGTAGTGTTGATGCACCAGACTCATGGGCACGATTCTGTATCGACAATTCAAGTTGTCTTACCTCGACGAATGGGCGACTCGATCCTGGCCATCGACTTTCAGAGTCAGGGAGTCCGCTGCCTGCGGGACAAACATCATCGACCGCGTCGCGTACGTGGACGGCGACTGCAGGTACGCATACGATTTATTTCTGCGCAGATCCAAGCCCAAGTCCGCAGGTCAATGAGTCAAATGAGAATAACAACTGTGCTTCAATGACGTTCAGTGTTGCATCGGCACCAGTTGCAACGCCTGCAGATTTTTCTGCAATCAATCTTACGCGCTCACCATCAGGAACAATCACGGCGGGCCAGCTCGTAACGTTTTCTGGTTCTGTCCGTAACGTCGGCGCAAGTCGTTCATCAGGCGGACCATGGGTACGTTTTTGTCTCAATAACGACGATTGTCTCAATAGCGACGATGGATTTATCGGTTCTGATCAAACTATTCCTGCGCTCGATCCGAATAGCTCTGCGTCGCAGGCGCGCGTGTGGACGGCGACTGCGGGGAATCACACCATCTATATGTGTGCAAACACAGGCAATCCGCGTGTACCAGAGGGATCACTTTCAAACAACTGTACCTCTCTGACGTTCAGTGTAAATGCGCCGGTCGAAGCGCCGACGCTGCGCGCTGATCTTGTCCCAATCAATCTTACGCGCTCGCCATCGGGAACAATCACGGCAGGCCAGCAGGTAATGTTCTCTGCAGCGGTTCGAAACTACGGAAACGCATCAGCGCCTGATTCATGGGCACGATTCTGCATTGACAGCAGGGGAGCGGACGATTGCTATAGTTCTGCAAGTACACGAATCGGAGATGGCCACCGACTCTCGACCACTGGCGCTGCGCTCGGGAGTAACCAGACAAGTCGTACGATGACATCAAGCGCGTGGACGGCGACTGCAGGTACGCATACGATTTATTTCTGCGCAGATCCAAGCCCGAACGCACAGGTGACTGAGTCAAATGAGGATAATAATTGCACCTCGCTTACCTTCAGTGTAAATACTTCAACGGTACAAGATCCCGTTGTGCCGCCAGTGACAACAACTTCACCTGATTTGTATGCGTCAGGATTTTCTGCATCACCTGCGGGAGTGGTATATCTCGGAACGCCGATAAGCGTAACGGGTTTTGTTGGCAATTCAGGAGGCGCTGCCGGCTCATCGCTCGCGCGCGTGTGCGTCGACAATAGCAATTGTCTAAATAGTACGTCAGGTCGGCTTGGTACTGATCAGAGTATTCCGTCACTTTCGTCCGAATCATCGGGCGTTGCAACACGCAGCTGGGTGCCAACAGAAGCCCGGACATACACGGTATATTTCTGTGCTGATGTAACGAAAGCAATTAGTGAATCAAACGAAGACAACAACTGCGCTCAGGTGACTGTGACTGTTGTGTCGCAGAATCAGGTTGTTCCCCCCGTGACAACGGTGCTGCCTGATCTTAATCCAATAAATCTCACGCGGCTCGGCACCGGCACTATTCGCGCTGGCGATCCAGTAACGTTTCTTGCAAATGTGCGAAACTTTGGCGGCATGTCGGGATCGTCACAGGCGCGCTTTTGTATTGATAACAGTGAATGTCTTCAGAGCGGAGCAGGGATGATCGGAGGAGGGCAGTCAATTGGAGCAATGAGTCCAAACACAATTTCTACTCCGGTTGCGGCAACATGGACGGCTGTTGCTGGTAGTCACATGTTGTACTTCTGTGCTGATGTCAATAAGACAATCAGTGAATCAAACGAAGATAATAACTGTACATCGTTTCCTGTCTTCGTCGAAGGCGCACTGACACAGCCGACCGTTCCTGTTGTACCAACTGTACCCGTTGTTCCAACGGTACCGGTGGTGCCGACCGTACCTGTAGAAACTCCGGTTGTTCCGACACCTACTGGTGAACACGATCTTGTTCCGGTTGGATTTTCACGTATCGGGAGCGGTACCATTAGTGCAGGATCATATGTGACCTTTATTGCAAACGTTCGAAATATTGGTACTGCTCCAGCACCAGACTCATGGGCACGATTTTGTGTCGATAATGAAAATTGTTTGACGAATGCAAATGGCCGGCTCAATCCTGAACATCGTGTCTCTGCGCAAGGACTCCCGCTTCAGCCCGGAGAAACTTCGTTGCCGGTTTCGCGAACATGGACTGCTGTTGCAGGCAATCACACGATTTATTTCTGCGTAAACACCGATAATGTGGTTGTTGAAGTAAATCGAGGGAATAACTGCGTCTCACTCAATCTCGAAGTATCACCGTCAATCGTAACGCCGGTGATTCCTGACGTGCCGGTTGTTCCTCCGGTAACTGGTGGTCGCGCAGAGTTTGGCTTTACGGTTCAAATGCAGGGGTCATCAAGTTCTTCTGCTGGCCCGACACTTTCTGATTTTAAGCGCGCAATTGATGATATTGCAGGCAAGGTTGCGTGGGTTCGTCTCTACGTGCAGGAATGGGACACAATGCTCAATATCGCAAGTCCGACAAATATCACATTCAATCAGGCAAACATTGATCGGTATAAAGAAGCGGTTGCATATGCAAAATCGAAGGGACTCAAGGTGCAGCTCAATCTCGCGCCGCGACTCAATGCTCGTTCGCAGCAGTTCTCACACAGTGAGTATCTCGATCTGACGCGTACGCACATGACGTATCTTGCGAGCCAATTTGGGAATAATGTCGATCTTTGGCAGGTGACAAACGAAGCAAACATCACTGACTACCGAACAGGAAATCACCTCTGGGAGCCAAATTGGACGTTGCCAGATCTTCGCCCAGGAGCACTTGCAAACAGAACGTTCTCGAATTGGGATTCGGCAGATACACTTTCGATGCGAACATCGTATCTCTCTGAGCTTGGCGATACGATGGCGACTGCGCGCGCGGCAATTCGTATGTACAGTAATGCACCGATTACGATGTCGATCTCCGGTGCTCCAGGCGTAAATGAGGGAACGACTGCGCAGAATCTTGATCGACTCTTCGCATTTATTGACGCGGTTCGGCCTTCAATAGATTGGATCGGTATGGACGTGTATCTTCCTGGTCCAAACATGGATGGAAATTACCAGCGTGCATTTGACCAAATTCCATCGTTCTTTAATCAAATCAAAAGTCGCTATCCAGAAAAGCGTGTGTACACAGCAGAGACTGGTATGGCGTCGCAAGGTCCGGGCCGAAGCGAATCACAGCAAACGGACATTGTTTTGAAATCAGTGCAAACAATTTCGGGTGCTGGTATATCGCCAGTTCTCGTCTATGAGTATCGTGATTCAGACTGGTCGGGTATTGGTGACGCGAACTTTGAGACGACGGAGAACAGCTTTGGTATGGTGCGCCAGGGGAATGACTCGCGAAAGCCAGCATACTCGCCGGTGATGAATTATCTCTCAAACAATGGTATTGGCATCGGTACTCCATCAACACCGCAGCAACCACAAACACCACAGCAGCCGGTCTACGTGCCGCCTGTACAAACACCGACACTACCAGATCTTCGACCCGAAGGTCTCACGCGATTAACAAACACACTTGTTGCAGGAACGCCGATTACCTTTATGGCGAATGTGCGCAACGCAGGCGGACTGTCTGATTTCTTCTACACGCGTTTCTGTCTTGATACAGAAACATGTAATTCGTCAGGCGGACGCATTGGTGGTCTTGATCCTCTTGTAACAAAAGTGACTGCGGGGGGCCTTTCGGCACCTGTATCAGTCGTATGGTCACCGACTGCGGGTGATCACCGCGTATACTTCTGTGTCGATGTGACAGAACTTGTTAGTGAGTCGAATGAAACAAATAACTGCACTTCGATCTCATTCAAAGTAAATGCAGCGCCTACAACTCCAACCGCTCCGACACAACCGACGACTCCAACTACTCCAACGACGCCAACACAGCCGACAAATCCTCCGACAACATCCGCAGTCTGCACCGTAAAGACGATCAGTGACAGTGAAGCACAGGCACTCGGACTTGATCCGTGGTACGACAAATATTGTGACTATCTTGGCATGCGTTTTGCAGCGTCGTCAGCAACGCCGAATGCTGCGGTTGCAGAAGCAGCGCGTATTGCCTCGCGTATGCTCGAGAAGCGTGCAGACGTTTTTGTGGCGATGAATGGTCGGGGCCACCGCGTCGGCATTATGTCAAAGAATGAAGTCACGACAGATATTCCTGAACATCGAAATCTCTATTCACAATTCCCGGGAACGGATTGGGATAATCGCGCGCGCGGTCTTGGTGCGACTGACTTCATGCCGTACACGACAGCCGCTGAAGAAAATCTCTTGTGCTACACTGCAGATCGATACCGAGGCGAGAGTGTCTTTGTACACGAATTTGCACACTCGATCTTAAATCTCGGTCTTGGCGGCTCATTTGTAAACCGAGTACGTGAAGCCTATCAGGGTGCAATGTCGGCAGGCCTGTGGGGCAGCACGTATGCGCGTACCAATTATGAAGAGTACTGGGCTGAAGGCGTCCAGTCGTACTTCAACACCAACCTCCAGGCAAATCCGGCAAACGGAATCCACAACCACGTAAACACGCGCACAGAACTTCAGCAGTACGACTCGAGACTGTACGGGCTTGTGCACGAGGCTTTTGCCGGAACATCCTTCACTTATTCTTGCCCGTAGTTCTTCTAAGATAGACACAAAAGCGCCCGAAAGGGCGCTTTTGTGTATAGGACAACGAACAGAAAAACATACGTGGTACTATGAATAGGTATGCAGAAGGCGCTTATTCTCGTGGTCGTAATTTTTATAATTGGCGGAGCGTTCGTTTATTTTTCTGGCGGGACGATACCATTTGTGACTGCTCCATCAAATGTCGATAATCCAGTGATTCGGATTGAGAACGTTCCGATTCGGGTTTCGATTGCAGATACTCCCGAGCTGCGTGCCCGTGGTCTAAGTGGTCGCACCATACTCGGTCCGACCGAAGGCATGTTGTTCATTTTTGATGAAAGCGATTATCACGCAATCTGGATGAAAGACATGTCGATTGTGATCGATGTAATCTGGGTGGATGAGAATTTTAAAGTGGTAGATATAAAAAGTGAATTGCGCCCCGATACATTTCCGCAATCATTTGAGCCGCGCGTGCCTGCGCGATTTGTCATTGAGACAAACGGTACCTATGCGGAATCATTTGGCATCAAGGTAGGTGATACGTTGACCCTTCCGCAGTACCTCATACCGGAAGACTTGCGATAATTTATTTCTATTGTAGAATATTGCTGTGCCAGATAGTCGCTCGTGTTCTTTTCGAACGCGAGAGGAAAGTCCGAACACGCCCTCTAGCGATAGAGGAGGACGGTAGTGGGTAACTCCCATCGAGAGAAATCTTCGGGATGCGAGCAGAGACGCTCTCTCCGAGAGGTCGAGAGCATCTTGTCAGCAATGACAAGATGAGCTTGCGCGGCAACGCGCGAGGTGAAACGGCTAAATTCCTACCTGCGTGCAAGGCCGTGTCTTTTGTAGCAGCATATGCCTATAAAAGAAGTGCCGCTCGAGGTGGTCGGCAACGATCATCCCAGATAAATGACTATCGCGTAGATTACATCTGCGTACAGAATTCGGCTTATCGGCACCAGAAAACAACAGCCCCTTCGGGGGCTGTTGTTCGTTCATGCTATGCTGATAAGTATTACGAGGTGTAAATAACAGAAGTGGGTTCATTATATATGTCATCACACGAACGCGGAGGAGCATCTGATGCAATTGGAGAAAAATTTACGCTCATTGCACAGTACGTACTTGTCGGAGTTTTTGGGCTCCTTCCAATCTTTTTTATTCCGACTGCTGCCGCACCGTTTATCTATTCTAAAATTGCGCTCGTGGTCATTGGTGTTTTTGCGGCGCTCGTTTTGTCTGGTTTTTCATTACTTCGGAGCGGGAGCATTCGACTCTCATTCTCGTGGCTCCCTACCATATTGTGGATGACGGCGTTCGTTGCGCTTATATCAGCATTGCTCTCGGGAGATATGCGCGATGCGCTCATCGGTGAAGCATTTGAGGTCCATACTGTCGCATTTATCGCACTCATGGCTCTCATCACCACCGCATGGACATACCTTGTTCATAATCGTGCGGCAATCATGCATCTTTTCATCCTCCTCGCGCTCAGCACGTTTGTCCTCTCATTCTTCCATGTCATTCGCCTTGCGTTTGGTGCGGACGCTCTCTCATTTGGGATCTTTAGTGGGAGTCCGCTCCTATCTCCGCTCGGGAGCTGGAATGATCTCGGCATCTTCTTTGGCCTGGTAATTATTCTGTCACTCGTTGCGCTCGAGCAGCTCAAGCTCACGACTGTCGGCAAAGCACTCTTCGGTCTCGTGGTTGCCGTTGCGCTCATTATGCTCGCCGCAATCAATTTCTTTGCCGTATGGGTTATTCTCGGGGTTATCTCGCTTGCGGTACTCATGTACGGTCTGACGAAGGATCGATTTGGCGTGGTACACAGTGAAATGCGGCCGGCCGTCTCTGGAGTCTCAATCGGCATCTCGCTTACGGTGCTTGTGGCATCAGTTGTATTTGTGCTCGGTGGTGCAACGGTTGGTGGTGCGATTGCTCGCGTGACTGGAATTTCATATACAGAAGTCCGCCCTTCGTTTACGGCAACGGTCGACATTGCACGCAATGTCTATGCTTCTGAGGCGCTCTTTGGTATCGGACCAAATCGCTTTGCTGACGCATGGCGTCTTCACAAAGATCCAACGATCAACGAGAGTATTTTTTGGGCAACTGACTTTCCTTCAGGATTCGGATATGTGCCGACATTCTTTGTGACAACAGGTATCTTAGGCGGCGTGATGTGGGTCATTTTGTTCGGCATGTTTCTTTTTACAGGTGTGCGCATGCTCTTGCGGACGACAGTTACTGATCGCACGTGGTATTTTATCGGCACAGCATCATTTGTCGGCGGCATCTATATATGGTGCATGACAGTCGTGTACGTGCCAGGTGTTGTTTTGCTGCTCACTGCCGCGCTCTGTACCGGACTGGTCGCAGCATCGTCGAGCGTCTTGATACCACAGCGTGTTCGTGAGATTGCGACGCGGGGTAACCGCCGTATGGCATTTGTGCTCGTCATTGGTTTTCTCGGATTAGTTCTGGGTTCGATCTTCGTGCTCTACACTGTGGGTCGACACTATGTTGGTGTGTATACTTTCAATCAGGGCCTCGTCGCGATGGTGAGCGGCAATTCTCTTGATCGGGTAGAACAAAAAGCGGTTGCTGCGTTTGAGTTTTCTCGTGACGATCTCTTTGCTCGTCGGTTGGCAGAGTATCAGGTTGCGCGTATGGAAGCACTTATGGGTGTTTCTGAACCGACTGAGGAGCAGCGTCAGCAATTTACAAATGCATTTAGTACCGGCGTCAATGCGGCGCAGGTCGCGGTCAATGCTGACGGGACAGATCCTCGCAATTGGAACGTACTCGCAAATGTATACGCAGCACTTGTACCGGCAAAGATTGAAGGCTCGTATGATCGTGCGCGCGAGGCGCTCGACAAGGCGCGTGAGTTTGATCCACATAATCCGCTTCGGGTGCTTTCGCTCGGACAGCTTGCGTTTGCGGCAGATCGAAAGGATGAAGCACGTCCGTTTGTCGATGAGGCGCTCGCCATGAAGCGCAATTATAGCGATGCAATATTTTTCCTTGCACAGCTTGATCTTGATGCGGGCAATATTGGTTCTGCGATTGAGGCTGCTCGGGCGATTACGATTCTTGAACCAGAGAATCCGCTTAGATTTTTCCAGCTCGGCCTCCTTCAATTTTCTGATCGTCGGTATGCTGATGCTGCCACAAATCTCGAAAAGGCGATTGCGCTCAATCGCCAGTATGCAAATGCTCGATACTATCTTGCTCTTACATACAGCGAGCAGAACCGTGCAGGCGATGCTCGAACAGAACTCAATACATTGCTTGAAACAAATCCTGGAAACGAGCTTGTCATTGAGCTTCTCGCGCGGCTCGATCGAGGTGAGCGCTTAGTAAGTAATGCTGATGCGCCGTCCCAGGCAGTTCCTGAAGAACCTCAGGTGAGTGAAGAGAATGGATCGGTCACAACTGATCAGAATACTGATACGCCATTGGTCACACCCGTAAACACGCCAACTGAAGGGGAGTCGGCCGAGTAATTATTCCTACTGTGCGCGGAGTATTACAAGTGTTGTATAGAGAAATACGCGGTTTGCATGAAGCGGCGTATATTCTCGCTCTTTTCGCGTTTGGTTCGCAGGTGCTTGCGCTCATCCGTGATCGGCTCATGGCCCATCAGTTTGGGGCTGATGCAACACTCGATGTGTATTATGCGGCATTTCGCATCCCTGATCTGCTCTTTGTTGCATTTGCATCGATGCTTTCGGTGTATGTACTGATTCCATTCGTCGCTGATCGGATCCTTGAAGGTACAGAACGCGCGCGCGAGTTGGTATCAACTGTCTTCACCTGGTTTCTTATATGGTATGCAACAGTGGCGGTTGTTATTTTCCTGTTTGCGCCACTGATAAGTACCGTATTCTTTCCTGGTTTTTCGGGTCCTGAACAACAGCAGCTTGTCGGTATGATGCGGATCATGCTGCTCCAGCCGTTTCTCTTGAGTCTCTCAAGTTTGCTTGGCGTGGTGACGCAGCTTCACCGTAAGTTTGTCCTCTATGCGGTCAGTCCGCTCCTCTATAACATCGGCATCATTATCGGTATCGTATGGCTGTATCCGCTCTTTGGAATTGAGGGATTGGCAATCGGCGTTGTCATCGGTGCGTGCGCGCATATGGCTGTGCAAATACCATTTGTCCATCACAGCGGACTTTCTCCGCGATTGCTGATGCACGTTGACGCGGAGCTTCTGAAAAGAATACTCAAAGTTTCTTTGCCGCGAGCGCTCACGCTCGCGCTTCAGCAATTCGTGCTGCTTGCGCTCACGGGACTTGCGACGTTTATGTCAACCGGTTCAGTTGCCGTGATGCAGTTTGCCTATAACCTTCAATCGGTGCCGCTCGCTATTATTGGCGTGTCGTACTCAGTTGCGGCATTTCCGACCCTCGCGCGTCTTTTTTCAGAAGGTGATCGCCCGGCATTCGTGCAACATGTGTACACGGCGCTCCGGCACATTATTTTCTGGTCGATTCCTGCACTTGCACTCGTCATCGTCTTGCGTGCGCAACTCGTGCGCGTCGTGCTCGGCTCGGGTGCGTTTGACTGGGATGACACTCGCCTTACGGCGGCCGCACTGGCACTTTTTATTGTCGCACTCGCGTCCCAGGCTGTTCACCTGCTCGTCGTACGCGCGTATTATGCAGCGGGCAATACGCGGACGCCGCTTCTCGTCACGGCGCTCTCTTCGATCAGTACGATCTTTCTCGCCGGCTATCTCTTTATTTTCTATGAACAAAACCCGGCGTTCGCACGTTTCTTGAGTGATTTCTTCCGGGTCGAGGATGTCACGGGAACAGAAATCCTCATCATCCCACTTGCGTTCTCTTCCGTGTTTCTCGTTCACGGCCTCGTCCTTACAGGCTTGTTTGTGCACCACTATGGGCGTGGCGTTGCAAGCGATCTTGGCGGTGTCTTTCTTCGCTCGCTCGGCGGTGCAATCACGGCAGCAGCAGCGGCATATATTGCGCTCAACGTGCTTGTTGACGGTTTTCGTGTCGAGACCTTTATGGGCATTTTTATGCAGGGCGTGATCGCAGGTCTTATCGGTATTGCAGCAGGTATTGCATTCCTCGCGAGCGCACGAAGTCCAGAGTTAACGGAAGTGAGCGTGTCTCTCCACCATCGTTTCTGGAAAAGCCGACCTATTGCTCCACAGGAGACTGAATAGCATGCGACTAGCAAATACGGCGTCTTTTCGGTAGAGTAGGATACCTACGCATTTTATGGAACGAATCCGCAATTTTAGCATTATCGCGCACATCGACCACGGCAAGTCGACGTTGGCTGATCGTATGCTCGAAGTCACGAAGACCGTCGAGGCGCGCAAGATGAAAGAGCAGGTGCTCGACTCCATGGAGCTTGAGCGCGAACGAGGCATCACTATCAAGATGCAGCCGGTTCGCATGCGCTATACGCCGACAGGTGCGCCTGCGGGGAGTGAGCACGAACTCAATCTCATCGATACGCCAGGACATATCGACTTCTCGTATGAAGTCTCACGTGCACTCAAGGCCGTTGAAGGGGTGATTCTTCTTGTTGATTCAACGCAGGGTGTGCAGGCGCAAACACTCACTACGCTCCAGATGGCGCGGGACGAAGGTCTCACGATTATTCCAGTGCTCTCTAAAATCGATGTGCCGCATGCGCGCATTGACGAGGTGACGAGCGAGCTCGTGACGCTCCTTGGATGCTCGAAAGAGGATGTTCGCCGTGTATCGGGAAAAACAGGTGAGGGCGTCTCAGAACTTTTGGATTATATCTGCGCAACTGTTCCGCCGCCACGACTTCCTACCGTTGATGCATTCCGTGGACTTATTTTTGATTTTCAATATTCAAATCATCGCGGCATTATTGTATTCTTGCGCGTGTTTGACGGCGCCGTAAAAAAGGGCGATCAGCTCTCGTTTGCAGCCGCTAAGAAATCGTTCACAGCGCTTGAGGTCGGCATGCTTTCGCCGGAAGAAAATCCGGTGCCGAAACTCGGCGCAGGAGAGATTGGTTACATCGTGACGGGCATCAAAGAACCAGGTGTCGCATCAGTCGGCGACACGCTCATTGGAACAAAGAGTGGTTCTGAACCGCTTGCGGGATACTTTGAACCGAAGCCGGTTGTATGGGCGTCAGTTTTTCCGGAAAGTCAGGATGATTTTACAATGCTCCGCCAGGCGCTCGATCGCCTCAAGCTTTCCGATTCGTCGCTCTCGTACGAGGAGGAGTCATCGGGGGTGCTCGGTCGTGGTTTCCGCTGCGGTTTCTTGGGCATGCTTCACCTCGAGATCATTACCGAGCGTTTGAAGCGTGAGTTTGATATTGAGCTGGTGATTACGTCGCCTTCTATTGCGTATGAGGTAACGTGGCCGCAAGGAAATACCGAGCTTATCTACGCACCGTCTCGCTTTCCTGATCACGGAGCAGCGAAGTCGGTCCGTGAACCATGGGTTGATGTACAAATTATCGTACCGCCTGATTATCTCGGGCCGACCATGACGCTCCTCTATGACCACGAAGGCGAGATCACGAATACCGAGGTATTTGGTGACGGTCGCACGCTTCTTCACGTCGATATGCCGCTCCGCGAACTCATGCGTACGTTTTTCGATAAGCTTAAGAATGCAACATCAGGGTACGCATCACTCTCGTATGAAATTACTGGCATGCGTCCTGCAGATGTTGAGCGACTCGACATCCTTGTAGCAGATGAGATCGTACCTGCGTTTGCGCGCGTGGTTGGTGCGCGCCGCACAGAGCTCGAGGCGCAGGCGGTGGTTGAAAAGCTCTACACAATTCTCCCTCGTCAAATGTTTGTGACAAAAATCCAAGGTAAGGCCCGTGGCCGAATTATTTCTTCACGCACGCTTTCTGCGCTCAAAAAAGATGTGACGGGATATCTCTACGGCGGTGATATTACGCGAAAAATGAAGCTCCGGGAAAAGCAGAAAAAGGGAAAAAAGCGTATGAAAGAAATGGGAAAAGTAAACATCCCGCAAGATGTCTTTATGAAGATGGTGCGCTCAGAGTAGGGCTAGTAGCCCGCAGAATAGGCAAAGACCATACTGACGATGATGAGGATCGAAAGAGCGATCCAGATCCATTTGACAGCTGTCTTTGTGTGTTTATGAAAAAGCATGGTGCGTTGGTATTATGGTCAAGGCTCGTATGAGCTGTTGCAGGGGCTATAATATCACACGTGTTCGACTTTCACGAAAAAAGGAAAATTAAAAGTTGGCTGTTTTCACGCACCTCGATCGCGCTTCTTCTTGTGGCGTCTGGTCTCTTGAGTGTGAGCGTCTTTGAACGATATCAAAAAGAGCGCGAAACCGCACTCAAGTATGCCGAGCGTTCAGCTGAGCTCGCAGAACTCAATGTGCGCGCTGCAGCACTTGAGACCAAGGTTGATTATATGGAAAGTGCGCGCGGCATTGAGGACGAGATACGACATCGGTATGATGTGGTGAAAGAAGGTGAGCGTGCAGTGATTATTATGGATGAAGAAAAAGCGACAAGCACTCCGCTCCCGCTTCCAGTTGTTGAGGATCGGAGTTTCTTTTCGCGGCTGATGTTTTGGCGTTAATTTTGCGGAATTGGTTAAGTGGCATAATACGACCTTCCCAAGGTTGGGTCGCGGGTTCGATTCCCGCATTCCGCACCGGACACAACGTAGTCCATTTTCCTGACTCATTTTATGAGTCCTCGTAGAGAGGATGAATGATTCTATTGCATTTAAAACGACGAATACGCCGGTGATATTGAATGAGAAAAATTTCCGTGTCATAGTATGTTTTAGTTAGTTTTTTGGAGGGGGAACATGGACGATTTCTTTTCGGACGATCCATTCGTACGACGAGCAGCGCCACAGCCTGCGTGGAGAGTGCGCGCGTACATGGCCTATGAACTTGCCATGCAGAAGCGCCGGTCTGTGTGGGCGTACTGGTTTCCGAAGAAGCCGAGCCTCATTCACGAACTGCTGTTTGAGATTCGAGGCGCAGAGCTTTTCTATCGGTACCCCGGTACATCTTTGGAGGCCGAAGTGCTCAATACCGAGCGCGGTGGTACGCAGCCTTGTGCAACGGTCTTGTGGGCGGTCATTCCTGGATACTGGGAGGAGCGCCGCGGCATGCTTATCAACGGACCACACGCACGGATGTTTTTCTCGAGGGCCGCGTGAACGCGCGGTCCTTATTTTTATTTCACAGAGCCTTTTCATTTGGTATACTACGGTGCACTTACGAGCTTTTAGTTCACATCATATGGAACAGGTTACAATCTACAGCACACCATCTTGCCATTTCTGTCACGCTGCGAAGGAATTTTTTACGGCAAATAATGTTGCATTTCAGGATTTCAATGTTGCCTCGGATCTTGAAAAGCGAAAGGAGATGATCGAGATGACTGGTCAAATGGGTGTACCGGTGATCAAGATTGGTGACGATGTTGTTGTGGGGTTTGATCAGGGGAAGGTAAAGGAATTGCTCAATATCGCCTAACAAACAAAACCGCCTCGCATCCGCGAGGCGGTTTTGTTAGAGTAAGTCTCTCCATGCCTTCGTAGCTCAATGGATAGAGCAGTCCCGTCCTAAGGGAACGATGTCAGTTCGATTCTGGCCGAGGGCACTACGTTAGACAGATTTAATTACGGAGACAAGAAAAAACCGCCAGAGGTCCGAAGACGTGGCGGTGAGCAGGAGGTCTGCTCAGTCCTAGTCGCAGAAGAAACGGCGGAGATCGCGACGACAGGTCGAGCAGAACCCATGTCCTGCCAGCCTGTCGTCCGTGATCGTGATCCAGTCGTGAGGCACCGAGAGCCCCTGCCGCATGATGCACTTATTGGTACAGTGCAATCCAAGCGACATCTCGACGTTGTCAGTGCGGTCTTCGGGGATGAGCCCAAAGACGTGGCCGACCTCGTGCATCGTCTCAGTGATGATGCACTCGCGCTGGGCGCGGGCATCCAGTCCCATGAACCGGTCGGTCGAGATGACCGTGCCAAGTCCGTGGACTGCGAGGCCGATGCAGAAGCTGCACCCGTCATCGTAGAGATCGCTGTGCGTCACCACGATGTCGTAGTGCGGCGCAAGCTCTTGCCACGGCTCGTTGTAGAGCAGTGTGAGGAGCCGACCGCCATGCAGCTGGTGGTTGTTTCGACTGGCATTGCGCGCATGCGCGAGATACCAGTCGATGCTGTTCCAGTCGGTGAGCATGTTGCTCATGCGCCAACCGGAACCCCTCCAAACGCCGAGGTTGTGGACTTTGATCTCGGTGGTGAGATCTGCAGCCTGAAGGACTGCAGAAACGCCATCAAGGACAGCCTGAAGATGTGCCAAGCTCAGGCCCTCCTCATGCATGATGTAGATGGGTCGTCGATTACTCTTCGACCCATAGATGCGTGGTGTGGGCACGCGAAGTCCTCCCAAGGTTGGTGCGGTTCCTAGGCACTATTTAACTATGAATTTAAAGAAAAGTCAAGTTTTTGATTTTTACGATACTACTGAACAACTTTTGGCTTAAATGGAAGCCGCTTTGGTATAATGAATAGCACTATGGAATCTGATATTCACAGTGAACTTGGTCGATTGATTAAAGAGAATAGCGATTTGGTGCGCGAGAACACTG
>CAZBQV010000010.1:0-2808 GCA_964494235.1 uncultured Candidatus Saccharibacteria bacterium
GTCATGTTTTCTTGGATCGTGGCGTCAATAGGTGCGCCTGTCGCAAGGAATGCTTCGAGCGTCATCGCAAAGGTCATATCGCCGACATCATCTGCTGCATTCACGACGCTCACATCGTAAATATCTGCGCCATTAATAGCTGCGGCGCGGTCATTGCCGGGGAACTCAAATTCGCTGTTGCCATCATCAAGATGAGGGACGGCGCCGACTGATTCTCCATCGGCAAGCGGCTGGTCAAGGGGGATGATGATATTTTCGTGACGGCCGACATCAAGGAGATCAGAACGGCCCGAGAGATAAATGATGCCTTCCTCATCGAGTCGATAGACTGCGATGAATCCTGGACGAAGGAATTCTGCCGTCGCGACAGTTATCGCAGGACCCTCAAAGGTTTCTCCAAGTGATATGCGATCGCGTGGACCCTGATCTATTTCTTCTTCGCTTGTACTCATTGCGGGCGAAGAATCCTCCTTCTTCATATTGGTCGCATAGTATGCGATGCCGGCGAGTATAAGGACTGCTATTACACCGAATAATATGTTTTTGATTGGAGCACCGCCTGGGGTACTTCCGGTACTTTGTACTGTGTTCTTATTATCTCCATCTGCTATTGGCATATGCGTACATCATATCACTCGTGCGCGCGATAAAAGGGGAGGCTGTGGAGCTAGAATTTCCGACTGTCATATGCCCAGTGAAGCACAGCTTGCCGTTGGCGTGGCCGGCAGGTGAGATCAGCTTTCATGCAGTTGTTGATGATCTGTGCGACGTGGCGATGGATCGCACGCCAGCGCTTTATCTGTCGCTCGTCATCTTTGTGTCGACGACCCATGTAGTAGCGGCAATACCACTGAAACCATCCACGCGGATCATCGCGATGAAGCCATCCATTTTTCTGCCACACGGAAAGCGGTTGTGATGCGTGGATGCCGAAGTAGTTGAGTGAGGGGTCTGGTTTCCCATCCGCAAGTTTTGCGTGGGTAAACCAGTCTTCAGGAAATTCGTCGACGCAGTCATTGAGGTAGAGGCCGTCGAAGACGCCGAGCTTGAGCATTTCTTTCGGAGTAAGTTGTGGCTTGAAGCCGGGATCAAAATGCTTTCCCGTGGGCTCGGTGAGCTCGTACTGGTATCCTTTTTGTAACTCATCGTGTACGGTGATGATTTTTCCCATACCGTAAGTGTAACGCAGAAAACCTGCACTGCTGCAGGTTTTCTGTCGTTTTGTGACCCTACGGGGAATCGACTCACCACTCTCGCTTCGCTCGGTCGCGAGCCCGCCTTGGAAACGGTGTTTCCTCCGGCTGTTCGATTTGCCTCCCAGGCATCATAATTGGATCTAAGAAAATAGCTCCCAAACAGAATGTTTGGGAGCTATTTTCTTAAACCCATGACCCTACGGGGAATCGAACCCCGATTTAAGGCTTGAAAAGCCTCCGTCCTAACCGTTAGACGATAGGGCCAAATAGTCCTTTCGGACCCTGCTATACTACCGAAAAAGTCGCAAAAATGCTAGGTTATTAGGGTCAGGAACTCATGGAGGAGTGGCTGAGTGGTTGAAGGCACCGGTTTCGAAAACCGGCATACGGGAAACCGTATCGAGGGTTCAAATCCCTCCTCCTCCGCTTAAATTGGGTAACCGAAGTGCTATCATAAAGTCATGAGAAATTTTCTTGTGGGGAAGGTGTGGCCAGTGGCGGCAGGTCTTTTGACAGCATTCATCATCATGATGGTATTTGAGTATGCAAACTCGTTTTTATATCCGCTCCCTGAGGGACTCGATGTGATGGATCGAGACGCAGTGGTGGCGTTTACCAATTCACTCCCATGGACTGCGTACATCCTCGTACTTTTAGGATGGGCATTTGGCTCATTTAAAGCAGGATGTGTAACCACATATCTCGCGAGAGAACACACGTACCGCCTCTCGCTTGTGGTTGGTGTTATCCTCACGCTTCTCGGAGTGGTGAATAATTTAATGATCGGCCACCATTATCTCTTTAGTGTTGTGGGGCTTTCGGTCTTTATTGTTGGTACATATCTTGGTCATGTGTATTTGCGCAAAGTACATGCTGCGCGTAGTACTGCGTCTATCACATAGTCTCTTTTTTACGTATGGAACACCGGCGAGATGATGAGGCATTTGAGGCGCTTGCGGCTGCGCTCTGCGATGATGAGGCGCTCCGCGCATATAAAGAGCCGTACGATAATTATCATATTTCGTTCGTGCCGCGCATGCTCGGAAAGTTCCTCGTGGCGAGCGGGAATCTTGTGTATGGACACGCGCCCACGTATTTGAAATTTCGTGCGATTGAGGTGATCGCGCGTGTCCCGTATCATTCATGGGAGTCGGCAATGTTTACGCTCCTCACGTTTTTCTATACGAAAGAAGAGAAGGCGATGGATCTCTCAAATTTGTCTCGCTTTGCACGGCTCGCAAAAGACAATGAGACGATGCATGTCGTCGTTATCTCGCACCTCGCGAAAGAAGTGGGAAAGCCGGGATTCATCCGCCATACATTTATTCCACTTCTTTTCGCGTTCTTTTATTTCTGGTGGTCGTATATTCTCTATTTTATCAATCCACGCTACTCGTTTGAGCTCAACTATATTTTCGAACAACACGCATTTGATTCATATAGTGAATTTCTCAAAGCGCATGAAGAGAAGCTTAAAGATCGGCGGGTCAGCAGTGAGTTTCTCGAATGGTACGGCCGCTACCCGCGCAATCAGTATGAGTTTTTCTGCATGGTTCGCAACGATGAGATCATTCATCGTAATAGCTCAGTACATGAAATAGAGGAGATGGAG
>CAZBQV010000010.1:2908-10015 GCA_964494235.1 uncultured Candidatus Saccharibacteria bacterium
GTTGAATGTATTCGGGGGTATTGGAGATTTCAATGTGCGATACGGAGGACTTACTCTCATTAACAGCAGTGGGTGTTTCAGAAGTATAGGAGAGGATAAAGAAGGCGAGCGCAAAGACGTACATCATGATGCGATTTTACCATGCGCTGTCTGCTGTCTGAGCTAGGGATCGTTATGGTTGGTAATACACAGAATTTTCCCGTGGTTTTCCACATGTTTATCCACAAGTTTATACACATAAAACCGCTCAACTGAGCGGTTTTATGCTACGTATCGAATGTAACTACTTTGCGTGGAGGTGGACGTAGATGTCTTCAAGCGCCTTCACCGCGTCGCCAGCGGAAATATTGTTCTGGTGGTATTTGATATTCGTGCAGTCACCCGCAGCCCAGATGCCAGGGACTGATGTCTGCTGTGTCCATGGGTCTATCTCAATGCGACCATATTGATCCACTTTCACCACATCCTTCACGAAGTCAGTATTTGGTACGAGGCCGATTTCGACGAAGATTCCATTTACGGCAAGCTCGTGTTCTTCTCCCGACGCTGTGTCTTTATATTTGATGCCTGAAACAAACTTATCACCAATGACTGCGGTTGGTTCAGCATTCATGATCGCCTTCATATTTGGATGCGAGAGGACTTTTTCGACCGTTGAAGGGTCTGCTTTAAATTCATTGCTTCGGTTGAGGAGCGTGACGCTCTTGGTGTATGCGAGGAGCTGCGCGGCAGTTTCGAAGCCGGCATTACCGCCACCGATCACAACGACGTCCATGCCAGAAAAGAGCGGTCCGTCGCATGACGCACAGTACGTGAGGCCTTTGTTATCAAATTCAGAGGCGCCTGGCACGGTGAGCTTGCGACGCTCTGAGCCTGTCGTGATGAGGACTGATTTTGCGGAACGCGTTTCCCCATTGTCGAGCGTGACCGTAAAGCCATCAGCGCTTTTTTCTACCTTCGTTGCGAGGACACCTTCAGTGATTTTCACGAATTCTCCTGCGTACGCCTCGAGGTGTGCCTTGAGTGATTTGGCAAAATCATCGCCGCTGATCGAGATAGTGCCGATCCAGTTTTGGATATCAGATGAGACCGTGCTCTGACCGCCCCAATCTTTGGTAATGAATTCAGTCTGGAGTTGTTTGCGCGATGCGTATACCCCTGCGGCGACACCTCCCGGGCCTCCGCCAATGATAATGAGATCCAACATATCAGTCATGTGTTAGTCGATAAATAAAACAAAGATGTGCGTATAGGATACCACATCAGAAAATACTTCTCGTAAAAAGATTCACGAGAACGGAGAAAATTTCGCAAAAATACTACTTTAACTTTGATCGTCTCAAGAACGCAGGAACGCCCCTTACAGGGGCAGTACACCTTTTGGATAGTTTCATTCGTCTTTCGACTCTAAAACTATCTCAAAAGGTCCGCCGTTCCGCGTTCCGACGATCTCACTTTAACTTTGATCGTCTCAAGAACGCAGGAACGGCGCCCCAGTCGTCATCGTCGTCTTCATCCTCATCGATAGGGCGCGCGTCGTGCTGTGCTTGTGGAGGCTGCTGCGCACGCTTTTCTTCAACGACCGGCTCTTCAGCAGGCTGTTGCTCCTGTTTGCGGGGGAGTGAAAGGGAATTGAAGATGCGACCGCGAAGTGGCTCATCTTCAGGAATTGGAGCTTCTTCTATGTGCGGAGCAGAGACGACTGAATGATGTGCACCGCGCGGTCCTACTTCAGGGAATCCTGTAGCAATGACGGTAACCTTCACCTCATTCTTTTTGAGCTTGTCGTCGCGGACGGCGCCGAAGATGACCTTTGCATGCGGATCGATTGATTCGGTAATCGTACGAGCCGCATCTTGGATTTCGAGCATGCCGAGGTCGTCGTTTCCGGCAATTGCAAAGAGTACGCCCTTTGCGCCCGTGATCGATACTTCAAGGAGCGGAGAATTGATTGCGGCCTGCGCTGCCTCTTCTGCGCGCTTGTCACCTGCAGAGACGCCGACACCCATGAGTGCAGAGCCTGCATTTTCCATAACTGAACGAATGTCAGCGAAGTCGACATTGATGATACCGGGCATTGTGATGAGATCAGAGATGCCCTGTACTGCTTGCTTTAAGACATCGTCACACATCGCAAATGCGCTCTGGACGGTTGTCTGCTTGTCGACAATCGCGAGGAGGCGATCGTTTGGTACGGTGATGAGCGCATCGACTTCTGCCTTGAGTTGCTCAATACCAGCGAGTGCGAGGCGCATGCGCTCCTGGCCTTCAAATGAGAATGGTTTAGTCACGACGCCAACGGTGAGTGCGCCGCTCTCACGCGCAATCTTTGCGACGACGGGAGCTGCACCCGTTCCGGTACCACCGCCCATGCCGCAGGTAATGAAAATCATGTCAGAACCTTTCAATGCGTTCGCGATCTCTTCGCGCGTTTCGTCTGCTGCGCGTCGACCCATGTCTGGATTACCACCGGCACCGAGCCCGCGTGTAAGATTTTTTCCGATGTGGATTTTCTTTTTTGCGAGTGAGTGATGGAGATCTTGCGCATCGCTATTGACCGCGATGTATTCGACTCCATTTACTTTCGTCGCAATCATGTGATTGACCGCGTTGTTGCCGGAGCCACCGACACCAACGACGCGAATGCGTGCGAATGATTCAACCTCTGATTTTACTTGTTCCATATAAGTCGTAGGAATACCCCGCAAAAGGCTCGTAATCTGTCTCGTTGCCTATCATACAGGAACTAAAAATATCTGTCATGGCGTTGACAGATATCCACTTCCGTGTGTTTGCCTTTTAAAACTTTCGTGTTAGAAAAAACCTTTATTTACGGGAGGAATTGCTTGAGCCACACGAGGATTGAATTTCCGGTGTTGCGTGCGATACGAATGCCGCTGTCTTCTTCCTCGCCGCTGAAGCCCCACATACAGAGGCCGTAGGCAACCGCCCACGAAGCATCACGCACCTTTCCATTTTGTCCGGGATCGAGTGTAGCGATGCGGGAAGGAAGTCGGAGCGATGC
This sequence comes from uncultured Candidatus Saccharibacteria bacterium, assembly GCA_964494235.1. Lineage (GTDB taxonomy): Bacteria > Patescibacteriota > Minisyncoccia > Phycocordibacterales > UBA918 > JACQKD01. The sequence continues at coordinate 5,934 of CAZBQV010000010.1, forward strand.
TTTTGCAAGATCTTGGATGGTGGCGATGCCGGAGCCGCCGCCGGTAATGATGATGCCTGCCGGTAAGAGGCCGTCACGCTTAATTTTCTTCAGATGCGCATCGATGAGTTCGAAGATATCAGAGAGTCGCGCGCCTACGATCTCATCAAGTTTTCGCTTCGAATACGTGACACCAGCTGAGTGGCCACGCTTGAGCTTCTCTGCCTCTTCGAGCGGAATTTTGAGACCAAGTGCGATGTCGTTGGTAATATCGGTTGAGCCGATCGGAAAAACCTTCATTGAAATCGGTGTGTTGTTTTCAAATACGACGATCGAGACGGTTTCTGCGCCGATGTTGGCGAGCACGCAGCCGGCTCGTTTTTGGGCCTTGGTCAGCATCACGAGGCTTCCAGCGAGCGGTGACGCCATGACGTCGTCAACAGCGATGCCCGTTGACTCAATTGCGCTCACGAGGTCATTCAGGTGCTGTTCGAAACAGGTGATGAAGAGCGATTCAACTTCGAGCTTGGTTCCTTTAAGGCCGACGACACGACCGAGCGCCTTCTCGTTATCGACTGAAAAGGAAAGTGGAATGGCGTGGAGGACTTTACGGTTGGGGATTTTGTCCTGAATACGCTCTTCGCTGTCTGCCATTGCTTTCTCGACGTCAATCTGTGAGATTTCGGAATCCGCGCGGGACGTGATGACCTCTCCATATGAACGGATCTCATCAAGACCGATACCGCCGATCGAGAGATAGGCGCGTTTCACTTCGATACCGGCGGCTTTCTCGGCCTGGGAGACGGCCGCGCGTACGCTCTTCACAACATCGCTCTCATTAATAATGTACCCGTGGCGCATGCCCCGTGATTCAGCGTAGCCGGTACCGATAATATGAGGGAGTGATTGCGGACCTGCCTTCTTTGGGTGGCGCGCAATAACGACCTTCACCTGGTAGGTGCCGACGTCGATGCCTGTGATGGTACGATCTGCCATGAGATGTTGAACATACGAGCATGCACGAGAGCAATTGTCTCGTGCGAATGCTACGCGAGGTTGTACCGAGCGCAATAGTGTTTCTCGGCTTCATCCATTCTATCGCCGTGCGGCATTCCTTTCAAATGAAGTAATCCGTGGATAAACAAGAAACCGATATATCCGCGTTCGCTCATGCCGCGTGCACGCGCTTCTTTTTTTGCGACGGCAGGGGTGATATAGATTTCTCCGTGATTTTTATCAATCTCAAACGAGAGCACATTTGGTACGTATGTTTTGTTACGCGTGCGTTTATTGAGCGCTTGGGCGCGGCGTGGACCGATAAAGACGAGAGAAAGCACAAACGACGTCCCGAGGACGTCGTTTTTTATTGCTTCGTAGGGGAGTCGCGGATAGCTGCGGGTAGTATGTGCGATGGAGAATCCAGGCATCACGAATACGAACTAGCGATTGCGCGGATCTTGAATCTTTCCGAGCTTGAGGAGTGTCTCGTACTTTTCCTGGCGTTCGAGCTTGATAAGCTTTGCCTTTCGGTTGACGTTTTCAGACTTTATGCGCTTGAAATAGCGGCCACCACGAATCTTCTGGACAATACCAGCGCCCTGCATGCGCTTTGTAAAGCGGCGAATGAGATTCGCTGTGCTTTCTGATCCGTTCTTAGATACCTCTACATTTGTTGCCATAGTGCCGTCGAGAATACCATGAAGTCAGGCCTCCTGCAAGTGGGGATGCGGCTCATCCTAGCGGATTTTGAGTGTGCGGCGGAGGTGAGATACGAGGTCTGGGAAGGGGATGTGTTCCTGGGAACGTGAGGTCATATCGCGGACAATGACGGTATTTTCAACGTATTCCTTTTGTCCGAGAATGAGCGAATATGGTACGCCGAGCGATTCTGCTTGTTTGAGCTGCTCACTCAACGAATCGCTTGCGAACGCTTGATGCGCGCGGATACCGGCCTGACGGAGCGTGTCAACGAGCATAAGGCTGCGGATCTTTGGGCCAAAACCAAGCTGAACGAGGAAGATTGAAGGACATGCTGCAATCTTTGGTTGCGGCATGCGTGCGGGTGCTTTTTTGCTGTTGAGGATAACAACGGCGCCTGTTGCAGGGACATCTACTTTGAGGATGCGTTTGGTGAATGCATCGATTCGGCCGCCGCGAATCGTGAAGGGTGATTCGGAAATACTGTTGTCGTTCTCGTCACGGATATCGATTGAAAAGATTGCGTCAGAGTAACAGTGGTTGTGTCCGACGAGGCGGGTATCGATCTCGTACGGCGTCTGGGTCATATCGAGGTGCTCGATAATTTCACGGAAATGTCGACGGCTCGCATCGCTCAAATATTCGAGCGGGCTCGGGCTCTTTGCGGCGATATCGTGCTCGTGTTCAATGAGGTAGAGAAGAGCTGAAAGGACGTTCTCTTTCATGAGTTCGCGTGCGTGTGGCGGCAGCTCCTCGAGGCGTTTTTTGAGGAAGCTCGTGAGTTCGCGAATGTAGCGCGCAGCTGAATCCTGGTCACCGAGGGAATTGATACGGATGGAAGTGTTTGGATATCCCGCATCACGAACGAGTGCCCGGATAGTCTGAATCAAAATCGATTCTGCAATGCTCTTTTTGACGCCGACAATCTGGAGATTGAGTGCAATCTCTTTTGTACGCGGCATTTCTTGTGTCGAGAAAAAGAATGTTGGTTCTTGCGTATAGAGTGCTTTTTCAAGGTAGTTTGTCACGCCGCAGACGAGCGCTCCGCCGAAGGCATCGATCTTTCGTTCGTGCATGCTGACTTTCGGTATGCGCGCCATCTTCTTTGATCGCTCGGGACCTTTCAGTGACTCGATTGGCGTAAATCCAAAATGGTATGCGGTCTGATGGGCAAGCCTCAGGAAATCAATCGGGGAAAGCGTAGACATGGTTGCGGGGCACTAAGAACGATTAATCTCTTCCGGCACAATGTGTCCGGGGAACAACTCAAGTTCGGTCACGGGGAATAAGCGAATGAATGCTCGGCCAACGATATTGTCGCGCGGGAGGATTCCCCACACGCGCGAGTCCGAGCTCGCGTCGCGGTTGTCGCCGAGAACAAAATATTCGTCAGGGCCGAGTGTCTGTGTCACAAATGAATCTTTTTGCATGTCTTCGACATATGTCTCATCGAGCGCAAAGCCATTTGGATGTGCAAGGTTGTAAATGAGCATGCTGTCCCCTTCGATCTTTATGGTTTCGCCCGGCAGTCCGATGACGCGCTTGATGAAAAACTTTGACGTGTCGCGCGGGTAGCGGAAAATCACGACGTCGCCGCGTTGCGGATTTTCCATACGATAGCTGATCTGGTCAACGATGAGATACTGGCCGTTCTGGAAGGTCGGTTCCATCGATGCACCCGAGACGATGAACGGCTGCGCGATAAACATGCGGATCGGAAACACGACAATTACGGCAATGATCGCAAAACGCGCGAGCTCGCCCCAAAAGCTTTCTTTCTTCTGATGATTCGGCTCAGGCTGCGACTGTGAAGGAGGAGGAACGTTGGTATCACGCGACGATGTGAAGTGATTATCCATACGATTGGCACTAGTATATTCCTAAGTTTGGCGGCACACAAGTTTTTGGCATTTGAGGTACAATGTTTCGGATATGCACTACATTGTTGGACTCGGAAATCCAGGAGAAAAATACGAAATGACGCGTCACAATGCCGGCAGGATTGTCCTTGCAACTTTTCTAAAGGCGCATGATATGCCTACTCCGGTTATCTCGGCAAAATACTCGTCACTTATTTCAGAAGGTGATGATATTTTCCTCATGTTTCCTGAAACATTCATGAATAAGTCGGGCGCTGCCGTTGCAAAAATTGTGACGAGTGCAAAAAAAGCAAAGAATTTGATCGTGGTGTACGACGATATGGATCTCCCACTGGGCTCAATCAAAATTTCATTTGGTCGCAGTTCGGGTGGACACAATGGCGTTGAGTCAATCATCAAGACGCTGAAGACAAAAGATTTCGTGCGTATTCGCGTGGGTATTTGTCCGGCGACGCCGACAGGGAAACTCCGTAAGCCAAAAGGTGAGCAGAAGATCCTTGATTTTCTTATGGGAGATTTCAAAAC
>CAZBQV010000010.1:10115-18786 GCA_964494235.1 uncultured Candidatus Saccharibacteria bacterium
GTAAGCCAAAAGGTGAGCAGAAGATCCTTGATTTTCTTATGGGAGATTTCAAAACAGCCGAGCTCGACATCCTCAAAAAAGTTTCAAAAAAAGTCGCCGAAGCAATCGACACCATCATGGACGAAGGGCACGTACAGGCAATGAATCAATTCAATTAGTTACTTTTTCTTGAAGAGGGAGGTACGGAGGGTTTTGATTGTGTCGGTTGGGATAGATGCGGCGGTTGTACTTGCGCGTGCAGGGAGATTGCCCCAGAGGATGAGGTTGAGCGGGAGTCCTGTCTCTGATTGAACCACGCGATCGATATATGGAATCGTGATTGCGCGCAGTGTACGGTCTTTTTTACTGCTGCTGAGGGCAGTTGCGATACCGATCACTTCTGATGCTTCATTGATAACCGGTCCGCCTGAGATGCCGGCGCTTCCGGCGGCCGAGGGCGCAATATTGACGACGTCGACGTACGGAGAAGTGGTAAATGTACGGAGGCTCGTGATGGAAGATGTCGCTATCGTATAGTGTAGTTTATTTTGTACTTGCTTAAAATTGAGCTTTTCGGTGGGGTATCCGGCGATGCGGACCGTTTCATTTTCGCGCGCATCGCTGAAGAGCTTGAGCGGAAGTTTAGGAAATGAGGAGGGAATCGAACCTTTTGTTGCTCCGGTGATGTAGAGGAGTGCAAAATCGTGTTCGCCGGTACCGCTTGTCTTTGTTGCTGAAGAGGCGAGCCACTGTGGGGAAATGTAGAGGACTGCGGCGGTGTAGGCGGCTTTTGCGGGGGATCCAGTACGGACCGAACACGTGCCGGTTGTCTTCCCTTCTGTGCCTTGCAAAAGAAAGTGTTTTGCAACATGTGCATTAGTGAGTATGATGCCGCGTTCGCTCACGAAGACGCCGCTCCCGCTTGAACTGAGCGTCTTATTCCCCGTTTTGAATTGGCAGTAGAGATTGACCGTTGCATCTGTAAGTGGCGCGGGAGCGGCGTATGCAACAAACGGTAAAAATGAAAAGAAAAAGAATGCGCCAAGGAGAACCAAGAGATGACGTGAGGAGCGTACCGAGCGATTCATCTCGTGATTATAGCATTCTGAGCATCCGGCTTATTTTCTTGCTGTGGTGCGGTATATCTTCTATAGTATGGCTATGTCAGTCGTAAATATCGCGCACGATCTTCGTGACCGTGGTCTTATAAGTCAGGAAGGAGGCGGTGAGGCAAACGTTTTTCTTGCGCAAATGCGGAAGGCGTATCTCGGTATTGATCCGACTGCGGATTCCCTTCATGTCGGCAATCTTGTGCCAGTAATCCTCATGAAGCATCTTGCGGATGCCGGGCACGAAATCGTATTTATTGTCGGTGGGGGCACGGGTATGATTGGTGATCCGCGCGAGAGCGGCGAGCGCGTGCTCCTCGACGATGCGACCGTTGCGAACAATACAATTGCTATTAAAAAGCAGCTCAGTGGCATCTTTGGTGATAAGCAGTACGAGATTTTCAATAACGCTGATTGGCTTACGAGACTCGGCATCATTGAGTTCCTGCGTGATATTGCGAAACACTTCACGGTCAATCAGCTCGTAAAGCGCGACATCATCAAGAAGCGCCTCGATGCAGAAGATCCACTTTCGTTTACGGAGTTTTCGTACTCGCTTTTGCAGGGATATGATTTCCTCCACCTCTACAAGACCGAAGGTGTTGATTTGCAAGTGGGCGGCTCAGATCAATGGGCAAACATTATTTCAGGTGTCGATCTCATTCGACGAAAAGAAAGCGCATCTGCATACGCGCTCACGACGCCGATCATTGAAGACAAGAAGTCGGGGAAGAAGTTTGGAAAATCAGAGGGGAATGCGGTCTGGCTTGATCCGGAGAAGACTTCCCCATTTATGTTCTATCAGTTTTGGTTCAATCTCTCTGATGATGGGCTTGAGGAATACCTCAATATCTTTACATTCATGCCGCGCACGGAAATTGCAGAGGTGATGGCGGCGCATAGCAAAGAGCCGCAAAAGCGTCACGCGCAACGAGTACTTGCTCACGCAGTCACAGCAATGATTCATGGAGAAACGGTGGCTGAGCGAGAAGCGCATGTCTCTGACCTTGTCTTCGGTGGTGATTTTTCTGCGGCAGATCTTTCTGATAATGATCTTGAGAACGTTGTCACATCACTTCGTCCGCACGTAGTGACTGATACGGAGCTTGAACAGGGATTTGGTATCTCTGCGGCGCTTGTCGCCTCGGGACTTGCGCCATCAAAATCAGAAGCACGGCGGCTCGTGGAGAGCGGAGCGGTGTCAGTCAATGGCGCGTCAGTGAATGCGCCGGATTTCATGATCACCGAAGCATCTTTCGTGCGCGGCATTCTTTTTGTGCGCGCGGGGAAGAAGACGGGATTGTTGCGGAAAGGGTAGTAGAAATGAAAACGCGCGCCCCGAAAGGGGGCGCGCGTTTTCATTTTATGTCTTCAATTATTTCGCGGTGAGTGCTTCCTTGTATGAGAGCGTCATACGCTGCTCTTTTGGTTCAAAGAGCGTGATCTTGAATGGATAGCTCTTGCCGAGCTCGAGTGTGCTCTTGAGCTGTTGCTCAGATTCAAACTCAGAGATATGCACGAGACCTGCAACGCCTTCTTCGATTGAGGCGAGTGCGCCGTGCTTGTTGTACTTGATGATCACACCCTGTGCGATTTCATCCTTCTTGTACTTCTTGCCGGCAGACACCCATGGATTCTCTTCAAGCTGCTTGATTGAGAGTGAGATTTTGTCGTCCTTCACTTCGATAATTTTCACTTTCACCTTGTCGCCGACTTTGTAGAGTGCGCGGGTGTCTTCGACGAGGCCCCAGTCGAGTTCAGAGATATGCACGAGACCTTCGAGACCTTCTTCAAGCTTCACGAAGATACCGAAGTCGACAGCGCCCGTGACCGTGCCCTCGCGGACATCGCCCACTGAATACTTGCTGACTTTCTCTTCCTTCTCTTCTTTTTCCTGCGGACCTTTTTCAGAGAAGATGAGCTTGCCTTCTTTCTGATCTGCCGTGATCACGACGACATTGAGATGCGTACCGATAAGTTTCTGGAGTTCGGTAAAGATCTTGTCCTTGTCGCCATCTTCAACACGTGGGTAGTGTTCTGCAGAAAGCTGTGAGGCAGGAAGGAATCCTGACACTCCCTGCCACATGAGGATGAGACCTCCCTTGTTTGCTTCCTTCACCACGAGGTTGAGGACGGTCTGCTTCTTTGCAGCTTCTTCGGCGTCGCTCCAGATGAGGGCCTGGCGAGCTTCCTTGAGTGAGAGCTCAATGTGGCCATCTTTATTTCCAGCATCAACGACTTTCGCCGCGATCGTATCGCCAATCGATACCTTGCGGAGAATGTCGCGCGCATTCATGTACTCGCGACCGTAGATAATACCTGAGCCAAATGGTGGCAAATCAACAAAGACACGTGCGCGGCCGATAGCTGCGACGGTACCTTCGATGACATCACCGACTTGCGGTGGCATCGGGCTCTCAGCCACGAGCGCATGCATCGGGCTGTTCTTTTTTAATTCCTCCTTTGCGTCCAATACTTCTTCTGCGGCGAGCATCTGCTCGTCAGTTGTAGTGTTCATGATTTTTTCTGAAGCGTACCGCTCCGCGCAGCCGATACTCATGGCCGTGCGCATATGCGCGGGATTAGTCGATACACCTCGAGAACTGATAAATAGAACGTGGCCAATGTACTACAGAAAGCCGGTTTCGTCTAGGTTTTGGTATAGAAAATCCCCGCAGGTGATGCGAGGAAGGGTAAGTGCGGCGCACGGGTTTGCCAAGGAGGCTCTGGCTTTCCCGTGCGCCGCCACGAAGCACTTTGCTCTGGGGGGACCGCAGACAACCACGATGGGCGTGCGGCCGCGCAAGCTGCGCGAGCGAGTGCTCCGTGCTCGAAGAGGGTGGTTTCCGTTGCTCTGGGGGGCAAAGACAGCGGCTTACCGGCTCCTCTCCGAGTCGAACTGATGCCAGGAGTAACGATAGTACGATTTTTTCTATTTGTCAATCGTAGTTTATAAAAATAAAACCTGCCGGTGAGGGCAGGTTGGTAGGGACGGCCACGAGGCCTTGATGCGGGCGGCGCTTCGCTGGAGGGCGAGGGAGTTGCATCAAGTGCCTCGTGGCCGTGTGTCGACTGCTTGGGTGGAGCCGTCGACGTGCTGGAGATGCCGAGCGGGCGGGATAGATGTGCTCGTACACCTCCGTGTAGGAAGAAGACCATGCGATCATGTCGTCTCGGTGGGGGAACCGTAGACGATGCAGGGGAGGGGGGTTCCCTGTGGGGCGTGATCGTGTGTCTTTCCCTACACACGGCAGGAGAGCCAAAGCTCAATCCTGCCGATTCGGAACTTGCTGCGATTATAGTAGTACACATATATAAAAAGTCAATATTTAAATATTAAAAAACCACTCTGATGAGTGGGTGGCGGCGGGCGCTCATTTGAGCGCCCGCCGTTCGGCTTCAGGGTGTCGTCTTCACGGGAACGCGGTCCCCGAGCGCATAGGTGGTTTCGCCGAGGCAGCCGGGCCGCTCGGAGATGGTCACCGGGGTGAGCCGCTGCTCCTTCGGCGAAACGAACGGGCCGCGTTCGTTCTGGCAGTCCCGTCGTTCGATCGGCTTGCCGTTTTTGTCGAGCATGATGCGTTCTCCTAAGAACGATCGAGAAGCTTCCACGATAGGCCTTCTCGAATGAGATTTACTCTAGGACACAGATTCTCACTGGTCAATGTCGATTGTGTGATTTGGAAAAGAAAACGCCACCTTTGTAAGGTGGTCGTGGTAGTGGGGGCCGGCGCGTACGCGCCGGCCCCGGTGTTGGTGAGGCCTTCCAGCCGATTGGCCTAGAAGGCCGCCGACCGGCGTTCAGGCCGCGAGACGTTCCTGGGTCTCGGTGCCGCCGAGCATGTCGATGTCGTCGTCACCGTGGTAGTCCGACTTGTCGGACATGAAGGTGTCGACCGGCACCTCGTCGCGCAGCTGCGTGTCGCCGATGTCGCGCGCGCCCTCGTCGACCGCGAGGATGCCGCCGCCGACCTTCACCTTGTCGCCGGTGTCGCCGAGGATCAGGTTGTCGTTCTTCATCGCCACATGGTTGCTGTCACCCTTGGGGGGCGTGCCGCCGGCGCCGGCGGACTTGAGATCGTTGTCGATCGAACACAGGGCAAGGGCCGTGAGGCCCAAGATGGAACGGTGTCGCATGCTGTGTCCTCCTTATGAAGGGAACAGTCGCAGCTTCTCGGACGATCCGAGCCCGCGAACTCGAGTACTATAGTACATCCCAGAAACTTGTCAAGTATTTAAAAATGTGGGCGGATAGCAATAAAAAAGCCCCATTGAGGGGGTTGGTCCGAGGGGCGCAGCCAAAGGCTGCGCCCCCTTTCATATGAGGTCTCGGTGCCGCATGACTTCGAATCAGTCTTCCGGCCGACACCTACCGTCGCACGGCTCTCCGCGACGCGGCGCGAGCTCTGGAGGGATCGCCCCTGCGAAGCCGCGGCGGTGCTTGCGGCGATTCTGACGATTGGTGCTCATCGGCACCTCACGAACGCTCAGATCGTCTGCGGGGCACTCGAGAAAGCGTTTGTACTCGTCCGCGGCCGCTTCCGCTCCGTCGGCTGCCATGACGTTGTCATGCATGCCGATACCAATGCCGATTCCGGTCACAAGATCCTCCTGCTTTTTTTAAATTTAAGAACAATGCGCTGCACATGCAGGCATCTTCATAGTTTCCTTTCCTCTATGAAGATTGTCAAATAAAAAACTCTGCAGGGTGTGCAGAGTATATGCCGAGCCGCGGATGCGGCTCGGCACCGTCTCACGAGTAGCGTGTGAACACGCGGTCAAAGAGATCCTCGCGTCCGACACGCAGATGTTCACCGTCCTGCCGAATTCGCATATCGGGTCGGTTGCCGCACTCGCCTTCGCGGGTGCGCGAATTGAAGAGTCGCTCGCCTTCGAGCGGGCTGTGTGAACTTTCTTTTGCACTGATTACATCCATCGTGCTCATCCTTTGCTTTGTGTGCATCTGACATCTAGTACTACATGAGTATGAAAAAATGTGCGCTTTGTAATCATTAGGTTCGTTGCGTGAGTATTTCTGTGGATAAGTATGGGGATAACGATGGGGAGAATGTGGCCGGAAATGCGAAGCATTTCCGGCCATTCCACTCCTCATGCTATAATCCGCCACATATGGTCATCACCTACCACGGAGGGGAGTGTTTTAAAGTCTCGTTTGGCGACACGACAATCGCATTTAATCCTATTGCAAAAAGTTCAAAACTTACGCCGGTAAAATTCGGCGCAGATGCGGTATTTGTCACGATGAACCACTCTGATTTCAATGGCGTTGAACAAATGTCGTACGGTGAGCGCCAGCCATTTGTTGCATCGGGCCCTGGAGAGTACGAAATAGGTGAGGTGACTGCACGCGGCTTCGGCGTAAAGACGATGTACGATGGCGAGGAGCGTTTCAACACGATCTACCAAGTGATGCTCGAAGGTATCAACATGGTTTTTCTTGGCGCGCTCGGTGAGAGTACAATCGATCCAAAGATTCTCGAGAAATTTGGCGACATCGATATTCTTTTTGTACCAATCGGCGGCGGTGATGTGCTCGATGTGCCTGCAGCATCTGCGCTCGGTGTGAAGCTCGAAGCGCGCGTGATCATCCCGATGCACTACGATAAGAATGCACTGACGGCATTCCTCAAAGAAGAAAGTTCCGAAGGACTTGCGGCAGAAGAAAAGCTTACGATCAAAAAGAAAGATCTTATCGACAAGGAAGGGGTTATTGTCGTGCTCAAAGCGTAGTACACTTCATATATATGAATCGCCTCTGGATAGAGCGCATGCGTGAACGACCAAAAGACGTTCGAGTGCATGTTTCATTTCTTGCGGCATCTGCCTTTACTGGTCTTGTTGCGCTCGTGTGGGGCGTCACACTTCCCGCACGTTTTGACGTTGCTCCGACGTTTGCAACTGAGGAGATTACTGAAACACAAGAAGGACTTGGTACTTTTTTCTCTGAAAGCCGCACAAATCTCGGACAGGTGATTGGCGCAATGGGTGCTGATGAGCAGCCAGCGCCTACTGCAGGAAGTATTAGTGAGACGGGCACCTACATGGTGGGTGCTCCTGAGGAAGGTGACACACCAAGCGCATTTGAGGTTTATTATGGGGCGAATGCACAGGGCTCGGTGGCGCAGCCAGCTACAACACGAGAAGTGCGTATTGCAACCTCAACGAGCGCGCGCTAGCTCGGTTTTTGTGATATAATAGGAAGGATAAAACAACTGCTTTTCCTATGCCGCGAAAGAAGAATATCGACGAAACACCCGAGGAGAATATGGCGGCAGACGGCGCTGAAAAGGGTATTGTGCTCCAGGGCATTGTTGATGAGATGCGTACTGCGTATCTCGATTATGCGATGTCGGTCATCACCTCGCGCGCGCTTCCCGATGTGCGTGACGGCTTAAAGCCGGTACATCGCCGCATCCTCTACTCGATGCGCCTCAATGGTCTCACCGCGACCGCACGTTTCAAGAAATCAGCGACCGTAGTCGGAGACGTACTTGGTAGTTTCCACCCACATGGCGATATGGCGGTGTATGACGCGATGGTAAAGCTCGCACAGCCGTTTTCAACGCGCTACCCACTTATCGTTGGTCAAGGAAACTTTGGCTCGATCGACGGAGACGGCGCTGCTGCGTATCGTTATACCGAGGCAAAGATGTCGCGCATTGCAGAAGAGCTCTTGCGCGATCTTGAAAAAGAAACAGTCAATTGGCGTCCAAACTTCGATGGTACCAAGCGCGAGCCGGAAGTGCTTCCTGCTGCGGTACCAAATCTTCTTCTTGCCGGCACACTCGGCATTGCGGTCGGTATGGCGACCAACATTCCGCCGCACAACCTCCGTGAGGTCGTCGCTGCGACGGCACACTTGATCGACAATCCTGAGGCAACGACCGATGATCTTCTCGAGCACATCAAAGGTCCTGATTTTCCAACGGGAGCAATTGCATTTAATAAAAAGGATATTGCCCATGCGTACGCCAACGGCAAGGGCGGCGTCGTGGTGCGTGGCGAAGCGGAAATCACCGAAGACAAAAAGGGTGCCTTTTCAATCATCATTACGTCGATCCCGTATCGCGTAAACAAGGCCGACATGCTCGTGAAGATCGCGGATCTTGTCCGTGATAAAAAAATCGAGGGCATCAAAGATCTTCGTGACGAATCAACAAAAGACATCCGCGTGGTGGTGGAGCTGAAGAGCGGCGCGCAGCCGCAGACGGTTCTCAACAAGCTCTACAAGCACACACAGCTTGAAGAGACCTTTCACTACAACATGGTGGCGATTGTCGATGGTGTGCCGCAGACGCTTTCGCTCAAGTCCATCATCCAGGAGTACATCAAACACCGAGAAGAGGTGGTGCGTCGCCGTACGGAGTTTGATCTCGCAAAAGCACTCGACCGTGAGCACATTCTCCTCGGTCTCAAGAAAGCGCTCGATCATATCGATGAGATTGTGAAGCTTATTCGCGCTGCGAAGGATGTGCCGACAGCGCACGCAGGACTCATGAAAAAGTTTGGTTTCTCGGAGCGTCAAGCGACAGCGATTCTCGACATGCGCCTCCAGAAACTCG
>CAZBQV010000011.1:0-1985 GCA_964494235.1 uncultured Candidatus Saccharibacteria bacterium
TTGCATGGGATGATAATGGCAACATCGGAAAACGGTATCGTCGTCAGGACGAGATCGGTACGCCGTTTTGCATCACGATCGACTTTGAAACACTCGGCGAGACGCCCGAGCTTATCGACACGGTGACTGTGCGTGATCGCGATACAGGAGAACAGAAGCGTGTTGCAATTGCGGATCTCGTAGAGGCAATCAGATAGTCTATGGGAAAGAAATACTACATCACCACGACGCTTCCATATGTGAATGCGGATCCGCATATCGGTTTTGCACTTGAGATTGTGCATGCGGATATTTTTGCGCGTTTTAGAAAGCAGATGGGTGATGTGGTGTTTTTTAATACCGGCACGGATGAGCATGGCCAAAAGATTTACGAAGTTGCGCTCGCGCAGGGGAAGGACACGCAGGCGTACACCGACGAGTATGCAGAAAAGTTTAGAGGCCTCGCGCCGCTTCTCGGCCTTGATGCCGACATTCTCCACTTCATTCGAACGACCGATCCGCACCACAAAGCCGCGGCGCAGGAATTTTGGAAGCGCTGTGTTGCTGCGGGCGATATCTACAAGAAGCTCTATAAGGTAAAGTATTGTGTCGGCTGCGAGCTTGAAAAGACTGACTCAGAGCTCGTCGATGGTCGATGTCCTCTGCATCCCAATAAAGAGCTTGAGATTCGCGAGGAAGAGAATTATTTCTTCCGCTTCTCGAAATATCAGCAGGCGCTTCTCGATCTCTATCGGGATCGTCCAGAGTTTGTGGTACCGGATATCCGATTCAATGAGATCAAAGCGTTTGTTGAGCGCGGTCTCGAAGATTTCAGCATCTCTCGTTTGAAAGAAAAAATGCCGTGGGGCGTTCCGGTGCCAGGAGACGACGCACATGTCATGTATGTATGGTTTGATGCGCTCATCAATTACATATCGACGACCGGTTGGCCAGAGCGAGAAGACTTTGATGGATTTTGGCCGGGGGTACAGATCGCAGGAAAGGACCAGGTGCGCCAACAGGCTGCGATGTGGCAAGCGATGCTCTGTTCTGCCGGACTTCCGTACTCGAAGCAAATCTGGATACACGGTTTTATCACCTCGGGCGGGCAAAAGATGTCGAAGTCGCTCGGTAATGTAATCGATCCAATGAGTATCGTTGGTGAATACGGCACGGAGGCACTCCGATATTATCTTGCGCGCCACATTCATCCGTTTGAAGATAGCGACTTTACGATGGAGCGGTTTAAGGATGCGTACAATGCTAATCTTGCAAACGGTCTCGGCAATCAGGTAGCGCGCATCATGAAGCTCGCAGAAACGCACCTTGATGCGCCGGTTCTTATTGAAAAGAAGGAGTTCGAGCAGCCGTTTGTTGATGCGCTCGAGCGATACGCGCTCAACGAAGCAATGGATCTTATCTTTGCGCACATTGCAAAAGCGGATGAGTATATTCAAGAGCACCAGCCGTTTAAGAAAATCAAATCACCTGAAGTAGCTGATGTTGCTGAGGCGAAAGCTGACATAGAGAAGCTTGTACGGCACCTCGCGACAGTTGCGCAACATCTTGCGCCCTTTATGCCAGAAACCGCGCGCGCAATAGAAGACGCGGTGCGAACTAACACGATGCCGACGTCATTGTTTGTCCGAAAGGAATAGCGATATGCTGACTGCTCACTACAAACGCATACTCAAGGATCCTGCGGTCATTGAGCGATATGTTGATGAGGTGCTAAGAAATGGATATGCGCTCCTGCCTGATTTTTTTGAGCTCGGGTATCTTATTGAACTCGAACAGTTTGCAGCGACAAACAGATCTGATGCTGGAATGAAAGGAATAAGTTTGAAATCAGGAGACGGGACGCCGATGATGCGCGTAGCGCGGTCGGAAGAATTCATGGATTTCTTCAATGCAGTGTATCGCGCACGATGCGCGAAAGAGGGGAAAGAGTATCGTCCGCTCGATCCACTCCGACAGTGGGTCGGTTTGCCATTTAAAGATGCGAC